>NZ_JNXR01000024.1:0-115820 GCF_000725475.1 Streptomyces durhamensis
GGGCGACGGCACGGGCGAGCGGGGCAGGGCGGGCGGGTGGGAAGGCGTCGTCGGTGACGCCTGGCTCGGTGTGTTCACCTCCGGGACGCTCTCCCTGACCTCCTGGACGGCCCGGTCCCGGGACGGCGGATGGTACGAGAACAGCCCGCTCGCGAACCCGGCCGCCGCCACGAGCGTCATCCCGGCGCCCGTGACGGCCAGCAGGACCGTACGGCGCGACCGCCGGAGGGACGTCCCGTCGGCCGGTGGCTCCGCCGCACCGGGTTCGTCGGCGCCGCCGGCACCCGGCCCGCCCGTCCCGTGCCGCCCGCCGCCCCCGGACGTCCGCGGGCCGGCCGCGCTCGGCCCCGCCACTGGCCCCAGCGGCAGGGTGGCCTCGACAGCCGGCACCGGCCGGGTCTCCGCGTCGGACGGCACACGGGGCGCGCCCGGTACCGGGCGGCCCTCTTCGACCTCCACGTACGGCCGTATCCGCAGCGGGTCGAAGTCCTCCGCCGCTGCCGCCTCGGCCGAGCGGGTCTCGCGCAGGGCCTCGGCGGCGCGTTCGGTGCAGTCGCAGGACGGGCTGTGGTCCCGGCCCCTCGGTGCCCCGCACGCCGGGCAGGTACGACCCCCGGGATCCTCGGAATCAGTCATGTGTTCGCCCCTCCCCTCACGAACCTCCGAGACTATGCGCACGTTCTCCACATCCGTCGCCGGAAACGCGGGACTCAACAGGCCATAAACGGTGACACCGACCACGATGGAAGGTGCACCCGAGCCCCGGGAGGTCTCCATGGCCCTGGACACGCACGGCACGCACAAGGAGGCGGAGGCCGGCGAGCACGTCCCCGGCAATGTGTTCGTCCCGATCGGCGCGCTGCTCCTCGGGCTGCTGCTCGCCGCCCTCGACCAGACGATCGTGTCGACCGCGCTGCCCACCATCGTCAGCGACCTCGGCGGCCTGGAACACCTGTCCTGGGTGGTCACCGCCTATCTGCTGGCCTCGACCGCCGCGACCCCGCTGTGGGGCAAGCTCGGCGACCAGTACGGGCGCAAGAGGCTCTTCCAGACGGCCATCGTCATCTTCCTGATCGGCTCGGCGCTGTGCGGCATGGCGCAGAACATGCCCCAGCTGATCGGCTTCCGCGCGCTGCAGGGACTGGGCGGCGGTGGGCTGCTGGTGCTGTCCATGGCGATCGTCGGCGACCTCGTGCCGCCGCGCGAACGCGGGCGGTACCAGGGGTTGTTCGGGGCCGTGTTCGGGGCGACCAGTGTGCTGGGACCGCTGCTCGGCGGACTGCTCACCGAGCACCTGAGCTGGCGCTGGGTGTTCTACGTCAACCTGCCCGTCGGCGTGGTCGCGCTCGCCGTGATCGCCACCGCCCTGCGGATCCCGCGCCGCACCGCCCACCACGTCATCGACTACCTCGGCACCGCCCTGATCGCCGCCGTCGCCACCTGCCTGGTCCTGGTCGCCTCCCTCGGCGGTACGACCTGGGCCTGGGGCTCGCCCCAGATCATCGGGCTCGCCCTGCTGGGGGTGCTGCTCGCCGTGGCGTTCGTCGCCGTCGAGCGCCGGGCCGCCGAACCGGTGCTGCCGCTGAAGCTGTTCGGCATCCGCACCTTCACCCTCGCCGCCGTCATCAGCTTCATCGTCGGCTTCGCCATGTTCGGCGCGATGACCTATCTGCCGACCTTCCTGCAGGTCGTGCACGGCATCTCACCGACCCTGTCCGGCGTGCACATGCTGCCCATGGTGGCCGGCCTGCTGCTGTCCTCCACGATCTCCGGGCAGATCGTCAGCCGCACCGGCCGCTGGAAGGTCTTCCCGCTCACCGGCACCGCCGTGACCGCCATCGGCCTGCTCCTGCTGCACCGGCTCGACGAGCACAGCTCCACCGCCGGGATGAGCGTCTACTTCTTCGTCTTCGGCCTCGGACTCGGCCTGGTCATGCAGGTGCTCGTCCTCATCGTGCAGAACGCGGTGTCGTACGAGGATCTCGGCGTCGCCACCTCCGGCGCGACCTTCTTCCGCTCCATCGGCGCCTCGTTCGGCGTCGCCATCTTCGGCACGGTCTTCGCCGGCCGCCTCGGCGACAAACTCGCCGCCGCCCTCCGGGGCGTGAGCCTGCCGCCCGGCGTCTCCCCGAACGCCCTCAAGTCCGACCCGCGCGGCATCGCCGCCCTGCCGCCCGCCCTGCGCCCGGCGGCCCTGCACGCGTACGCCTCCGCCATCACCGACGTCTTCCTCTACGCCGCCCCCGTCGCCGTCCTCGGCTTCCTGCTGGCCTGGTTCCTGAAGGAGGACCGGCTGCGCGGCTCGGTCACCGCGCCGGACGTCTCCGAGACCATCCCGCCCAACCCGGTCGCCCGCTCCTCCTACGACGAGTGCTGCCGGGCCCTGTCCCTGCTGGGCACCCGCGAGGGCCGCCGCGAGGTCTACCAGAAGATCGGCGAACGCGCCGGGTACGACCTGCTGCCCGCCGCCAGCTGGATGCTGCTGCGCATCCGCAAGTACGGCTCCGTGGAGCCGGGCGTGCTCGCCGAGCGCAGCCCCGTCCCGCTGGAGGCGGTCCTCGCCGCCGCCCGCCAGGTCGAGGAGCGGCACCTCGCCGAACGCCGGGGCCTGGACCTGTATCTGACCCGGTCCGGCCGCGAGGTCGCCGAACACCTCGCCAAGGCGCGCGAGGAGTCCCTCGCCGAACTACTCGGCGACTGGTGGCAGCCCGGCCGCTCGACCGACCTGACACAGCTCGTCAGGGAACTCACCGGTGAACTGTGCGGCACCGACCGCGAACGCCCGCACAAGGCGGACGCCGCGAAGGTCAGCTGACCGCCAGCTCCTTGCGGAACCAGTGCTCGGCGTAGGCGTCGTCGTTGTGCGGTCCGGTCTCCGTGTAGCCGAGGCGGGCGTACAGGGCGCGGGCCTCGACCAGGTCGCCGCGGGTGTCGAGGACCAGCCGGCGGGCGCCGAGGGCCCGGGCGGCCCGCTCGGCGGCGCCGACGAGGAGGGCGGCGCCGCCCCTGCCGCGCCACTGCTCGTACACGAACACCCGGGTCAGTTCCGCCGTGTCCGGCGCCAGCAGCCGTACGCCCGCCGAACCGGCCGGCTCGCCGCCGTACCGTCCCACCAGCAACTGCCCGGTGGGCGGCGCGAGTTCGGTTCCGGGCAGGGCCGCGATCTCCCGCTCCAGCTCCTCCGGGTCCGTCCGGCGGCCCTCGTGCAGCAGATACCAGCGGTCGCTGACCTCCGTGTAGTACGCCCGCCACAGCGCGGCCGCGACCGGCGAGTCGTACGGTTCCGGGGCGATCGTCCACGTCATGCCGGACATTGTCGGCGGCCGGCGCCGCGCCGCCGAGCGATTTTGCGCAGACTGTCTGCCGTGAACCGCACCGACCGTCTCTACGCCCTCGTCGAGGAGCTGCGCGCCGCCGCTCCCCGCCCCCGCAGCGCCCGCGCGCTCGCCCGGCGCTTCGAGGTCAGCGTCCGCACGATCGAGCGCGACCTGGCCGCGCTGCAGCAGTCCGGGGTGCCCCTGCACGCCGAGCCGGGCCGCACCGGAGGGTACGTCCTCGACCCGGAGCGCACGCTGCCGCCGCTGACCATCACCCCCGCCGAGGCGACCGCCCTCGCCGTAGGCCTGCACGCGCTGGCCGCGACGCCCTTCGCGGCCGACGCCCGCAGCGCGCTGCACAAGGTGCTGGCCGTGATGCCGCGGCGGGAGCGGCGGGCGGCGGCCGAACTGACCGGGCGGGTAAGGCTGCTCGTCCCGGCGGCCCGGCCCGAGCGGCCCGCCGGGCCCGTGGTGCCCGCCGTGCTGCGGGAGGCGCTGACGGCGGGCCGGGTGCTGCGCCTGGAGTACGCCGACGCGGCGGGCCGGATCACCGCCCGGGACGTGGAACCGCTCGGCTTCCTCGGCGGAACGGAGCACTGGTACCTGGCCGGCTGGTGCCGGCTGCGGGACGCGGCGCGTGGCTTCCGCCTGGACCGGGTGCGTGCGGCGACGGCCCTCGACGAGCGGGCCCCGGACCGCGCCGTGGACCTCGCCGCCCTGGACACCCTCGGCTCCGACGTCGTGCCGCTCGACGCGGCGACCGCGATGTGACGGCAATCACCGACAGGGGGGTGTCGCGGGCGGGGCACAGGCTGGGCCCATGACAACGACTTCCCACTCCACCCACAGCACGCTGACCACCGCGACCGGTATCGCCCTGTTCGACCGCTGGACCGCCCTGTGGAACGGCGACCTCAGCGACCCGGAGGCCTTCCTGGCGCCCGGCTTCCGCATCCGCTTCGGCAACGACCCCGAGCGGGGCGCGGTCACCGACGAGGTGCACGGCCCGGCCGGGATCGTCCAGCTGGTCTCCGCCTTCCGCGAGGACCGGCCGGGACTGCGCTACGCCGTGGACGGGACGCCGCTGGTGGACACCACTCTGGGCCGGGTCGCCTGCTGCTGGTACGTCACCCTGGCGGACGGCTTCCAGAAGAGCGGGATCGACCTGCTGGAGGTGGTGGACGGGCGGATCTCGACGGTCTGGTCGGTGACCGGACTGCGCCGCTTCGCCGACTGACCGCCGTTTGTGGCTCCCCTTCCGGGTGACCCGGAAGGGGAGCCGGCCAGTGGGGCCGGCCCGAGCGGAAGGCAACCATGTCCACTGGCATGATCGTGTTGATCGTGATCGTGGCGGTCGTGGTCGTCGGCGCGGCAGCCGCCCTGATCCTGCGCGGCCGCGACCGGCGCGGCGGTCCCGCCCTGAAGCGGCGCTTCGGGCCCGAGTACGAGCGGGCCGTGGCCCTGCACGACGGTGACGCCAAGGCCGCCGAACGGGAACTGACCGAGCGCGTCGAACGCCACGGAGACCTGCGGGAACGGCCGCTGGATCCGGCCGGGCGCGAGCAGTACACGGCCCGCTGGACGGCCGTACAGGAACACTTCGTCGACGCGCCGCGGCAGGCGGTGGCCGAGGCCGACCGGCTGCTCGCGGAACTCGCGGTCGCGCGCGGCTACCCGGACGGCGGGCGCTACGAGGAGCAGCTCGCCGCGCTGTCCGTGCACCACGCCGACCACGTCGACGGCTACCGGCAGGTGCACCGGGTGGCCCGCACCGGGGCGAGCGACGGGGTGACCGAGTCGGGCGCCGGGACCGAGGAGATGCGCACGGCCCTCATCGGCGCCCGCGAACTCTTCGACGACCTGACCCACCCCGACCGGGAGACGGGCCGCCACCGCGCGACCCCCGCCGGCAGCCGCTCACACGCCCCGTGGGTGCTCGACAGAAGCCGTCCGAAGGAGAGCTGAGCGTCATGTCGGACAGGACGAGCGGTACCGGCGGCCGCTTCACTCCGCCACCGGACGAGGACTGGACCCCCGAGGACGACACGGCACCGGGGCGCCACACGGCGCGGGAACCCCGGCCGGAGGAACGGCTGCCCGGCGAGCCGCCGCCCCCGGCGCCGACACCCTCCCGCGGTGCGGGCTCGACCGGCCCCGGACGAGAGGGCCTGACGGCCGACGACCGCACCCCCGAGGACACACCCCCGCGTCCGCCGGGCCCGGCGGGCGCCGGCAGCGGGGGTCGCGGGACGCCTGACGAGGAGACACCGTGGACCGGGCCCGATTCCGGAACCCGGGCCGAGACCGGGTCCGAGGGGCTGCGGCCCGGTACGGAGGACCTGGCGTCCGGGACGGGCGGCGCCGGCGGGATGCCGGGGGAGGGGCGGATGACAGGGGGGAGCGGCACGGTGTCGGAGAGCCGGATGCGAGGGGAGAGCGGCATGCGCGGGCAGAGTCCGGCGAGGCGCGACGACGGGCTGCCCGGCGAGAGCCCCATGCCGGACGACGGGCTGGGCGTTCCCTCCCCTGACGAGAGGGGCGCACGCGAGGCGTCCTCGGCCGAGTCCCCGGCGCCGGACACCTGGCCGACCGCACCGGCACCCGGTGGCCGCTCCGGCGGCGTCGGTGAGACGGCTCCCGCACCCTCCGGTGCCGGTGCCCCCCTCCTGCCGCACGACGAGACCGATCGGTGGGAGCGGCGGATGCGGCAGCTGGCCGCCGGGTTCGTGGACGAGCCCCGGGGCGCGGTCGAGGAGGCCGATCGGGCGCTGGAGGAGATCGTGGCCCGCTTCGGCGACGCCGTGGACCGGCGGCGGCGTACGCTGCGCCGCTCCTGGGAGGCCTCCGAGGACCGCGGCCCGGGCTCCGAGACCGACACCGAGCAGCTCAGGCTGGCCCTGCGCGACTACCGGGAACTGGCCGGGCGCCTGCTACACCTGTGACGACCCCGGCACCCCGCCCTCGGCGGCGGCCCTGAGCCGCCGCCACTCGCGTACGACCTCCTCGACGTCGTACGGCTTCTTCCCCAGCGGGGGGCCGGGCGGCGGCTTGAACATCATGTCCTTGATCTTGACGTTGACGTCCTCGATCAGCTTCCGGGCGATCCGCTCCGAGGGCGCCGCGTAGGCCGCCGCGAGCGCGTCCTCGGCCTCCTTGCGCAGGGCGAGGGCGGGAGGCAGCATCGACAGGCCCTCGCGCGCCATCTTCCGCTTGATCCACCACAGTTCGTCGTAGGTGGAGTCGACTCCGGTGGGCAGTGGCTCGCCCGCGCCCGGCAGTCGCTCGAACTCACCGCGCCCCTGCGCGTCGCGGATCTGTTTGTCGACCCAGGTCTCGAACGGCACGCCCGGTGGCTTTCGTTCGGTCATGAGCCCATTGTGCCGGACGCGGCCCCGCGGAGCGTTCTATCATGCGGCGGCGGCACGACAATCCGGCCGCCGTGCAGGGACGTCACAGGGGGAACGCACGTGCTCGAACTCACCATGGCCACCGTCTCCGGGGCCGACGCGGGCGCCACGGCCGGCATGACGATGGCCGACGCGCCGAGCGAGCCGGGCGCGGTGCTCCGGATCGGCAGGGACGCGTCCGTGTGCCGGCTGGTCACCCCCGAGGACTGGCTGTTCGTCTCCCGGGCGCACCTGGAGTTCCTGTGCGGCCCGGACGGCGGCTGGCAGTTGACCTGGCTGCGCGGTTCCCAGGCGGAGCCCTCCGCCGAAGTGCGGCTGGTGGTCGGGGAGTACGCGCAGACCGTCGGCTACGGCACGACCGTACGGCTGCCGCGCGGCGGGTCCGGCGAGGTCGTCGTCCAGGACCGCACCGCGCCGCGCAGCGTCAACGTCGGCTTCTACCACGAGGTCTGAGCCGCCGCGCCGGATCGCACCGGGCGGCGCTCAGTCCAGTACCCGGGCCACCGCGAACCCGTCGTAGCCCTTGCTGCCGACCGTCTGGATCGCCGTGCCGCTCAGCCGCGGATGCGAGGCGATCAGCTCGATCGCGGCCCGGGTGCCCACGATGTCGGGCTCGGCGCTGCCCGCGTCGAGGACCCGGCCGCCGCGCACCACGTTGTCCAGGACGATCAGGCTGCCGGTGCGGGTCAGTCGCAGCGCCCACTCCACGTAGTGGGCGTTGTTGGCCTTGTCGGCGTCGATGAACACCAGGTCGAAGGGGGCCGGGTTCTCGTCCGCGAGCTTGGGCAGCGACTCCAGGGCCGGGCCCACCCGCACCTCCGCGATCCGGTCCAGACCGGCCCGGGCGATGTTCCGGGTGGCCACCTCGGCGTGCCGGGCGTTGTACTCCAGCGAGATGAGTCTGCCGTCCTCGGGCAGGGCGCGGGCCATCCAGATGGTGCTGTAGCCGCCGAGTGTGCCGATCTCCAGGATGTGCCGCGCGCCCTGCACCTCGGCGAGCAGCTGGAGGAACTTGCCCTGTGCCGCCGTGACGGCGATGTGCGGCAGTCCGGCGGCCTCGTTCTCCCGCAGGGCCGCCCGGAGCGCCTCGTCGTCGGGTGCCAGGTGACCGGTGAAGTACGCGTCGACGTCGTCCCAGAGCTGGGAGTCGCTCATGCTCCTGCTGCCTTTCCCGAGTGTCTGCCCTTCCCCCCGCATCGTCTCAGCCGAGGGGCGCCGACGGGGCGATCGGCGGCGGAGGCTGCACGGGCGGCGGCGGAATCACCGGCCGCCGCGAGCGCCGTACGACGATCAGGGCGACGGCGGTGCCGGCCAGGAGGAGAAAGCCGCCGACCGTGAGCAGCCAGAGCGGGATCCCGGCGACCTCGCGCAGCTCGTCCTCGTACACCACCTGCTGGACCGGGGTGTCGGCGGCGGCGCGGCGCAGCTCGTGGTCGCCGGAGATGCGGGTGGGGTCGGGGAACCGCTGGGTGAGCGCGGTGAGGTACGGCGTCCCGGCGGTCAGCTTGCCCAGGCTGCTGCTGTCGTGTGTGCGCAGGCGGCCGGCGAAGACCACCTCGGGCTCCAGCCCGCCGATCGTCGAGCGCGTCCGCATGCGGTGCGCGGCGAGGACGTACAGGCCGAGGGACTGCGGGAGGCTCGCCAGGCGGGACAGCCGCATCGGGTACACCGGGGCGTTCGCGGCGAAGGTCAGGTGGATCGGGTCCAGCGCGCCGTGCAGCGCGGTGCCGGCCGTGTCCGGGGCGAGCCGCACGGCCACGTACTCCCAGTGCCGGTCGACGTACGGCTGCAGGGCCGTCTTCAGCCGGGCGGGCAGCGAGAAGCCGTGGGCGTGCAGCCAGTCGCCGAGGGCGGCCGGGTCGGTGGCGGTCAGCCGGGCCACGTCGAAGGGGCCGAGCCGCTGCCGGTCGACCACGCCGACGGCGCCGGCGGCGGGCGGTGCGGCGGCGTCGGCGGCGGTGTCGGAGTCGTCGAAGGGCCACTCACCGTTCTCCGGCCAGAAGTGGTACCGGGTGCGGTGGACCGGCTGGATGGCGTGGGCCAGCTGGTCGAAGAGGGCGGGATCACCGAGGCGGACGGCGGCCCGGTGCGGGACGGGCATGATCCAGGCGGCGTGATGCGCGTCGCCGTTCACCGTCAGCCGCATCACGATCTGCTCCTGGCGGCCGTCCCAGCGCAGTACCGACTGCTCCTCGGCGACGGATATCCGCGCCGAGGGGTCCGGCACCATCGCCCCGCAGCCACAGGCGTAGGCCGGGGCGATGAACCAGCTCAGCTGGATGCCCAGGAGGGCGAGGACGAGGGTGAGGATGCGTACGCGCGCGTGTTTCACAGGGCAACAGACGTGCGGCCCGGGTGATCGGTTCCGGCCCCGGCGAGACGCCTCTACGGCGCCTGGCGGCCCTCCACCGACGGCGCGGACCCGGGAAGCGGCCGCCCGGCGCACTCGGACATGCGCCACACCGCGAAACCGCCCACGACAGCGGCGGCCATCATGTAGTACGCGGGCATCATCATGTTCCCCGTCGCCCCGATCAGCGCGGTCACGACGAGCGGAGTCGTCCCGCCGAACAGGGACACGGACACGTTGAACCCGATGGACAGGGACCCGTAGCGCACCCGCGTCGGAAAGAGGGCGGGCAGCGCGGCCGGCATGGCCGCCGTGAAGCAGACCAGCAGCAGCCCCAGCGCGCCCATGCCCAGGGCGACGGCGAGCAGGCTGCCCTGGCGGATCAGGAGCAGGGCCGGGATCGACAGGAACAGGAAGCCCGCGCAGCCCGCCGCGATCACCGGGCGGCGGCCGACACGGTCGGTCAGCGCGCCCGCGAAGGGCTGGACGATCATCATCAGCGCCATCACGCCCAGCACGACCAGCAGGCCGTGCGTCTCGTCGTACTTCAGCTCACTGGTGAGGTAGCTCGGCATGTACGACAGCAGCATGTAGTCGGTGACGTTGAAGACCAGCACCAGACCCATGCACAGCAGCAGCGCCTTCCACTGGCCCGCCACCATCTCGCGCAGCGGTACCTTCGGCCGGGCGGCCTCCGCCTTCTCCACCTCCGCCGCGAACGCCGGGGTCTCCTCCAGCCGCATCCGCAGGTACAGGCCGATGAGGCCCATCGGACCGGCGATCAGGAACGGGATCCGCCAGCCCCAGGAGAGCAGGTCCTCGGAGGACAGCAGGGCGGTCATCACGGTGACCAGACCCGCGCCGCCGATGTAGCCGGCCAGCGTGCCGAACTCCAGCCAGCTGCCGAAGAAGCCGCGCTTCTTGTCCGGGGCGTACTCCGCGATGAAGGTCGAGGCGCCCGCGTACTCACCGCCCGTGGAGAAGCCCTGCACCAGCCGGGCGGCCAGGAGCAGCAGCGGGGCACCCACGCCGATGGACGTGTACGACGGGATCAGACCGATCGCGAACGTGCCCACCGCCATCATGATCATCGTGACGGCGAGGACCTTCTGCCGGCCCACGCGGTCGCCCAGCGGGCCGAAGACCATGCCGCCGAGCGGCCGGACCAGGAAGGCCGCCGCGAAGGCGCCGAACGTCGACAGCAGCTGCGCGGTGGGGTTGCCGGAGGGGAAGAAGACCTTGCCCAGCGTGACGGCGATGTAGCTGTAGACGCCGAAGTCGAACCACTCCATGGCGTTGCCGAGCGCGGCGGCCTTCACGGCCCGCTTGACGAGCGCGGGGTCGGTGACGGTGACGTCGCGGGCCTGGGTGGCGCGGCGGGTCTTCAGGGACGGGGAGACGGCTGTGGCGGTCGCCAAAATGGGGCTCGCCTACCTTTCGACGGGGACAGGGGCGCGGTCCGTGCGGCGGCGCTGCCGGAAAACGGGCCGAAAAGCGACCATAGGCGGCGTTCGGCCCCTTACGTCGCGTACGCGAGTAGCTGCACAGTGCAGCTAAATGGCGTGTACGCAGGTACGTCTGCCCCCTCCTGGCGAGGCATTCCGGTGCCCCGCTGTGATCCTTCTCGCGCTCCGGGCGGGCAACCGGGCGTCCGCACCGCACCGCACCGGGCGGCCGGCTACCGGCGCCCGGCCGCCCTGGAGACCTTCCCGGGCAGGGTGGAGGCCCTGCCCGTCGCCCGGCCGCACCCCGTGGTCACAGCCGCTGGATGATCGTCCCGGTCGCCAGGCCGCCGCCCGCGCACATGGTGACGAGTGCGAACTCCTTGTCCGCGCGCTCCAGCTCGTGCAGGGCGGTGGTGATCAGGCGGGCCCCGGTCGCTCCCACCGGGTGGCCCAGCGCGATCGCGCCGCCGTTGACGTTGACCTTGTCCAGGTCCTGTTCGAAGACCCGGGCCCAGCTCAGCACCACGGACGCGAAGGCCTCGTTGATCTCGACCAGGTCGATGTCCTTCAGGGACATCCCCGCCTTGCCCAGCACCGCGCGCGTGGCGTCGATCGGCCCGTCCAGATGGAAGTGCGGGTCGGCGCCCACCAGCGCCTGCGCCACGATCCGGGCCCTCGGCCGCAGCTTCAGGGCGCGCGCCATCCGCTTCGACGCCCACATGATCGCCGCCGCGCCGTCGGAGATCTGCGAGGAGTTGCCCGCCGTGTGGACCGCCCTCGGCATCACCGGCTTGAGCCCGGCCAGCGCCTGTGCCGACGTGTCGCGCAGGCCCTCGTCCTTGTCGACCAGCCGCCACATGCCCTGCCCGGCGTGCTGCTCCTCCTCGGTGGTCGGGACCTGGACCGCGAACGTCTCGCGTTTGAAGCGCTCCTCGGCCCAGGCGGTCGCGGCCCGCTCCTGCGACCGCAGACCGAGGCCGTCGACGTCCTCGCGGGTCAGTCCCCGGTGCCGGGCGATCCGTTCGGCCGCCTCGAACTGGTTGGGGAGGTCGACGTTCCACTCGTCGGGAAAGGGCTTGCCCGGGCCGTGCTTGGAGCCGGAGCCCAGCGGCACCCGGGACATCGCCTCGACACCACAGCTGATCCCGACGTCGATCACGCCCGCCGCGACCATGTTGGCCACCATGTGCGAGGCCTGCTGCGAGGAGCCGCACTGGCAGTCGACGGTCGTGGCGGCCGTCTCGTACGGCAGCCCCATGGTCAGCCAGGCCGTGCGCGCGGGGTTCATGGACTGCTCGCCGGCGTGGGTGACCGTGCCGCCGACGATCTGCTCGACCGCGTCGGCGGGGATGCCGGTGCGGCCGAGGAGTTCTCGGTAGGTCTCGCCCAGGAGATAGGCGGGATGCAGATTGGCGAGCGCGCCGCCGCGCTTGCCGATCGGGGTGCGGACGGCTTCGACGATCACGGGTTCGGCGGCCATGGGTGCGGGTCCTCTCCGAGAGGGCTCTCCTCCAGAACTAGTACGCGTTCTAGTTCTGTGTGCAGTCTGCTGACGTGATGTCCGTCACCGCAAGGGTCTTGCAGGCGCGGAAGCCGCGATCTGCACGAACTCCGCACGGATTGGCGGTGCCGTACCCCTTGCCACTTCTAGAACCCGTTACTACGTTCACGACAATCGCTGATGGACCGTCAGATGGCTGGGAGTCACCGATGCCCTGTCCAGCGCTGCCCGACGGGTTCGACTTCACCGACCCCGACCTGCTGCACCACCGCGTGCCCCTGCCGGAGTTCGCCGAGCTGCGCCGCGCCGAGCCGGTCCGCTGGATCCCGCAGCCGGACGGCCTCGCGGGCTTCGCCGACGCCGGCTACTGGGCCGTGACCCGGCACGCCGACGTCAGGTACGTCTCCACGCACCCGGAACTCTTCTCCTCCACCCTCAACACGGCGATCATCCGCTTCAACGAGCACATCCAGCGCGACGCGATCGACGCCCAGCGGCTGATCCTGCTCAACATGGATCCCCCGGAACATACGCGGGTGAGGCAGATAGTGCAGCGCGGGTTCACGCCACGCTCCATCCGGGCCCTGGAGGATCGGCTCCGGGCGCGCTCGGAGGCGATCGTGGCGGGTGCCCGCGCCCGCTCGGGCCCCTTCGACTTCGTCACCGAGGTCGCCTGCGAACTGCCCCTGCAGGCCATCGCCGAGCTGATCGGCGTCCCCCAGGAGGACCGGTCCAAGATCTTCGACTGGTCCAACAGGATGATCGCCTACGACGACCCCGAGTACGCCATCACCGAGGAGGTCGGCGCGCAGTCGGCCGCCGAGATCATCGCCTACGCGATGAACATGGCCGCCGAGCGCAAGCAGTGCCCGGCGCGCGACATCGTCACGACCCTCGTCGCGGCGGAGGACGAGGGCAACCTCAACTCCGACGAGTTCGGGTTCTTCGTGCTGATGCTGGCGGTGGCCGGGAACGAGACCACCCGGAACGCCATCACACACGGGATGCACGCCTTCCTGACCCACCCCGCCCAGTGGGAGCTGTTCCGGCGGGAGCGGCCCGGGACGACGGCCGAGGAGATCGTGCGCTGGGCCACTCCGGTCAACGCCTTCCAGCGGACGGCCACCCAGGACACCGACCTGGGCGGGGTCCGGATCAGGAAGGGCGATCGCGTCGGCCTCTTCTACGCCTCCGCCAACCACGACCCCGAGGTCTTCACCGACCCCGACGCCTTCGACATCACCCGCGACCCCAACCCCCACCTGGGCTTCGGCGGGGGCGGCCCGCACTACTGCCTCGGCAAGTCGCTCGCCATCCTGGAGATCGACCTGATCTTCACCGCGATCGCCCGCGCGATGCCGGACCTGCGGCTCGCCGAACCGCCCCGCCGGCTGCGCTCGGCCTGGATCAACGGCGTCAAGGAGCTCCGGGTGACCACCGGCTGACCAGGGCGGTCGGCCCACCCCGAGGGAGGCGGGAGCACCCCTGTCCCGACGCCCCGTTCCCGCCTCCCCCGAGGTCCGGGCCCCCGCGGCTCACTCCCGGCCGGATGCCGCCACCGCCAGCACGCCCGACGCCGCCGCCGCGATCAGCAACGGGATGCCGAGACCGCGGTGGAGGACCAGCCAGGCGCCCAGGCAGGCGCCGGCGAGCATGGCGATCACCGCGGCCGCGCGGCGCGGCGAGCGCCGGCTGGTGGCGTCGCCCAGGCGGGACTCGGCGGCCAGGCCGGTCAGGGTCATGGTCAGCACGGTGGTCGTGGTGAGGTCGGCGACGCCCAGCTTGCGGACGGTGGCGTTGCGCAGGCCCATCGCGAACGCCGTCAGGGCGATCAGGGCGTACCGGGTGCCGGTGGTGTGCGGCCAGGCGAAGGCCACCGCGGCCGAGGCGCCGACCAGGACCGCCTCCGCGGCCAGCGTCAGCCGGGTCCACCGGCGCCGGGAGCCGGCCGCGACATGGGCCGCCACCCGGCCGCCCGCCGCCGCGCCGAGCAGGAAGCAGGCCAGCGAGGTGGCCGTGTGCGGGACGGAGAAGCCGGGCGCGCCGGCCGCGGCGAAGCCCAGGACGACCACGTTGCCGGTCATGTTCGCGGTGAAGACCCGGCCCAGGCCCAGATAGCTGACGGCGTCGATGAGACCGCTCACCACGGTCAGGACCAGCAGCACGACCACCAGCCGCAGCCCCCGCACCTCGGGATCGCGCCTCCCGGCCGCCGATGCCTCCTCCGCTGCGCTCACCGCTCCAGTTGACCATGCGCGGGTGCGGGAACGCCGAAGGCGGCGGCCCGGGATCGGGCCGCCGCCGTCAGGGGCTTTGGGTGTCGGCTCAGTACCAGCCGTTGGCCTGCCAGAAGCTCCAGGCCTTGGCCGGGCTGCCGTAGCGGGAGTTCATGTAGTCCAGGCCCCACTTGATCTGGGTGGCCGGGTTGGTCTTCCAGTCGGCACCGGCGGAGGCCATCTTCGACCCCGGCAGGGCCTGGACCAGGCCGTAGGCGCCGGAGGAGCTGTTGGTGGCGGCCGGGTTCCAGCCGCTCTCCCGCTCGACGATCTTGCTGAACGCGTTGAACTGCGCGGCGTCCGGGATCATCTTGTGCGCGATCGCCTGGGCGGAGGAGGCCGCGGCCGGGGCGGCCTGGGCGGGCGCCGCGGACAGCGCCATACCGGCGGTGGCGGCGGCCACGGCGGCGGCGGTGAGGGCCTTCTTCGGGGAAGCGATGCGGCGGATGAAGGAGACGGACACGGAGAACCTCTTGCGTCGGGGACAGGGGATCGCCCGCATGGGAGGGACCACGTGCTGTGGCCGCATGCGTCGGCGCCGCGGCCCTGAGGGCTCGTGGCGCCTGGCGACGTCATCCAGACAAGCAGCCGCGCAGCCGGTCCGCAATGACCCCTTTTACTAGTTGTGGCCGGATCCGCGGCAATCGTCGGCCCTGTGGCGTGGCTCTCAAAGCCCAGGTCGGAAGGGGTGCACGAAGGGACGTATCGGACATTTGGCACTACGGCCCTGTATCGTAGGTGACGTGCGTCATGTGGGGTGCTTCACCGGCTCCCTCACCCCGCGGACACGACCCCTCACCCACCGCGTTCGTCGAATGTGACCGCGGTCTCGAACGCGGCCCGCCGGGTGGCCCGGCGCAGCGCGCGCAGCACGGCCGGGCCGAGCGCGAGGGTCAGCGCCACCGTGCAGACGGCCCGGCCCAGGTCCCAGCCGAGGGAGGTGGCCAGGCAGTAGGCGACGAAACGGGCCAGGTTGGCCGGGACGGAGGCATGGGCGTCGAAGGAGATGCCCGAGGCGGAGGCGCCCATGAACGGCCAGCCCGCCAGATTCATGACCGTGCCGTAGGCGAAGGCGGCGAGGAAGCCGTAACCGGCCAGCAGCAGCAGTTCACCGCGCCCCCGCAGCCGCACCGGCCCCGGCAGCAGCCCCGCGCCCATGGTGAACCAGCCCATCGACAGCATCTGGAACGGCAGCCACGGCCCGACCCCGCCCGTGAGCAGCGCGGACGCGAACATCGTCACCGAGCCCAGCGTGAAGCCGAAGCCGGGGCCCAGCACCCGCCCGCTGAGCACCATCAGGAAGAACATCGGCTCGATCCCGGCCGTACCCGCGCCGACCGGCCGCAGCGCGGCCCCGGTCGCGGCCAGCACGCCCAGCATGGCCACGGCCTTCGGACCGAGATCCGACTCGGAGATCGTCGCCGCCACGACCGCGACCAGCAGCACCAGCAGACCCGCGAAGAGCCAGGGCGCGTCCTCGGCGTGGGCGCTCAGGCCCGAGCCGGGCGGAGCGAGGAAGGGCCAGCAGAAGGCGACCACACCGACCGCGCTCACCAGCGCCAGCGCGGCGAGCGAGCGGGAGCCGAGACGGACGGCGTGCAGCCGTGCGCCACTCATCCGAGGGCCTCCCGTACCTGGGCCACGGTGAGCCACTGCTGCGGGGCGAGGATCTTCGTCACCTGCGGCGCGAAGGACGGCGAGGAGACGACGATCTGCGCCGTCGGCCCGTCGGCGATCACCTCGCCCTCGGCGAGCAGCACCACCCGGTGGGCGATCTCGGCCGCCAGCTCCACGTCATGCGTGGCCAGCACGATCGCGTGCCCCTCGGCCGCGAGCCCGCGCAGCACCGTCACCAGGCGGGCCTTGGCCGCGTAGTCCAGACCGCGCGTCGGCTCGTCGAGCAGCAGCAGGGGCGGCTGGGCGGTCAGGACGACCGCCAGGGCGAGCGCGAGGCACTGGCCCTCGGACAGGTCGCGGGGGTGGGTGTCGTCCGTGATCCCCGGCAGCAGCCCGGACACCAGGGTCCGGCAGGTGCCGGGCGGGGCTTCCGCGTCCCGGTCGGCCGCCGCGCACTCGTCGGCCACCGTGTCCGCGTACAGCAGATCGCGGGGTTCCTGCGGGACGAGGCCCACGCGGCGGACGAGGTCGCGGGGGGTGGTGCGGTGGGGGGTGGCCCCGCCGACGGTGACGGATCCGGCCGTCGGCGCCACCAGGCCGACGAGCGAGCCGAGAAGGGTGGACTTTCCGGCGCCGTTGCGGCCCATGAGGGCGATGGTCTCGCCCGGGGTGACCGTCAGGTCCACCTGCCGCAGGGCGTCGATGCGGTCGCGGCGGACGGAGAGGGAGTGGACCTCGGCGATGTGCGGGTGCGGCGTCGGTGGGGCGGGCGCGGGGCGGCGGCCGAAGAGGCGCCGGCGGCCCGCGGCCACGGCGGTGGGGGCGGCGTCCGCCACGGGCGCGGAGCCGTAGCGACAGGCGGCTGCGCCGCGGGGCGCGTCCGGCCCCGACGCGACAGAACCGCCCCCAGCGGAGGCGATCAGGCGTTCTCGCAGGTCACCGGCTCTGCGGCGGGCCTCGCGCACGGTCAGGGGGAGCGGGGACCAGCCCGCCAGGCGACCCAGGTCGACCACCGGCGGGAAAACGGGGGAGACGGTCATCACCTCGGCCGGGGTGCCGACGACGGGCGCTTCGCCGGGGCCGGGCAGCAGGACGACCCGGTCGGCGTACTGGATCACGCGCTCCAGCCGGTGCTCGGCCATCAGGACCGTCGTGCCCAGGTCGTGCACCAGGCGCTGGAGCACCGCCAGGACCTCCTCCGCCGCGGCCGGGTCCAGCGCCGAGGTCGGCTCGTCCAGGACCAGCACCTGCGGGTGCGGGGTGAGGACCGAGCCGATCGCCACCCGCTGCCGCTGCCCGCCGGAGAGGGTCGCGATGGGACGACCCCGCAGTCCGGCGAGGCCCAGCAGATCGAGGGTCTCCTCCACCCGGCGCCGCATCACCTGCGGGTCGAGCCCCAACGACTCCATGCCGTAGGCGAGTTCGTCCTCCACCGTGTCGGTCACGAAGTGGGCGAGCGGGTCCTGCCCCACCGTGCCCACGACATCGGCGAGTTCGCGCGGCTTGTGGGTACGGGTGTCCCGGCCGGCCACCGTGACACGGCCGCTCAGGGTGCCGCCGGTGAAGTGCGGCACCAGCCCGCTCACCGCGCCGAGCACGGTCGACTTGCCCACCCCCGACGGGCCGGCGAGCAGCACCAGTTCGCCGTCCGGGACCTCGAAGCCGACACCCCGGACGGTGGGCTCCGCGGCCCCGTCGTACGTCACGCTGACATCCTCGAAGCGGATCACGACGGCTCCTCGGGGGCGGAGGCGGAGACGGGGGGTACGGCGAACGCGGGGACGAGCGCGAGCAGGACGGCCGCGGCCGGCCACAGGGGGAGGGCCGGGGTGACGAGCGGGACGACACCGGGATGCAGGGCCTCCGGGTCGCGGGCCGAGGCGAGCGTCAGCAGCGCGGCCACGGCGGCGCCGGAACCGGCGACCAGCCAGGCCCGCGCGTCCCACGGGTCCGGCCGGTACCGCGTGCGCAGCGAACGCCGGCCGCCGAGCCGTAGCCCCGCGAGCGCGGCGACGACACCGGCGAGCAGCAGCGGGACGCCGTACGTGCCGCCCTCCGCGGTGAGCAGCCCGTAGGTGCCGGCACACACGCCGAGCAGGCCGCCCAGGGTGAGCGCGGCCGTCGTCCGGCGGACGCGGGCGGGGACCTCGGCGGTGCGGCCGTAGCCGCGGGCCTCCATCGCGGCGGCCAGGGCCACGGAGCGTTCCAGCGCGCCTTCCAGCACCGGCAGTGCGACCTGCAGCAGGCCGCGCAGGCCCCGGTCCGGCCGGCCCCGCAGGCGGCGGGCGGCGCGCAGGCGCTGGACGTCGGCGATGAGGTGCGGGGCGAAGGTGAGGGCGACGACCACCGCGACACCGGTCTCGTACAGCGCGCCGGGCAGGGACTTCAGCAGCCGGGTGGGGCCGGCGAGCGCGTTCGCCGCGCCGACGCAGATCAGGAGGGTGGCCAGCTTCAGTCCGTCGTAGGCGGCGAAGACGAGCGCCTCGGCGGTGACCTTTCCGCCCAGGCGGATGCCCTGCGCCCAGTGCGGGAGCGGGACTTCGGGGAGGGTGAGGAGGACGTGGGTGCCGGGGATCGGGGAGCCGAGCGCCACGGCGAAGAGAAGGCGGACGAGGAGGACGGCGAGGGCGAGCCGGGCGAAGGCGGTGTAGGCGTGGGAGGCGGGGGTGGCACCGCGGTGCGTGGCCACGACGTAGGCGGAGGCGGATATGAGGAGGGCGAGGAGGAGGGGGTTGGTGGTGCGGGTGGCGGCGGTACCGAGGGAAAGCGACCACAGCCACCAGGCACCGGGGTGAACGACGGTCCGGTGCGGTGTGCGGGCGGGGGTGGGGCGCCGCGCCGCGCGGCGGTACCGCGGCTCCCCGGGGGCGAGGGGCACCGCGCGGTCGGCTCCCGCCGGACCGCGGTCAGGCGGAGCCATCGCGTCGCCGCCGTGCCTGCCACGCCGCCGCGCCCGCCAGCGCTGCGACCGCTCCCGCGCCGATGGGCAGACCCAGCGAGGGGCCGTCGTCCGAACCGCCGTCGTCCGAACCACCGCTCTTTTCCAGCGACTTCCCGCCCGACGACGCCGACACCTGCTCACCGCACCCCTTCTTCGGGTACCCGGCGATCGCGCACAGCAGCGCGTTGGTGTCGTAGCGCAGGGGTGGGGCGACCGCGGCCAGCGCCTCCGCGCTCGTCGCGTCGGCGGACACCCGCGCGCAGGCCGTGCGGCGCGCCGGTGGTGTCTCGCCGGACGGCGCGTCCGCCGGGGTGCCGAAGTCGAGGACCAGGGCCACCCGCTTCGTACCGGACCGGGCGGGCGTCCCCGCGCAGATGGTGCCGAAGTCCGCCGCGCCGCGCGGCCGGTTCGCGTCCGCCGAGTCCGCGCTCACCGCGAAACGGAAGCCCTCCACGGCGCCGTCGTCGGGGCGGGCCGTCGACGGGCCCTGCGTGGCGTACGTCCAGTGCCCGCCCGTCCGCTCCCAGAAGGACCAGTAGCGGTAGCCGGTGGCGTGCGCCTGTCCGGCCCCGGCCAGCACGACCAGCGTGGCGCACAGCAGACTCGCGGCGCGGCGGACCGCCGTCACGGCTGGCGCTTCTTGCGGCCGCTGAGCAGGAAGCCGACGCCGATGCCGGCGACGAGGCAGACACCGACGAACCACCACACACCGAGACCCGAGCCGGACTTCCCGGAGTCCTCGGACTTCTTGGTCGCCTGTGCGGAGGAGTCCATGCTCGGGGCCGGGCCCAGCTCGTTCAGCGAGCGGACCAGGCTCGTGCCGCCGAAGTCACCCGGCTGCGCGCCGACCGCGTGCGCGGCGAGGATCAGCTGGGCGTACGCCGCCGGACCGCTCTGCACGGCCCACTGGGAGGCGTTCTTCTCCAGCCAGGCGTACGACGCCTTCGCCTGCTCGGTGCGGCCGTCCGCGGCGAGCGCGACGACCGTGTCCGCCGTGTTGCCGAAGTCCGGCTGGTCCTTGGCGCCGGGCAGCGTGGACTGCAGATGGCCGGACTTGGCGACGGTCGCCGCCAGGTACGCGCCGGCGTTGTCCGCGATCTGCGCGGGAGCGGGGTGGGCGGCGTCGGTGCAGGCGGCGTGCGCGGGCGCCTTGCCGGCCTGGGCGACGAACCCCTTGCCGAGCGCGCCGAGCACACCGGCCGCCGAGGCGTCCGCGTTGGCGGCCTTCTCGCCCTTCTTGTCCGGCTGGAAGGCGAGGGCGCCGCCGTCCCGGTCGCAGGACAGGGACATGGCGGCCAGCAGGTCGTAGGGGGACTTGCCGGACGTGCGCACGTCCGCCGGGTCGGTGCCGGCGGCGGCCAGTGCGCCGATGACGACGGAGGTGGAGTTGGTGTCGCTGGCCCCGCCCGGGTAGTAGCCCCAGCCACCGTCCTTGTTCTGCACGGACTTCAGCCAGGCCACCGCCTTGCCGACGGCGGCGTCGTGCCCGCCGGCCGCCTTCAGGGCCTGCGCGGCGCCGGCCGTGCTGTTGGTGTCCACCGTGACCTTGCTGTCGCAGGCCTTCGCGGGAGCGGCGCGGAAGGCGGCGAAGGCGCCGTCGGCACACTGCTGGCCCGCGAGCCAGTCCACGGCCTTCGCGGCCGGCCGGTAGCCGAGGGTCCGCTGGGCGACCAGCGTCAGCGACTGGCGCCACACACCGTCGTACGTCGGGTCGGACGTGCCGTACAGCCCGGACGGGATCGCGACCTTGGGAGACGGGGACGGGCCGGCGGCCGTGGCGGGCGCGGCGGCGGCCAGCACGCCTACGGCGGCGAGAGCCGCGGCACTGCGGCGGACGTTCATGGTCGGCGACTGCCTCTCCTGCGGGGAACCGGCAGCGCACGGGGACCCCCGGGCGGCTCGGCTCCGTAAACCTCGACGGTGCCGTACCCGGCGGACCGCCGGGTACGCGAGCCGGTCAACGTCCCGCCCGGGGCGGTCCGGCTCACCATCCTCGGGATGGTTGACGGTTGCGGGTCAGCGCCGGAATTGCACCGGCTTCCCCCCGTACGGGTGTGATGACGACGCCGCCACTTTACCGGCAGCCCCGAGCGCCCTGAGGAGTGGCTGTGGGCACAGGACGGCGGTGACCGGGGTCACGGTCCCGACGGAGGCGGGCGGCCCGCCGGGCGGCCGGCCGCGCCCTTGCGCCGTGGGCGGCGGAACGTCCCGGGACCGGCGGGCACTTGACGCGGCGAGCGCTCGGGACGAACGGCGGGCCGGCCCGCTCATCGGGCACAGGGCCCTACGATCCGCGGCACCGCTGGTGCTGCGGCCGGAAAGGTTCACCGGCTCGCGACGCCCGGTACGGCACCTCGCCGTGTTGTCGCACCACCCGAGTACATCCGGTACGCGGGCGATGCTCCGCCTTGCGATGCTCCCCCGCAGCCCGAAAGGTGTGGGAGGTGCCCCAGCACCGGACGCCGCGAGCTTTCCGGCAGACCTTTCCGGCCACAGCACTAGGCGGCGGCCCCGGCCACCCCCTCAAGCGCCCGCTCGCACTGATGCGCGTCGTCACCCTCGACCGCCCAGTACCCGCGCCGCCCCGACCCCGCCGGCTCCGCGAAGCGGATCGCCGCCGCCCGCTGCCGGGTGGGCGTCACGTCCGGCACCGTCCCGCACGCGAGTGCCAGGGCCGCCCCCACCAGATCCACCCCCGTCGCCCGTTCCACGAGCCAGGGAATCAGGTCACCCGGCAGATGCGGCGCGACGCCGGTGACCCGCGGCCCCCGCCGGGTCAGCCGCACACCCACGTGCGCGACGGTGTGCGTGAGCCCGAGCGCCCGTACCGTGCGTTCCACGGTCTGCCGGAGGAACCGGTTGTGCAGCAGCCCGTCATGAGCGTGGACCGAGTGGCGCAGCGGGGTCGTACGGGTCAGTGCGGTGATGCGGACCTCGTCGTCCAGGACGACCGTCTCGGCCGACACCAGCGGCCCCTCCGTGTCCTCCGGCCCCGCCGGCAGCACCCGGTGCCGGACCAGCAGCGCCCGTAACGCCGGTGGATCGGCGCAGGCGGCGGCCGTCTCGTACGGCAGACCCGGCAGCCCCAGCCGCCCGGCGACCCGCGCCGCCACGGCCAGGTGCGCCCTGCTCCAGGTCAGGACGCCGGCGACCGGATGACGGGCGGCGTACCGCGCCACCGTCTCGGCCGTCTCCGCCTCCCGCGCGGGGTCAGCGGCGAGAAGGCCGGACAGGAACGGCCGCGCCCAGCCGGGCGCCGACGCGCCGACCAGCACCACCGGGCGTACGGCGGCGATCCGTGCCAGGGGGTAGCCGCCGTGCGCGGCCCGGCCGGCCCCGAGCAGAAGGACGGGCTGCGGCATCGCGCGTCACCCTTCGCGGGAGAGGCGGGACAGAGATCACCCCGGATGCCGCTCCCCCATAGACGGCACCCGGGGCGGGTCTGGACAGCACCCAGGCGGGGTGAATCTTGCTCTCTGTGTCGTGATCCTCACCCGGTCCGCCCTCAACTGTCAACGATTGCTGCCACATTGGGCAGGAAGTATTGTCACGTCTGGTAGGCGAACGAGCGACCGGGTAGCCTCGCCGTCAGCCCAGCCGCCGAACGGACGACACGCCCAGGGGGGACCTCGGTGAGTGACGCCTACGCCTCGCTGGCCGCTGTCCTGGACCAGCTCGGCGAGTTGACCGGCCGGTCCGGCCGGCTGCCGGAAGTCCTCGACGTGGCCGACCTGTCCCATCGCACGGGCATCCCCGTGGGCGTCGTCGTCGAACTGCTCGCCGGCGGCCGGGCCACGGAGACCTGTCTGGCCGAACGGGTGCGCCAGCGGCTGGACTTCATCCGCGAGACCCGGCGCCGGCCCGACGGCAAGCGGTACTCGCTGGACGAGCTGGCGAGGATCGCCGGAACCAGCCGGCAGTGGCTGAGCGAGTGGCGCAAGAGCGGCATGCCGGGCCTGCAGCACACCGACCGGCTGCGCCGCTTCTTCGGCCTGCCCGCCGGGTTCTTCACCGCCGACGAACCGGAAGCGCTGCACGAGGCGTTGCGGCCGGTGCTGCAGGCCCTGGAGGCCAAGGCGGACCCGCTGCTGCGGCTGCGCGAGAGCGGCCTCGTACGACTCGCCGCCCGCGCACCGGAGATGAACGCCCGCCAGCTCGCCACGCTGGCCGACCTCGCCGAGATGATCATCTCCGCGGAGCGCGGGCTGGACTGACCCCCGGGGTGCCACCGCCGAAGGGCAGGTGCAGCGTGCGGGGGCGATCAGCCGGCTGCCGTCGACCCGGCGGAAGGCCCTCGATCCGGCGCCCGTCCCCCGGCGGGGCCACTCCCAGCTGCGCAAGGGGTCCCTAGGCCTGTCCAACAGTCAGGCCCTCTCGGACGCGACGGGATCACACCCCGTACACCGCTTCCACCACTCACACCCCTTCCACCGCTCACACCGCGAGGTAGGCCACCGGCTCGCTCCCCGCCACCGGTTCCGCACGGCCCTGCTCGACCAGGCGGCGCAGATGGGACTCGGCCTCCGAGACCGCGATGTTCCGGGAGCCGTACGGGATCTCGGCCCAGGGGCGGTTCCACTCCATGCGCTCGGCGAGCTGCCAGGGCGTGAGCGGCTCGGCGAGCAGGGCGAGCAGGCCGGCCAGGCGCTCCTCGTGGTGGCCGAGCAGCTCCCGTACCCGGCCGGGGGCGTCGGTGAAGGCGTGCTGGTGCGCGGGGAGCACCTCGGCGGGGGCGAGCCGGCCGATCCGCTCCAGGGAGTCGAGGTAGTCGCCGAGCGGGTCGGTCACGGTCGCGTCGTCGGGATCCTCGTACAGACCGATGTGCGGGGTGATCCGCGGGAGCAGGTGGTCTCCGCTGAACAGGCGGCCGTTGCCCGGGAGCCGGGCGGGGTGCTCCTCCTCCAGGTGCAGACAGACGTGGCCGGGAGTGTGGCCCGGGGTCCAGATCGCGCGCAGCCGGCGGCCGGGCAGGTCGAGGAGGTCACCGGGGACGATCTCCCGGTCCGGCAGGGCGGGGGAGAGGCCGGGCAGGGTACGGGGGGTGCGCAGCGGAGCCAGGTGCTCCGCCGGGGCGCCGGCCGCGGCGAGTTTGGCGCTCATGTAGGTGAACCAGCGCTCGGGCCGGGCCTCCCGGGTGCGCCGTACGACCGCGGTGTCGGCGGCGTGCATCGCCACCCACGCGCCCGAGGCCTCGCGCACCCGGTCCGACAGGCCGTGGTGGTCGGGGTGGTGATGGGTGATCACCACCCCGTGGACCTCATCGGCCGAGGTGCCGCAGGAGCGCAGGCCTGCGGCCAGCGTGTCCCAGGAGTCCGGGTCGTCCCACCCGGTGTCGACCAGCACCGGGCCGCGGTCGGTGTCCACGACGTACACGAGCGTGTGGCCGAGGGGGTTGTCCGGGATGGGAACCGCCACGGACCGCACACCACCGCCGTGATCGAACGCCTCCACCATCGCCCCTCCACCCCTCCACCCGCCGGCCCGCGGCCATTGCCCACTATAACTAGAACTGGTTTCAGTGGATGCTCAAGTCGACTAAAGTGATGGGGCGGCCCGGCCGTTCTCGGTCTCGATGGACTGCGCTGCAGGGGGAGAGGGCGCTTCCGGCGCAACAGGCCTCGCCGAGGTGGCGCCAGACGTCCCTGCCCCTGGCACCTCGTCCACCACGCGGGTTCGCGCCACCGCCAGGAAACCTAAGGGCGTCCTCGCTTCCTCGCCCAACAGCAGCTTGCGTCTTCTCGCTCGAAGCAGACGGTCCACGGCGATACGTGCCGCCGCCATGAAGGCATCGAGGCGATCATCCGGGTGAGAGCGGATCTGGAACCACTCCGCGTCGGGCCCGTGGGGACCTCGGCCGCCCCTTACAACGCGGCCCACAAGGGTGGCTTCACCCATTGCCTCAAGGGGCACACGGCCAGTGAGACCCACGGAGGTACCGAGATGAGCGCCGGAGAACGGGCCAAGGCAAAGGCCGAACAGATCGTCGGAAAGGCCGTGCGGACGGCGGCCCACGCCATGCACAAGGAAACCCTCGCGGCGAAAGGCGCCGCTCTCGAAGCACGAGGCAAGATGCGGGGCACGAAGGAACAGACCAAGGGCTCCTTCAAGCGCTGAGAGCGCTGCGCCGCTTGCTGCCCGATCGGACACGCGAGGGGTACGGGCCGGCCTTGCCTGCCGTGGGGTGATCTATGGCTCACCCCACTCGGGGACGCACATCATGCTGTGAGCCGGCACGACGGGTTCGCTCGGCAGTGGATCGATTCCACGGACCCGTACGGCCACGCCTCATTTCGCGATCACGACCTACCTTCTCGATGCGAACTACAGGCGCGACGGTCGCTGAGGCCAAGCACGCTGGTCACGAGGTCGCCAGCGGTTTGCGTCGATCGGCCGTGGTCGGTGTGGTTGCTGTTACTTCCCTGCTGTCCAGCACAGACCGGCCGCCCACGGTCCCTGCTTACGAGCGAGGTGGGGTGTTCGCCCGGTAGCCCAACTGGTGGGATGCGGCTGTGCCGATCAGCGGTCGACGCGCTCTTCCGTGCTTCCATCGCGTGAGGAGGCGTAGCGCATGAATGATGAGCGACAGCAGGACACCAGCCCCCGACTTACCGCGTCCCGGCGCGGTGTGCTGGCCGCGGTAGCCCTTGCGCCGGCGTTTACCAGCGTGCCAGCCAGGGCCCACGCCCTGTCCTTCGGGCCGAAAGGCCGCGATCTGGTCGAACCGGTGATGACCAAGCTGGCAGACTGGGCGGACGTGGGTAAGGCTCTTGGTCGCCCCGGTGACATGAGGCGGTTCATGTACCACACGGCCTTTCCGCGCCGCGACCTCACTGTCTTTTCCCAAGGCATCCTGATCAAGCCTGCACTCGCCCTGGGCACGCACGTGTCCTTCGTCCGGTACGCAGACCACAGCGCGCTCATGATAGGGGACACTGTCGTCACCGAGCGTGAACTACAGCATTTCTGTGACGTCCTGCAGGGTCGGGGGATCATGCTGACGGCCATCCATAAGCACCTGCTGGCCCAGAGTCCGGATATCTGGTGGGTGCACCTGCATGCTCACGGCCACGATCCGGTCGCCGTTGCTCGCGGTCTGCGCGCGGCATTGGACTGCACCAGCACCCCGCCTGCCGAACCCATCAATCTCTCGCTGTCTGGCGACCTGGACACTGCCTCGATCGATGCCGCCATGGGCGTCAAGGGGGCTGCCAACGACGAGATCTACGCGTGCACCTATGTCCGCCGTGAGACCATTGCCGACGGCAATTTGGCCTTGCCTCCGGGACTGGGTGCCACCACCTCCGTCAACTTTCAGCCGCTCGGTGGCGGAACGGCCGCGGTCAGCGGTGATCTGGTCATGATCGCCGACGAGGTTCAGCCTGTCCTCGTGGCCTTGCGGCGCGGCGGGGTCCAACTCGTCGAGGTGCATCACCACCACCTCAACGACGAACCTCACCTGTTCTTCGTCCACTACTGGGCTGTCGGCGATGCCGTCAGGCTCGCCGAGGCCATTCGCCGGGCCGTGGACGTCACCAACGTTGTGCCGATGTCTGCAATGGGACTCTAGCTTTTGTCTTGACAGACTCGCATAAAGCTCTGTCCCCCTGACGGCCCACACCTTCTGCATCCGCCTCTGATCACCGGGAAACCGCTGGTCAGGGGCATTCTCGTCCTGCCCGTGGACTACTTTAACTAGAACTGGTATCAGTTCTGAGGCTGCGTCAGAAAGTTGCTCTGTGGTGGGAGGCGGTAGGTCATGGCCGAGCTCGTGGAACACGGACAGCTGTTCGTCGGCGGGGAGTTGACCGATCCCCTGGGCAAGGACGTCATCGAGGTGATCTCGCCGCACACCGAGCGGGTCATCGGCCGGGTGCCGCACGCCTCCCGTGGGGACGTGGACCGGGCCGTGGCCGTGGCGCGCCGCGCCTTCGACGAGGGGCCGTGGCCGCGGACGACCCTTGAGGAGCGCATCGAGGTCGTCACCCGGATCAAGGACGGGATCGCCACCCGGCACGAGGAGATCGCCCGGGTGATCTCCTCGCAGAACGGCTCCCCGTACTCCTGGAGCGTCCTCGCCCAGGCGCTCGGCGCGATGATGGTGTGGGACGCGGCGATCAGGGTCGCGCGGGACCACACCTACGAGGAGCGCAGGGACGGCGTCCTCGGTCCGATCCTCGTCCGCCGGGAACCGGTCGGTGTCGTCGCCGCCGTGGTCCCCTGGAACGTTCCGCAGTTCGTCGCCGCCGCCAAGCTCGCCCCCGCGCTGCTGGCCGGCTGCACGGTCGTACTCAAGCCGTCCCCCGAGTCCCCGCTGGACGCCTATCTGCTCGGTGAGATCGCCCGCGAGGCCGGTCTGCCCGAGGGCGTGCTCTCCATCCTGCCCGCCGGCCGCGAGGTCAGCGAGTACTTGGTCGGCCACCCCGGCGTCGACAAGGTCTCCTTCACCGGCTCGGTCGCGGCCGGCAAGCGGGTGATGGAGGTCGCCGCCCGCAACCTCACCCGGGTCACGCTGGAGCTGGGCGGGAAGTCGGCGGCCGTCGTCCTGCCGGACGCGGACGCGGGGACGGCGGTGTCGGGCATCGTCCCGGCGGCCTGGATGAACAACGGGCAGGCCTGCGTGGCCCAGACCCGCATCCTGGTCCCGCGCGCCCGCTACGACGAGTTCGCCGACGCCTTCGTCCAGGCCGCGAGCGCGCTGCGGGTCGGCGACCCGCTGGACCCGGCGACCCAGGTCGGCCCGCTGGTCGCCCGGCGCCAGCAGCAGCGCAACCTCGACTACATCCGCATCGGCCAGGAGGAGGGCGCCAAGATCCTCACCGGTGGCGGCCGGCCGCCGGGTCTGGAGCAGGGCTGGTACGTCGAACCGACCCTCTTCGGCGACGTCACCAACGCCATGCGCATCGCCCGCGAGGAGATCTTCGGCCCGGTCATCTGCCTGCTCCCGTACGGCGACGAGGCCGAGGCCGTGAAGATCGCCAACGACTCCGACTACGGCCTCTCCGGCAGCGTGTGGACCGCGGACGTGGAGCACGGCATCGAGATCGCCCGGCAGGTCCGCACCGGCACCTACTCCGTCAACACCTTCAGCCTGGACATGCTGGGCCCGTTCGGCGGCTACAAGAACTCCGGACTCGGCCGGGAGTTCGGCCCCGAGGGCTTCGGCGAGTACCTCGAACACAAGATGATCCACCTGCCGGCGGGGGCGTGAGCATGGGCGACCGCTGGCACGTCGAGGTCGACCGATCGGTGTGCATCGGCTCGGCCCAGTGCCTCCACCACGCCCCGCGCGCCTTCCGCCTCGACCCGGGCCGCCAGTCCCATCCGGTGGACCCGGACCCCGACGCCGCCGAACCCATCCTCGCGGCGGCCGAGAGCTGCCCGGTGGAGGCGATCCTGATCACCCTGCCGGAGAACGGGGAGGCGGTGTTCCCGCCGGAGGACTGACCGTCCCGCGGGCGGGGAGGACGCGGCCGGAGGCCGTGCTCTTGTGGTCGGCCGTACGGCCGCGTCCGCCCGGGACGCCCAGTCCTTCGTGGCCGGCCGGACACCGGTGCCGTCCTGACCCACCCGCGCCCGGCGCCGTCGAGAGGCCCTACGGACGTGCCCGGCGCGTCCGCACTCACTGCGGTCTGCCCGACTCCGCCGAGAGGCCTACGGCCGCCTGACGCCGTCCCGCCGCCCCTACGATCCGTCCGGCTCCGTCAGGTCGATCAGGCGGCAGACCGTCTCGATGTCGATCTTCACCTGGGCGATGGAGGCGCGGCCCGAGAGCCAGGTGATCAGGGCCGAGTGCCAGGTGTGCTCGATGACCCGGACCGCCGAGAGCTGCTCGGGCGTGGGGTCCTCCAGGCCCATCGCGTCCAGGATGATCAGGGTGGTCTGCCGGGAGACCTGGTCGACCTCGGGCGAGACACTGCGGTCGGCGAAGGTCAGCGCGCGGACCATCGCGTCGGCCAGGTGCGGCTCGCGCTGGAGGGCGCGGAAGGCGCGCATCAGGGTCTCGGCGACCCGCTCGGCGGCCGTGTCGCCGGCCGGGGGCTTCTTGCGCAGTGTGCCGTGCATGTGCTCCAGCTGGTCCTGCATGGTCGCGACCAGCAGATGCACCTTGGAGGGGAAGTAGCGGTAGAGGGTGCCCAGGGCGACCTGGGAGGACTCCGCCACCTCGCGCATCTGTACGGCGTCGAAACCGCCCCGGCTGGCCAGCTGGGCGCTCGCGTGCAGGATCCTGCGGCGGCGGGCCTCCTGGCGCTCGGTGAGCGGAGACGACGGAGACGGCGAAGGCCGGACCGAACTGGCTTCCACCTTGGATTCCGCAGGCATGGGTCCCGTTCCGTGACAGTCGGTGAAGGCGTCTGTGGGGCACGTGATCAGACAGCATGGCAGGACGACTCGCCGTGGCGCGAATCACCTGATCCACTGCTCACAGCGCCCCTACCTGCCGGTAGATTCAGAGCCTCTTGAACGATCAAGTCTGAAACTTGTTCTAGATTACCGTCCCGTCGTAGTCTCGCGGGACAGTGCAGGCAGAAGGGGGCACGGAGTGACCGCTGAGGCCCGGGACGCGGGTGCCCAGGAGGACCCCGCGGCCGACGGCGAGCGACCGCTCGACATCGCGCTCCTCACCTATAAAGGGAACCCGTTCTGCGGCGGCCAGGGCGTCTACGTCCGCCATCTCTCGCGCGAGCTGGCCCGCCTCGGCCACCGCGTCGAGGTCATCGGCTCGCAGCCGTACCCCGTCCTCGACGAGGGATACCCCGGCCTCACCCTCACCGAGCTGCCCAGCCTCGACCTCTACCGCCAGCCCGACCCCTTCCGCACCCCCGGGCGGGACGAGTACCGGGACTGGATCGACGCCCTCGAAGTCGCGACGATGTGGACCGGCGGTTTTCCCGAGCCGCTGACCTTCTCGCTGCGCGCCCGCCGCCATCTGCGGGCCCGGCGCGGCGCGTTCGACGTCGTCCACGACAACCAGACGCTGGGGTACGGCCTGCTCGGCGACATCGGCGCCCCCCTCGTCACCACCATCCACCACCCCATCACCGTCGACCGGCAGCTGGAGCTGGACGCGGCCGAGGGCTGGCAGCGCCGCTACTCGGTGCGCCGCTGGTACGCGTTCACCCGGATGCAGAAGCGCGTCTCGCGCCGGCTGCCCTCGGTCCTCACCGTCTCCGGCAGCTCCCGGCAGGAGATCGTGGACCACCTCGGCGTCCGCGACGACCGCGTCCACGTGGTCCACATCGGCGCCGACACCGATCTGTTCGCGCCGAATCCGGCCGTGCCCGAGGTGCCGGGCCGGATCGTCACCACCTCCAGCGCCGATGTGCCGCTCAAGGGGCTGGTGTTCCTGGTGGAGGCGCTGGCCAAGGTGCGCACCGAGCACCCGGCCGCCCATCTCGTCGTCGTCGGCAAGCGCCCGGCCGAGGGCCCGGTCGCCCAGGCGGTCGAGCGCTACGGCCTCGAAGACGCCGTCGAGTTCGTCAAGGGCATCTCCGACGCCGAGCTGGTCGACCTGATCCGTTCGGCCGAGGTCGCCTGCGTGCCCTCGCTGTACGAGGGCTTCTCGCTGCCCGCCGCCGAGGCCATGGCCACCGGCACCCCGCTGGTCGCCACGACCGGCGGCGCGATCCCCGAGGTCGCCGGACGCGACGGCGAGACCTGCCTGGCCGTACCGCCGGGCGACGCGGGCGCGCTGTCCGCCGGGCTCGGCCGGCTGCTCGGCGACCCCGAGCTGCGGGCGCGGCTCGGCCGGGCCGGCCGGGAGCGGGTGCTGCGGAAGTTCACCTGGGCCCGCGCCGCCGAAGGCACCGTGACCCACTACCGCGAGGCCATCGCCCGCTCCGCGGGTCCCCGCCGCCCCGCGGCCCAGGTTCCCGGCCGCTCCGCGGTCCCGGCAAGTGTTGCAGGCGTCTCTTCCGAAAGCAGGGCCACGTGCTGACCGTCGACTTCTCCCGGTTCCCGCTCGCCCCGGGCGACCGAGTCCTGGACCTCGGCTGCGGGGCCGGCCGGCACGCCTTCGAGTGCTACCGGCGCGGCGCCCAGGTCGTGGCCCTCGACCAGAACGCCGAGGAGATCCGCGAGGTCGCCAAGTGGTTCGCGGCGATGAAGGAGGCCGGGGAGGCACCCGAGGGCGCCACCGCCACGGCCATGGAGGGCGACGCGCTGGCCCTGCCCTTCCCGGACGAGTCCTTCGACGTCGTCATCATCTCCGAGGTGATGGAGCACATCCCGGACGACAAGGGCGTGCTCGCCGAGATGGTCCGCGTGCTCAGGCCGGGCGGACGCATCGCCGTCACCGTGCCGCGCTACGGCCCCGAGAAGGTCTGCTGGGCGCTGTCCGACGCCTACCACGAGGTCGAGGGCGGCCACATCCGCATCTACAAGGCCGACGAGCTGGTCGCGAAGATCCGCGAAGCCGGCCTGAGGCCGTACGGCAGCCATCACGCGCACGCCCTGCACTCGCCGTACTGGTGGCTGAAGTGCGCGTTCGGCGTCGACAACGACAAGGCGCTGCCCGTGCGGGCGTACCACAAGCTGCTGGTCTGGGACATCATGAAGAAGCCGCTCGCCACGCGGGTCGCCGAGCAGGCGCTGAACCCGCTGATCGGTAAGAGCTTCGTGGTCTACGCGACCAAGCCGCACCTGCCGCGTCTCGCCGAGACGGAGACCGCGACCGGGACCGGGACCGGGACGGCGACCGTGACCTCCGAGGCGGCCGACCGGTGACCACTCCCCGGACAGAACACCTCGTCCTGCCCGGGGTCCTCACCGCCGAGCAGGCCGTCGCGACCGTCCGCGGCATCCTCGCCGTGCAGCGGGAGGACGGTGCGATCCCGTGGTTCCGCGGGCACCACCTGGACCCCTGGGACCACACCGAGGCCGCGATGGCCCTGGACGCGGCCGGCGAACACGAGGCAGCCGAGCGGGCTTACGACTGGCTGGCCCGGCACCAGAACGAGGACGGCTCCTGGTACGCGGCCTACGCCGACGGCGCCCACGACGACGTCACGGACCGCGCCCGCGAGTCGAACTTCGTCGCCTACATAGCCGTCGGCGTCTGGCACCACTACCTGTCCACCGGCGACGACACCTTCCTGGACCGCATGTGGCCGACCGTCTACGCCGCCATGGAGTGGGTGCTGGCACTGCAGCAGCCCGGCGGCCAGATCGGCTGGCGCCGTGAGGACGACGGCACACCCACCGCGGACGCCCTGCTCACCGGCAGCTCCTCCGTCCACCACGCGCTGCGCTGCGCGCTCGCCATCGCCGAGCAGCGCGAAGAGCCGCAGCCGGACTGGGAGTTGGCCCTCGGTGGGCTCCGGCACGCGATCCGCCGGCACCCCGAGCGCTTCCTCGACAAGGACCGCTACTCGATGGACTGGTACTACCCGGTCCTCGGCGGCGCGCTGACGGGCGAGGAGGCCAGGTCCCGCATCGAGGAGTCCTGGGACCGCTTCGTCGTGCCCGGTCTCGGAGTGCGCTGCGTGGTGCCCAACCCCTGGGTCACCGGCGGCGAGTCCAGTGAACTGGCCCTGGCCCTGTGGGCGGTGGGGGAGTCGGACCGCGCCCTGACGATCCTGCAGTCCATCCAGCATCTGCGCGACCCCGGGAGCGGCCTGTACTGGACGGGCTACGTCTTCGAGGACGACGCGGTCTGGCCCCGGGAACTCACCTCCTGGACGGCCGGCTCCCTCCTCCTCGCCGTCGCCGCGCTCGGCGGCCACGAGGCCACGTGCGCGGTCTTCGGCGGCGAACACCTGCCGACCGGCCTGGCGCCCGACTGCTGCTGAGCGCTGCGGGGCACTGACGCGCTCCCGTGGGGCGCGTCAGTGGCGGTGCATGCGGTTGGCGATGGCGTGGCCGACGAACAGGTAGACCACCGCGGCCAGGCCGTAGCCGGCCACGACCCGGGCCCAGGCCCTGTCGAAGGTGAACAGATCGTGCGACCAGCCGGCGAGCCATGCGGCGGCGTCGTGGACGAACTGGACCAGGCTGTTGGCCCGGTTCGCGTCCAGCAGGTACATCAGGATCCACAGGCCGAGGATCAGGGCCATGATGTCGGCGACGACCGCGATGACCGTCCCGGCCTGATTCGCACCGTTGCGATATCGAGGGGACATACCTTTCGGATTGCCGGGCGACGCCCGGTGAAACCCGGACGGCGTCCCCCGAGTGGCGGAACCGGCCCTCACGGGTGAGGCTGCCGGAGGAAGCAGATCGCTCGGGGAGGACATGTCCGGAGGACTTCCGTGCCCGTACCGATACGGCGCCTGTGCGTGGCGCTCACGCTGTGCTGCGCCCTGCTGGCCGGCTCCACCGCCTGCGGCAGCGGCGAGAAGGCCGGCGAGAAGAGCAGTACGAAGGACACCACCGCGGTCCAGGCCGTCCCCGCCGCCGGGACCCCCACCCCGACCACCTCCGCGGAACGGCGCAAGTTCGCCAAGACCCGTTTCGTGCTCGACGCCGGTCTCGCGGCCGGCGCCACCTACCAGTGGATCGTCAAACCCTGGAAGGCCGGCAAGTTCAAGAAGGGCGCCAAGGGCCGCAAGACGGCTCTGGTGAAGGCCGGTCTGGCCGGCGCCTTCGCCTACAACCGGCTCAAGGCGGCCCAGAAGAACGCACAGGGCGACCCGACGCTCGCCAAGGCCCTCGCGCCGCTCACCGCCGGCATCGCCGCCCTGAAGAACCTGCCGTCCAAGCTGCGCCAGGGTGACACCGGCGCGGCCTCCGCCTTCGACGACGTCATCAACAACGTCAAGGACGCGGGCGCGAGCGCCGGCGCACCGGTCAAGAACCAGGTGCCCTCGGCGTCCCAGCTGGCCAAGGGCAGCTAGGAGTTCAGCTCCGCCAGCACCCTGAGGGTGTGCGGGTCCGGTGACAGGGCCAGCAGGTCCGTCACCGGGCCCGCCCGCCACAACTCGAGCCGCTCGGCGATGCGTTCGCGCGGGCCTACCAGAGAGATCTCGTCGGCGAAGGCGTCCGGCACTGCCAGCACGGCCTCCTGTCGCCGCCCCGCGAGGAACAGCTCCTGGATCCGCCGCGCCTCCTCCTCGTACCCCATGCGCGCCATGAGGTCGGCGTGGAAGTTGCGGGCGGCGTGCCCCATCCCGCCGATGTAGAACCCGAGCATCGCCTTGACCGGCAGCAGCCCCTCGGCGACGTCGTCGCACACCTTGACCCGCGCCATCGGAGCCACCCGGAACCCCTCCGGCACCTTGCGCACCGCCTCCCCGTACACCTCGGGCCGGCTCGGCGCCCAGTACAGCGGCAGCCAGCCGTCGGCGATCCGGACCGTCTGCGCGACGTTCTTCGGCCCCTCGGCCCCGAGCAGGAGGGGCAGGCCGGGTCGCAGCGGATGCGTGATCGGCTTCAGCGGCTTGCCGAGCCCCGTGCCGTCCGGCCCCCGGTAGGGCAGCGGATGGAACCGCCCGTCCACCTCCACCGGCGCCTCACGCCGCAGCACCTGCCGTACGACGTCCACGTACTCCCGGGTCGCGGTCAGCGGCGACTTCGGGAACGGGCGGCCGTACCACCCCTCCACCACCTGCGGCCCGGACAGGCCGAGCCCGAGCATCATCCGCCCGCCGGAGAGGTGGTCCAGGGTGAGCGCGTGCATCGCGGTGGTGGTCGGCGAACGGGCGGCCATCTGGGCAACCGCGGTACCCAGCCTGATCGTCGACGTCCGCGCGGCGATCCAGGTGAGCGGTGTGAAGACGTCCGACCCCCAGGACTCCGCCGTCCACACGGAGGCGTAGCCGAGCCGCTCCGCCTCCTGGGCGAGCGGCACGTGACCGGCGTCCGGACCGCGTCCCCAGTACCCGAGTGCGAGACCGAGCCGCATGTGCCTGCCTCCTGACGCTCCGTCAGTTCACCGGTGGGAGGCGACTGTACGACAACGGCCCCCCGCCCGGAAGGGCGAGGGGCCGGGGTACGGCAGGTGCGGGCTCAGCCGCGCTGGATGCCGGAGGTGTCCTGGAGCACGCCACGGCGGCCGTCCTGGGTCTGCGCGACCAGCGCGGCACCGCGCTGCTCGACGGCCAGGTACCAGGTGCCCGGCGCCAGTTCGGCGATCGGGGCCGGCGAGCCGTCCTCCGCGAACAGCGGCCGGGCGACCGGGACGGCGAACCAGAACGGCGAGAAGTCCGCGGCAGCCGGGGCCGGTTGTGCGGCCGGAGCGCCCTGCGGCTGCTGCCCGAACGGCTGACCCGGCTGCGGCTGGGCACCGTACGGCTGCGCCGGGGCACCCGGGTAGCCGTAACCACCCTGCGGCTGAGCCCCGTAGGGCTGCGGGGCGACCGGCTTGGGGGCCGGGAGCAGGGCGACCTGCAGCGGCGGGGAGAGCGGGGTGGCGATGGCCGCGCCCGCGAGAACCAGGGCGGCGATGAGACCGAGGATGAGACCGGCGCCGGCGTCCGCACCGTCAGGCGTGTCGATCAGCGTCCACAGCAGCGTCCAGGCAGTCAGGACCGGGAAGGCCGTGCCGACCTGGCCGAGGTCGAGCCCGAGCACCTTGCGCTGCTGCGGCAGGGAGCGGTTGACGACGATGAGGACGGCACCGATCACCGCGCCCATGTAAACACCCAGGCCCATGCCCAGGTTGTCCCACGCGTTCCCGCTGGCCGAGGCGAACAGGACGGTGTAGCTCTGGAAAGTGAGGAACGACGCGATGAACAGCACCACCGCTGCCACGATCACCACGCCATCGCCTCTAGTGAGGGAGCGGATATTCACTTCAGGTCCTTCGTAAGTCGTCTCGTCGTCGGTAGACACTACCGTCCGCAAGATCCGGCTGTCCGGCCGGTTCCGCCCGCCGGTCACGACTCGCGCAGGAAACTCACGATTCCCTCAGAGATCCCTTGCGCCGCCTTCTGCCGCCATGCGCCGCTGGTCAGTAGTGCCGCGTCCTTGCTATCGCGCATGTTGCCGCACTCGATGAACACCTTGGGAACCGTTGACAGATTGAGACCGCCCAGGTCCGTACGTGTGACGAGACCGGTACCTTCGCCCAGGTAGTTGGACGGCGGCTCGCCGGTGTCGCGCAGGAAGGTGCCGGCGATGCGCGTACCGAGGTCGTGCGAGGGGTCGACGATCGGGCGGGTGTCGGCGGCACCGGCGTGCACCGACCCCGGCAGGATCACATGGAAGCCGCGGTTGCCCTCGGCGGAGCCGTCGGCGTGGATCGAGATGGCCGCGTCGGCGTGCGCGGCGTTGCCGATCCGGGCCCGCTCGTCCACACACGGCCCCCAGGCGGGGCTGTCGCCGTCACGGGTCAGCTTCACCGTGGCGCCCTGCGCCTCCAGCAGCGTGCGCAGCCGGTGGGCGACGTCGAGCGTGAACCGGGCCTCCGTGTAACCGTCGTTGGTGGACGTCCCGGTGGTGTCGCACTCCTTCCAGTTGGTCCCGATGTCCACCTTCTGGTTGATCTCGGTCGTGTGCTGGAAGTTGCCCGGGTTGTGGCCGGGGTCGACGACGACGACCTTGCCCTGCAGCGAACCGGCCGCGGGCGTGGCCCCCGAGTGCTGTTCGCCGTCGTCCGCGGGGGAGGCGGAGCGGGTCGAGGGCGCGGGGGAGGCGGCGGAGCCGCGCGGGGCCGGGGCGGCGGAGGCCCCGTCACCGCCGCCCACCGTCTGGTACACCACCCAGCCGAGCAGCGCGCCGGGCACCAGTGCGGCGAGCGCCACGGTCAGGGGGCCGCGCCGGGGACGGCGGGGCTGCGGGGGATCGAAGTCCGGGCCTACGTACGACACGTCTGTGACTCTAACCGGGGCGTCAGGTCCCGGCGCCGGTTCGCCGCAGGACACGCAGGGAGCCGGTCACCGAGACCTCCGTGAACGCCCCGGACGCGAGAGCCCGCAGGTACACGCGGTACGGCGCCTGACCGGTGAACTCGTCCTCGGGGTCCGGGAACACGTCGTGGATGACGAGGAGGCCCCCCTCGGCCACGTGCGGCGCCCAGCCCTCGTAGTCGGCGGTGGCGTGCTCGTCCGTATGGCCGCCGTCGACGAACACGAGACCGAGCGGCGAGCCCCAGACGGCCGCGATCTGCGGCGAGCGCCCCACAAGGGCGACCACGTGCTCCTCCAGCCCCGCCCGGAACAGCGTGCGGCGGAAGGCCGGCAGGGTGTCCATCAGCCCGATCTCCGGGTCGACCGTCTCCGGGTCGTGGTAGTCCCAGCCCGGCTGCTGCTCCTCGCTGCCCCGGTGGTGGTCGACGGTCAGCGCGCTGACCCCGGCCGCCCGGGCCGCGTCGGCGAGCAGCACGGTGGAGCGTCCGCAGTAGGTCCCGACCTCCAGCAACGGCAGCCCCAGCCCGCCGGCCTCCACCGCGGCCGCGTACAGCGCCAGCCCCTCGTCCACGGGCATGAACCCCTTGGCCGCCTCGAACGCGGCCAGGATCTCGGGCTGGGGGGCGGGGACGGGCATGGGGCGCCTTCCGGTCGTACGGCTGTTCAGGTGCCCCATGCTGCCGCACCCCCCGCCACGGGTGTGACAGGGGGTGCGGACGGCGCCCGAGGTGCTCCGGGGCTCCGGGCCTTAAGCGCTCACCGTCTCGCCGGGCAGGGAGAGGTCCAGTTCGACCGCCCGCTCCTCACCGGAATGCGTGGCGGAGGAGGCGAGCGGACCATGGCCGGAGGCCTTCGCGGCGAGCACGTACGCCCCCTGTGCCGGCACGGCGAGCGCATAGCCGCCGTCCTCGCCGGAGACGGTCGCCCCCGCCTGCCGCCCCCGCCGGTCGATCAGCGTCACCTTGGCCCGGGCGACCGGCGCACCGCCGGCGTCCAGGACCCGTCCCCGGAAGCCGCGCAGGACCTCCTCGGCCCGCTCCAGCACGGCGTCCTCCTCGCTGCTCGCGCGCAGCCGGGTGTGCTGCTCCTGAGCCGGGCGGCCGGCCTTCGGCAGGAACAGGGCCAGCAGCAGGCCCACCGCCACCGCGGCCGTGGCGATCAGGAAGGACACCCGGAAGCCGTGCATGGTCGGGATCTCGATGCCGCCCACGTCGTTCGCCGTGTTGGCCAGCACCATGCCGATGACGGCGCTGGACACCGAGGTGCCGATGGACCGCATCAGCGTGTTGAGGCCGTTGGCCGCGCCGGTCTCCGAGGCCGGGACCGCGCCGACGATCAGGGCGGGCAGCGAGGAGTAGGCGAGACCGATGCCGGCGCCGAGCACCACGGACGTGACGATCGTCTGCCAGGCCGCGTCCATCAGGCCGAGGCCGCCGCCGTAGCCGAGGGCGATGATCAGCAGGCCGATGATGAGGGTGGTCTTGGGGCCGTACCTGGCGGACAGGCGGGCGTAGACCGGTGCGGTGAACATCATCGTCAGGCCCAGCGGGGCCACGCACAGACCGGCGACGACCATGGACTGGCCGAGGCCGTAGCCGGTCGCCTTCGGCAGCTGGAGCAGCTGGGGCAGGACGAGCGAGACGACGTAGAACGCCACCCCGACCATGATCGACGCGAGGTTGGTGAAGAGGACGGCCGGGCGGGCGGTGGTGCGCAGGTCGACCAGAGGCGCCTGGACGCGCAGCTCGTACAGGCCCCACAGCGCGAGGACCGCGACCGACGCGGCGAACAGACCGAGCGTGGTCCCCGACGACCAGCCCCAGTCGCTGCCCTTGGTGATGGGCAGCAGGAGCAGGACCAGGCCGGTGGACAGGCCGAGCGCGCCGAGCAGGTCGAAGGAGCCCTCCGCCCGCATCGGGGACTCGGGCACCACGAGGAGGGTCAGGACGATGGACAGCGCGCCGAGGCCGGCGGCGCCGTAGAACAGGGCGTGCCAGTTCGTGTGCTGCGCGACCAGGGCCGCGGCGGGCAGGGCGAGGCCGCCACCCACGCCGATCGAGGAGCTCATCAGTGCCATGGCCGAGCCGAGCCGCTCGCGCGGCAGCATGTCGCGCATCAGGCCGATGCCCAGGGGGATCGCGCCCATCGCGAAGCCCTGCAGGGTACGGCCGGCGATCATGGTGAGCAGCTGGCTGGTGACCGCGCTGACCAGGGCGCCGACCACCATCACGGCCAGGCTGAGTATGAGCATCCGCCGCTTGCCGTACAGGTCGCCGAGCCGGCCCATGATCGGGGTGGCGACGGCGCCGGACAGCAGGGTCGAGGTCAGTACCCAGGTGGCGTTGGAGGGCGTGGTGTCCAGCAGCTGCGGCAGGTCCTTGATGACCGGCACGAGCAGGGTCTGCATCACCGCGACCACGATGCCCGCGAAGGCGAGCACCGGGACCACGGCGCCGGCGGCCCTCCGGCCGGGCTGGTCGGTCGTCGTGTGGGTCATGAAGTCCAGGCCTCCCCGTAGTGATAAGTGCCAGGTAAACCTCGTATGCACAGGCAACTATTCCGTTGCTTCAGGCCTCTAATGAATCCTTGACCAGTTCATGGGATTCTGATCGCCCGTCACGGGCTGGTGGATTTATGGAACAGGTTCTACTCTGCGCGCCATGAAGGCCTATGTCGCCGGGGTCGGGATGACCAGGTTCGAGAAGCCCGAGACCCGTTCATGGCAGTACTGGGACATGGTGCGGGAGGCGGGTGGCGAGGCTCTGGCGGACGCGGGCGTCGCCTACACCGACGTGGAACAGGTTCCTGTCGGCTACTGCTTCCAGCCCTCGACCGCCGGCCAGCGCGCCGCCTACGAGCTGGGGCTCACCGGCGTCCCCGTCTACAACGTCAACAACAACTGCGCGACCGGCTCGACCGCGCTGATGCTCGCCCGGCAGCTCGTGCAGGGCGGCGCCGCCGACTGCGTACTGGCGCTGGGCTTCGAGAAGATGAAGAAGGGCGCGCTGGGCGGAGGGGCCGACGGCGGCGACTTCGCCACGTCTCCGGTCGCCCGGCACTACGGCGTCATGGCCGCCCGGCACGGCTTCGAGCAGACCCCGCCCACCGCGCAGATCTTCGGCGGCGCGGCCCGCGAGCACATGGAGAGGTACGGCACGACCGAGGCGCAGCTCGCCGCGGTCGCCGCCAAGAACCACCGGCACTCCGCGCACAATCCCCGCGCCCAGTTCCGGGACGTGTACGACGTCGCCGGCGTCCTCGCCTCCCGCATGGTCCACCGGCCGCTGACCAAGCTCCAGTGCTCGCCGACCTCGGACGGCGCGGCGGCGGCCGTGGTGGTGTCGGAGCGGTTCGCCTCCCGGCGCGGGCTCACCGGTCTCGTGGAGATCGCCGGGCAGGCCATGACCACCGACACCGAGGAGTCCTTCGCGTCCGGCTCCTGCATCGACGTCGTCGGGCAGCCCATGTCCCGGGACGCGGCCCGGCAGGCGTACGAACGCGCCGGGCTCGGCATCGACGACGTCGACGTGATCGAGCTGCACGACTGCTTCTCGGTCAACGAACTGCTGACGTACGAGGCCCTCGGCATGTGCGCCCCGGGGGAGTCCGGGAAGCTGGTCGAGTCGGGCGCGACGACGTACGGCGGCCGGTGGGTCGTGAACCCGTCGGGCGGCCTGATCTCCAAGGGGCATCCGCTGGGCGCGACCGGGCTGGCCCAGACGGCCGAGCTGGTGTGGCAGCTGCGCGGCCGGGCGGGGAAGCGGCAGGTGCCGCGGGCGCGGGTCGGACTCGCGCACAACATCGGGCTGGGCGGGGCGGCGGTGGTGACCGTACTGCGCGCGGTGTAGGCCGCGCCGTGCGGCGGCCTGGGCCGCGGGACCTAGGACCGGTGGGCCGCACCGGTGGTCCGAAATGATGATGCAAGGACCGTAACCCGGTTGAGAGCATGACACCCATGCTGGAAGCCGCCGACACCACACCCCTCATATCCCGCCGTACGACCACGCCGACCTGGCTGGTGGTGGCGCTCGCCTGCGCCGGACAGTTCCTGGTCGTCCTCGACGTGTCGGTCGTGAACGTCGCCCTGCCGTCCATGCGCGGCGGTCTCGGCCTCACGCCGTCCGGCCTGCAGTGGGTGGTGAACGCCTACGCCATCGCCTTCGCCGGGTTCATGCTGCTCGGCGGCCGGGCCGGCGACCTGTACGGGCGCAAGCGGATGTTCCTGGTCGGCCTCGGCCTGTTCACGCTGGCCTCGCTGGGCGGCGGCCTCGCCCAGGAGGGCTGGCAGCTGCTGCTGGCCCGGGCCGTGCAGGGACTGGGCGCGGCCGTGCTGGCCCCCTCGACGCTGACCCTGCTGACCTCCGCGGTGCCGGAGGGGGCGGCGCGGGCGCGCGCGATCGCCACCTGGTCCGCGGTCGGTGCCGGTGGCGGGGCCGCGGGCGGGCTCGTCGGCGGGGCGCTCGTGGACCTGCTGTCCTGGCGCTGGGTGCTGCTGATCAACGTGCCGGTGGGCGCGCTGGTGCTGGCCGGCTCGATGCGCTGGCTCACCGAGAGCCGGGCCGGTGACGGCCGGCGCCTGGACCTGCCCGGCGCGCTGCTGGTGACGGCGGGCCTGGCGACCCTGGCGTATGGCATCTCGCAGACCGAGGCGGAGGGCTGGACGGCCGCCGCCACCCTGCTGCCGCTGCTCGCCGGGCTGCTGCTGACCGGCCTGTTCCTGCTGGTCGAGGCGCGTACGGCGGCGCCGCTGATGCCGCTCGGGCTGCTCCGGCTGCGCTCGGTCGCCTCGGCGAACGCCGCGATGTTCGTCTCCGGCTCGGCCATGTTCTGCATGTGGTACTTCATGACGCTCTACGCCCAGAACGTCCTCGGCTACTCGCCGCTCCAGGCCGGAGTCGCCCTCGTGCCCAGCTCCCTGGCGGTGGTCGTCGGCTCCAAGCTGGCGCCGCGCCTGATGCGGGCCGCCGGCGCGCGGACCACGGCGACGCTGGGCACGCTGGTGGCCGCGGCGGGCTTCGGCTGGCAGTCGACGATGAGCGCCCACGAGGCGTACCTCACCGCGATCATGATCCCGGGGATCCTGATGATGCTGGGCGCGGGCCTGGCGGTGACCCCGCTCGCCTCCCTCGCCACGTCGGGGACGGCGCCGGGCGAGGCCGGGGTGGTGTCGGGGCTGGTCAACACCTCGCGCACCATGGGCGGTTCGCTGGGCCTCGCCGTGATGTCCACCGTCGCCGCGGCCGGCACGGGCGGCGGCCACGGCCCGCAGGCGCTGACGGACGGCTACGCGCTGGCCTTCCGGGCCAGTACGGCGGTGCTGCTGGGCGGCGCGCTGCTGATGCTGGTGTGGCTGCCGCGAGGAAATTCCGCGACTTCCCGGGGATGAGGCAACGGTCCGGGCGCCCCGTGGACTCCTTCTGACATCAAGGGAGGTGCCCATGGGGGACGGGAAGAACGCTCGGAACGACGAGTTCCAGAGCTTCATGGTCGGCCGCTGGCCGCGCCTGATGCGTACGGCGTTTCTCCTCACAGGGGAGCAGCACGCCGCCGAGGACCTGGTCCAGTCCACGCTTGAGCGGGTCTACGTGGCCTGGCGGAAGGTCGGTGCGGCCGACGACCCCGAGGCCTATGTACGGCGCGTGATGATCAATCTGCATGCCCGCAGACACAGAAGAAGGCTCAAGGAGTTCCTGGCGCCGAAGGACGACTCGGGCCTGGTGCGCGAGGTGGCCGACGCGGGGGACCGGATCGCGCAGGCCGACGACCGCAGCGCGCTGCTCACGGCGCTCGCCCGGCTGCCCGCGCGGCAGCGGGAGGCGGTGGTCCTGCGCTACTGGGAGGACCTGACGGAGACCCAGGCGGCGGAGGCGATGGGCTGCTCGGTCGGCACGGTGAAGAGCAACGCGGCCAAGGGCATCGCGAAACTCCGGGCCGTACCGGGGCTGGCCGACATGGTGACGTACGGAGGGCGGAAGTGATGGGCGCGGAGCGGGAGAACCACGACATGACGCAGACGGACATCGCCCTCCTCCTCGCGGACGCCGCGGACGAGGTCGAGATCGGTACAGCCCCCGTCCAGGCGGTCATCCGGGGCGGCCGGCGCCGCAGAGCCCGCCGGTGGGCGGTCGTGACGGCGACGGCCGTGGTGCTGACGGGGTCGACGGGGGCGACGCTGGCGGTGACGGGCCTGCCGGGCGGCGGCCACGGGGACCGGCACGGAAACATGACGACGGAACCGACCTCGCCCGAGGACCGGCATGTGTACGAGCCCCAGCAGACCGAGCTGTCCCGCGGCCTGTACAAGGGCACGTCCTGGTACGTCGACCTCCAGGTGTGGGGAGCGCCGCGGAACAGGACCGAGGCGGACCGGCAGTACGTCGCCATGCAGGAGCTGAACCTGATGCCCGCCGTGGACAAGCCCACCGACCTGATCGGCAAGACCTCCTACTTCGTGACCCGGAAGTTCGGCGACCAGCCCCCGCGGCAGGTCATGTTCGACGCCAGGCGGAAGCTGGAGCGGCTCACGGGCAGGGACATGCAGTCGGCCAGCAACCCCCTGGACGACACGAGCGCGACATGGGACCACCTGGTGGTCGGGAAAGTCGCCGAGACCGCCCGGGAGGTCACCTGCACCTGGAAGGACGGCACGACCGCCAAGGCCAGGAGCGGCCCGGTCGTCTACGAGCACAACCTGCCCCGTCCGGCGATCGTGCCGGCCGCGGGCTATCCCGGGGCGAAGTGGTTCGTGTGCGTCGCGCCCGAGGGCACGGCGTTCAAGGACGCCGAAGTGACGCGATGACACCGCAGCCGGCAGGGGGGCCAGGAGGCCCGGTCACAGCCACCCCTGTTGCCGGGCCTCCCTTACCGCCTCCGCCCGGTTGCGGGTGCCCGTCTTGCCGATCGCCGAGGACAGGTAGTTGCGCACGGTGGACTCGGACAGATGCAGCTTGCCGGCGATGTCGGCGACCGTCGCCCCGTCCACCGACGCCTTCAGCACCTCGCACTCACGGGCCGTCAGCGGATTGGGCCCGGCGCTGAGGGCGGCGGCGGCCAGCGCCGGGTCGACGACGGTCTCCCCGGTGAGCACCCGCCGGATCGCCGCGGCCAGTTCCTCCACGGGGCCGTCCTTGACGAGGAAACCGGCCGCTTTGGCCTCCATGGCCCGGCGCAGATAGCCGGGCCGGCCGAACGTGGTGAGGATCAGCACCCGGCAGTCGGGCGCCTGCACCCGCAGCTCGGCCGCCGCGTCCAGTCCGCTGACGCCCGGCAGTTCGATGTCCAGCAGGGCCACGTCCGGCCGGTGGGTGAGCACGGCGTCGACGATGCCGTCGCCCGAGCCCAGCTGGGACACCACCTCGATGTCCTCCTCCATGCCGAGCAGCAGAGCGAGCGCGCCGCGCATCATGCCCTGGTCCTCGGCGAGCAGCACCCGAATGGACTTCGTGGTCCGGTGCTCCCGGGGCATCTCGTTCATGGAGTCAGGTTACGGCGGACCCGCCGGTGCGGAACGGCGCTGATCCCGGGCGCGTGCGCCCCCGCACCGGGCGGGGGTGGGTACGGCCGGCTGTCGATTAAAGACTTGGCATGGTCCGGTGCAGCGGGGGTTGACGCTCCGAGACGGTAATCAAACAATCGCCCCTGCATTTCCAGGAATCCATGCCATTTCCGCCGTCGAATAGGTTCGGTATTTCGATCGAACGGCGTCCGAGATATCGACCAACGGAGTCGACCAGAGAATCCGAGGTGCACCGTGCTCACGAGATCCCCCCACATCCGCCCCGGGCGGCTGAGAAGCGCCGCCCTGTCCGTCCTCGCGGTCTGCGCGACCCTCGCCGCGCTGCTGCTCGGCACCGGTGCGCCCCAGGCCGCCGCGGCGGGTTCGCTGCCCTGTGACATCTACGCCGCCGCGGGCACCCCCTGCGTCGCCGCGCACAGCCTGGTCCGGGCGCTGTACGGGTCGTACGACGGCCCGCTCTACCAGGTGCAGCGCGCCTCGGACGGGGCGAAGAGGAACATCGGGCTGCTGTCCGCCGGCGGCTACGCCGACGCGGCGGCCCAGGACTCCTTCTGTTCCGGCACGACCTGCGTCATCACCGAGATCTACGACCAGTCCACCCGGCACAACGACCTCACCGTCGAGGGCGCCGGCGGCGCCGGAGCGGCCGATGTCGGGGCACCCGCCGACGCCCTCCCGGTGACCGCCGGCGGCCATCAGGTCTACGGCCTGGAGATCTCCGCCGGCATGGGCTACCGGGACAACTCCACCTCGGGCGTCGCCGTGAACGGGCAGGCCGAGGGGATGTACATGGTGACCTCCGGCACCCACGTCAACAACCGCTGCTGCTTCGACTACGGCAACGCCGAGACCAACAACAAGGACACCGGCAACGGCCACATGGACGCCATCAACTTCGGCACCGAGTGCTGGTTCGCGCCGTGCTACGGACAGGGTCCCTGGGTGCAGGCCGACCTGGAGAACGGCCTGTTCCAGTCGGATGCCGGATACAGCAAGAACACGTCCGACACGGGCACCGGACCGCTGCCGTTCGTGACCGCGCTGCTGAAGAACAACGGGCAGAATCATTTCGCGCTGAAATACGGCAATGCGCAATCGGGTGGGCTGACCACCACCTATTCCGGGGGTGAGCCGACCACGAGCGGCTACTCGCCGATGCACCAGGAGGGCGCGATCGTCCTCGGCACCGGCGGTGACAACAGCAACGGCTCCATCGGCTCCTTCTTCGAGGGCGTGATGACCTCCGGCATCCCGACCGACGCCGCCGACACCGCCGTCCAGGCCGACATCGTCTCCGTCGGCTACGGCGGCGCGAGCGGCAGCGCCGGCACCCTGAACCCCGGTGCGGAGATCTCGCTGCGCGCCACCACCTCCTGCTGCACCACCGACTACGTCCGACACCAGAACAACGCCGGCGTGCTCTCCTCGATCACCTCGGGCAGCTCCGCCCTGGACAGGAACGACGCGACCTGGATCGTCCGCCGCGGCCTCGCGAGCAGCTCCTGCGTCTCCTTCGAGTCACGCAACTACCCCGGCGACTTCCTGCGCCACTACGACTACAGGCTCTACCGCCAGCCCATGGACGGCACCGCCCAGTTCCGGGCCGACGCCACCTTCTGCCCGCAGACCGGCAAGAACGGCACCGGCACCTCGTTCGCCTCGTACAACTACCCGACGAGGTACCTGCGCCACTACGCGTACAACCTCTACGCAGCGAGCGACGGCGGCTCCCACGACTTCGACAGCAGCACGTCCTGGACCGACGACGTCAGCTGGGCGGTCAGCCCGCCCTGGGCGCCGTAGCCGCCGCGTCCGCGAACTCCGCCGACACCACCGGGAGTTCGGCGGTCACCGTGAAGCCGCCGCGCGGCGACGGGCCGGCCGTGAGCGAGCCGCCCGCCGCCGCGAGGCGTTCGGTCAGGCCCTTCAGTCCCGTGCCGCCGATGCCCTGCTCGGGCCGGCTCACGGGCCTGCCGCTGCCGTTGTCGGTGACGGTGAGCCGGGCCTGCTCGGCGCCGCTCTCGACGGTGATCTCGCAGCGGCCGGCATCGCTGTGCCGGACCACATTGGTGACCGCCTCGCGTACCACCCAGCTCAGCAGCGCCTCCGTCTGCGGTTCGAGCGGCACGCCGCACTGGCGCACCACCGGCTCCACGCTCCCCGCGGACAGCGCCGAACGGGCCCGGGTCAGCTCGGTGGCGAGGCTGCCCTCCCGGTAGCCGGTCACCGCCTCACGGATCTCGGTGAGCGCCTGCCGGCCCACCGACTCGATGTCCGCGATCTGGCCCAGCGCCGCGTCCATGTCGCGCGGGGCCAGCCGCCGGGCCGCCTCCGACTTCACCACGATCACCGACAGCGTGTGTCCGAGCAGGTCGTGCAGGTCCCGCGAGAAGCGCAGCCGCTCCTTCTCCACCGCGCGCCGGGCCAGCTCCTCGCGGGCGGCGCGCAGTTCCCGCACGGCCTCGGACAGACCGAGGATCGCCGCGGTCACCATGCTGGAGATGAAGGTGGCGTAGCCGATGGTGGACGCGTCCCCCCAGCCGCCGCGGACGTACGAGACGGCGCCCGCGTACACCGAGAGCAGCAGGCCCGTCCGGCCCAGCCACGGACCGCGCAGGGACGCGCCGGTCGCGAGTCCGAGCAGCGGGAAGAAGGTCAGCCAGTCACCGCCGTAGCCGAGTGCCAGGCCCGTGGTCACCAGGGCCATGGTCAGCAGCGCCACCCGGGTGGAGGGCGCCTCCCGCCTGTCCCGTTCGAAGGAGCGGAAGGTGACGTAGATGTAGAGCGAGTTGAAGGCCAGCAGGCCCAGGCCGCCGACCCACGGGTTCGGGGTCCTGCCCTGGAGGAGGTTGGAGAGGGACCCCATCCCCATCAGCAGCCAGGGCAGCAGGGCGAAGCCGGTGGGCGGCGGGCCCGGATGGTCGACGTCCGGATCCTTGCCCTGTTCGCGGGCGGCGCGCTGCGCGGCCTTGAAGCGCTCGTGCGCGGCCCGCCACTGGTGCCGTTCGGCCTGCAGGGCCTGTATCCGGCACTGAACTCCCCGAACCCATGTCATCTGTGTTTCCCCCGGTCAGATGGTCCCCGCCCGACGGCGGTACGACAGCACAGCGTACGAACCGAACACAACGAGCCAGGCCGTCAGGACGATGATGGCACCGGCGCCCGGCGCCTGACCCTCTGCTACGGCGGTACCCAGCTGCGCGAACCGGTGGGTGGGCGTGTACGCCGACAGACCGCGCAGCCAGCCGGGGAACAGGCTGACCGGGAACCACAGTCCGCCGAGCACCGCGAGCCCCAGGTTGCACGCCATGTTCGCGACGCCGGTGGCGGGCCCGGTCAGCCGGTAGCCGTTGCCGAGGCCGAGCAGGGTGAACGGGATCGAGCCGAGCCACAGCAGCAGCGCGATCGCCGGCCACCGCCAGGCCGCCAGCCGCACCCCGTCGACCAGCCCGCCCGCCGCCAGTACCGCGACGATCGACGGCAGCACGGTCACCGTGCCCGTCAGGACCCGCCCTGTCACCACCTCGCGCGGGGTCATCGGGGTCACGCGCAGCTGCCGCAGCCAGCCGACGGCGCGGTCCTCGGCGACGGCGCCCCCGGCGTTCAGGGCGGATCCCACGGCGCCGTAGGCGGCCATGCCGATCATCGCCGCGGTCCGCCAACCCCCGTCGTCCTCCCCGAGGTTCGTGAACAGCAGGTACATCAGCACGGGCATCGCGACGCCGCCGGCCACGAAACCGGCGTCGCGCAGGGTGCGGCGGACTTCCAGGCGTACATAGGCGAGCATCACACGGCCGTCCTTCGGGTGCGGGTCGTCCGCGACCGGTCGCGCCCGTCCGGCGGCAGCCGCGGACCGGACACGGACCCGCGCCCCGCCGCGGCGCCCCCTGCGGCGGTGATCGCCAGGAAGGCGTCGTCCAGGGACGCCGGAGCCACCTCCAGCCCCCTGATCGCGCCCAGCCCGGCCAGCGCGATCACCGTCGCGTCGGAGTCGTCCGTACGGAGCCGGGCCCGGTCGCCGGCCACCTCGACCGACCGGACGCCCGGCAGCGGGGCCAGGTCCTTCGGCTCCCGGCCTGCCAGGTCCACGGTGACCAGGTTGCCGCCCGCCCGGCGCCGCAGCTCGTCGCCCGTGCCGTCGGCGACGATCCGGCCCCGGTCGATGACCACGATCCGGTCGGCGTACGCGTCCGCCTCCTCCAGGTAGTGCGTGGAGAACAGGACGGTGTGGCCCCGGCGGGCATAGGTGCGCATCGACGCCCAGAAGGCGTGCCGGGCCTCCACGTCCAGCGCCGCCGTCGGCTCGTCCAGCACCAGCAGCGCCGGGTCCCCGGCCAGCGCGAGGGCGAAGCGCACCCGCTGCACCTGCCCGCCGGACAGCCGGTCCACCCGCCGCCCGGCCAGGTCCCTGATCCCGGCCAGCTCCAGGGCCCGCGCCACCGGCATCGGGGCCGGATAGCGGGAGGCCATGAAGGTGACCAGCTCGCCGACCGTGACCCGGGGCACCGGCCGTGCCTCCTGGAGCATCGCGCCCACCCGCCCCGCGCGCACCGACCGCTCGGGCGTCGCGCCGAACAGCCGCACGGCGCCGGCATCGGGCTCGCACAACCCCAGTAGCAGCCCGATCGTGGTCGACTTGCCGGCGCCGTTGCGGCCCAGCAGCGCCACGGTCTCGCCGTGCCCGATCTCCAGGTCCACCCCGTCCACCGCGCGTACCGCACCGTATGTCCTGACCGCCCCCGAGAAGGAGACGGCGCTTCCCCGTTGCGTCATGCTCACGACGCTAAGGGGCCCGGTCCCCCCGCCGGCAGATGCGCATGTACGGACCCGGGCAGTACAAATGTCACCGCGCCAGCGGAACTGACACGGCGTCAGGAGCCTTCACATGTGGGGGGCGCTGGGCTATACAGAGGGCGCCGGACTGGAACGCGTTCTAGATCGGCCCGTAGCGACCTCGGTGCGGCCGACGGTGCGGACGTCCGCACCGGGGTCTTGAACCGCCAGTGTCAGGAGCCGTATGCCCATCGACGCAGCGAAAGCCCTCGCGGCCGGACCCCGGACCGGCGAGATCTCCTGGACCACCAAGGACGTCCAGCTCTACCACCTCGGCATCGGCGCCGGTCTGCCCGCCACCGACCCCGACGAGCTGCGCTACACCCTGGAGTCCCGGCTGCACGTCCTGCCGAGCTTCGCCACCGTCGCGGGCTCCGGCGCGCCGGGCGTGATCGGCGGGCTGTCCCTGCCCGGTGTGGAGGTCGAGCTCGCCAAGGTCCTGCACGGCGGGCAGACGCTGGAGATCCACCGGCCCATCCCGGCCCAGGGCACGGCGACCGCGACCCGCCGGCTCGCCGCCGTCCACGACAAGGGCAAGGCCGCCGTCCTGGTGCTGCGCACCGAGGTCACCGACGACGACGGCCCGCTGTGGACCGACGACGCGCAGATCTTCGTCCGGGGCGAGGGCGGCTTCGGCGGCGACCGCGGCCCGTCCCGCCGCCTCGACCCGCCCGCCGGCGAACCCGACCGGACCGTCGAACGCCCCGTCCGCGAGGACCAGGCTCTGCTCTACCGCCTCTGCGGCGACTGGAACCCGCTGCACGCCGACCCCGAGTTCGCCAAGCTCGCCGGGTACGAGCGGCCCATCCTGCACGGCCTGTGCACCTACGGCATCACGCTCAAGGCGGTCGTGGACACACTGCTCGGCGGCGATGTCACCCGCGTCCGCGGCTACAGCACGCGGTTCGCCGGGGTGATGTATCCCGGCGAGACCCTGCGCATCCGCATGTGGCGGGAGCGGGGCCGCGTCCGGGTGGCCGTGAGCGCGGTGGAGCGCGGCGACGCGCCCGTCCTCACCGACACCGTCGTCCACCACTCCTGAGCCAGCCCGCCTTCGAGGGGAGAGCCGCACCATGCGCGCAGCCGTACTGCACGAGATCGGCCAGGAAAAGCTGGAGGTCCTCGACGACGTCGAGGCCGTGGGGTTCGGCCCCGGCCGGGTCAGGGTCCGGGTGCGGGCCACCGGGCTGTGCCACTCGGACCTGTCCGCGATGAACGGGGTGCTGCCCCAGCCCGCGCCGTTCGTGCCGGGCCACGAGGGCGCGGGCGAGATCCTCGAAGTGGGGGAGGGCGTACGGCACCTGAAGCCGGGCGACCGGGTCGTCATCTGCTGGCTGCCCGCCTGCGGCGCGTGTCCGGCCTGCGGACGCGGCCAGAGCGAACTGTGCCTGGCCGGCTTCATGAACGCGGGCACCCCGAACTTCAGGCGCTCCGGCACGGACGTCTTCGGCTTCGCCGGCACGGGCACCTTCGCCGAGGAGGTCGTGGTCGACGCCGGCTGTGCCGTGCCGATCCCCGAGGACGTGCCCTTCGACATCGCCGCGCTGATCGGCTGCGGGGTCACCACCGGGCTCGGCGCCGCCCTCAACACCGCCGACGTCCAGGCCGGTTCGTCGGTCGCCGTCATCGGCTGCGGAGGCGTCGGCGTCTCGGCGGTGCAGGGGGCGCGGCTGAAGGGCGCCGCCGAGATCGTCGCCGTCGACCCGGTCGCCTCCCGGCGCGAGTCGGCGCTCAGGTTCGGTGCCACGAAGGCCGTCCCGCCCGAGGAGCTGGCCGACGCCAGGCAGCAGGTCACCGGCGGCGAGGGCTTCGACTACGTCTTCGAGGTCGTCGGCCGGTCCGCCACCGCCCGCACCGCCTACGAGAACACCCGGCGCGGCGGCACCCTCGTCGTGGTCGGCGCCGGCGCCATGGACGACTTCCTGCAGCTCAACATGTTCGAGCTGTTCTTCGACGAGAAGCGGATCCTGCCGTCCATGTACGGCGGCGGGGACGTGCTGCGCTCCTACGAGCGCACCATCGCCCTGTGGCGGGCGGGCCGCGTCGACCTGGCCGGGCTGATCACCCACCGGGTGCCGCTGGCCGGGATCAACGAGGCACTGGACCAGATGCGTACCGGGACGGCCCTGCGTACGTGCATCGAGATCTGAGGGCGGGGACCGGCATGGCACTGCCGCAGGAGGGGGCACCGGAGCGGCCGCTGGAAGGGCTGGCCGCCGTCGTCACCGGCGCCGGACGCGGCCTCGGCCGGGCCGAGGCCCTGGAACTCGCCCGGCTGGGCGCGGCCGTCGTCGTCAACGACTACGGGCGGCCCGGGCGGGACGGTTCCGGCGCGGCCTCGGCGGGACCCGCCGAGGAGGTCGCCGCGGAGATCCGCGACCGAGGCGGCCGGGCGGTCGCACACACCGCCGACGTCTCCGACTTCCGGCAGGCGCGGGAGCTCGTGCGGTCGGCGGTCGAGGAGTTCGGCAAGCTGGACATCCTCGTCAACAACGCGGGCATCCTGCGCGACCGCATGGTCTTCTCCATGACCGAGGACGAGTGGGACTCGGTGATCCGCGTCCACCTCAAGGGCCACTTCAACACCACGCACTTCGCCGCCGCGCACTGGCGGGAGCGGTCCAAGGCGGCCGGCGGGGCGAAGGTGTACGGGCGGATCGTGAACACCTCGTCGGAGGCCTTCCTCGCCGGATCCGCGGGACAGCCCAACTACGCGGCCGCGAAAGGCGGAATCGTCGGGCTCACCACCTCCACGGCCCTCGCCCTCGCCAAGTACGGCGTGACCGCCAACGTCATCTGCCCGCGCGCCCGCACCCGGATGACCGAGGACGTCTTCGCCGGCTTCCAGCGGCCGGACCAGGGCCTGGACCCGCTGGCCCCCGAGCACGTCGCCCCGCTCGTCGGCTACCTGGCCGCACCGGCCGCAGCCCGGGTCAACGGCCAACTGCTCGTCGTCCACGGCGGCATGGTCGCGATCGTCGAACGGCCCCGGGTGCAGGCCAAGTTCGACAGCAAGCAGGAGACGTTCACCTACGACGAACTCGACGCGCTGCTCACCCCGCACTACGCGGACCGGCCCGCGGGGGAGACCTTCGCGGCGGCGGAGGTCCTGGGGCTCACCCGCGGATAGGGCGGCGGACAGCACAAAGGGGCGCTCGCCGAAGCGAGCGCCCCTCTTGTTCTACGACCTTCGGGCAGCCGCCTCGGTGGTCTCCTCGGCGGGCTTGCGGTGCCGGCCGTGCGGAACCGCCTCGCTCTCCTGGGCCGAGACCGGCCCCCGGTGCCTGCCGTGGCCGGCAGCCTCCAGGGAGTCGGCGGACAGCTGCTCCATCGTGCTGGTGTCGCTCATCGGACGTCTTCACCCCGTCATATGATCTTTCGTACAGCCGGGCGAGTGTAACCGGCGCAGCACGGACCGAATCCAGGCGCACACGCCAACCGGCACTACTTCGTTACAAGACGTCCCAGAGGCGCCTGCTGCAACGGCACCGGACGTGCCACCACCGGCTGCCCGGCCCCGGGTTCCGCGGACTCCGGAGGGTCCGGTTCCGCCGGCGGCCGCGGCGCCTCGGGCACCCCGGCCGCCGTGCCGTCCCGGACCGGACCCTCCGGGCCCTCGCCCCCCGGCCCCCCGCATCCCCCCGAAGGCCCGGCGAAGCCGCTCCCCGCGACCACCGTGCCTCCGGTCCGCCCCCAGGGCGCCGTCAGCTCCGCCACCCCGCACGGCGTCTCCCGCGTGGCGTACGGCAGCCGCAGCACCCCGTCCCGTGTCCACAGCCCCGCTCCGGCCAGCCAGCCCTGCGGCGCCGGGAGATGGCTCACCTGCCGCCCGGCCGGCCGCCAGGTGCTCACCCAGCTGCCGAACGGCCCGTCGACGCGCAGCGCCACCGCGCAGTTCTCCGGCATCAGCACCTGTCCCGGCTGGATCGCGAACGGCGTCACCGAACAGTCCGGCATCCGCAGGCTCTCCGGGAAGCGCACCGGCAGCGTGCTGCCGAGCACCCCCCAGCCCAGCCGTGCCTCCCCCGGCGAGGGGGCGTCGGAGGAGATGAGCAGCAGCCCGCTGTCGGGATCGGCGAGCAGCAGCCGGTCGTCGCTCGTCGCCGCGATCTGCAGCAGCGGCGACACCTCGGCGCGCTCCAGGTCCACCACGACCGTCTTGACCGGCCCGCCCCGTTCCCGGTCCAGCGCCAGCATCCGCCCGGCGCGGTCCAGCCAGACCCCGCCCGAACAGCGCCCCGGCACCTCGACGAGCCGCTCGGGCCCGAAGGCACCGCCCGCCACCAGCCACACCGCGCTGGAATGCGGACCGACGGCGAGGGCGCAGGCCCGCCGGCCGTCCGGCGCCGGCGGCAGCAGCGTGAGCCGGGAGCCGGGCTCGGGGCACTCCACCGCGCCCAGCGGCAGCTCACCGGTGCCGGGGCCGGTCGGGTACAGCAGCGAGAAGGCGTGCCGGTGCTCGACCAGCCGGTGGATCAGCACCCGGCCGTCCGCCAGGGGCTGCACCTCGGTGCCGGGCTCCTCCGGCTGGTTGCCGGGCAGCGGCACCGCGTACGGCTCCGGGCCGTCCAGCGTCCAGCGCTCCGGGAACCACGACTCGCCGTCCCGCGCGAGCCGCGCCGCGTACGCGCCGTCCGCCGTGATGGCGCACCCCGTCCCGCCGTCCCCCGCACCGGTCGACGGGGGTTCGATCGCACAGGCCGTCATCGTTCGGTCACCTCCGGCGACGAAGCTAGTTTTCGCACGCACAGGCGGGGGACCGGCCGCCATCCGCTTCACACATACGGGTGGCGCAGAAGCGATTCACCTGAGGAAAGCGGGGCCTTTGTGCTGAGCGGGGCCAGACCGGACGGATGCGGTACGGCCGCGCAGGCCAGCCAGGTAGCCTTTGCTTCGTGCCCCGTCTGTCTGAAGTCATCGCCGCGCTGGAGAACCTGTGGCCCGCCGAGCGGGCCGAGTCCTGGGACGCGGTCGGCACGGTCGTGGGCGACCCCGGCCAGGAGGTCACCCGGGTCCTGTTCGCCGTCGACCCCGTGCAGGAGATCGTCGACGAGGCGGTGAAGCTCGGCGCCGACCTGCTGGTCACCCACCACCCGCTCTATCTGCGGGGTACGACCACGGTCGCGGCGACCCACTTCAAGGGCCGGGTCGTGCACACCCTCATCAAGAACGACATCGCGCTGCACGTCGCCCACACCAACGCCGACACCGCCGACCCGGGCGTCTCGGACGCCCTCGCCGGCGCGCTCGACCTGCGTGTCGTACGCCCCCTCGTCCCGGACCCCACCGACCCGCAGGGCTGCCGGGGCCTCGGCCGCGTCTGCGAACTCGACCACCCGGTGACCGTCCGCGAACTGGCCGCGCGCGCCGCCGCACGGCTGCCCGCCACCGCGCAGGGCATCCGCGTGGCCGGCGACCCCGACGCCGTCGTCCGCACGGTCGCCGTCAGCGGCGGCTCGGGCGACAGCCTCTTCGACCAGGTCCGCGCGGCCGGCGTCGACGCCTTCCTCACCGCCGACCTGCGCCACCACCCGGCCTCCGAGGCGGTGGCCCACAGTCCCCTGGCGCTGCTCGACGCGGCCCACTGGGCCACCGAGTGGCCCTGGTGCGAGCTGGCCGCAGCCCAGCTCGACGAGATCTCCGACCGCCACGGCTGGGACCTCCGGGTCCATGTCTCCAAGACGGTCACCGACCCCTGGACCGCCCACGCGGCGTCCACCACCACGACGAACCACATGGGAGCCCCCAACTGAACGCCGCGCCCGCCGACCAGATCCGACTCCTCGACGTCCAGGGCCTCGACGTCCGCCTGCAGCAGCTGGCGCACAAGCGGAAGTCGCTGCCCGAGCACGTCGAGATCGAGTCGCTGAACAAGGACCTCACGCAGCTGCGGGACCTGCTCGTCGCCGCGCAGACCGAGGAGAGCGACACGGCCCGCGAGCAGACCAAGGCCGAGCAGGACGTGGACCAGGTGCGCCAGCGCGCCGCCCGCGACCAGCAGCGCCTGGACTCCGGCGCGGTCACCTCGCCGAAGGACCTGTCCAGCCTCCAGCACGAGATCGCCTCCCTCGCCAAGCGGCAGGGCGACCTGGAGGACGTGGTCCTGGAGGTCATGGAGCGCCGCGAGGCCGCGCAGGAGCGGGTGACCGAACTGACCGAGCGGGTCGCCTCCGTCCAGTCGAAGATCGACGACGCGACCGGGCGCCGGGACGCCGCGTTCGAGGAGATCGACGGCGAGACCGCCTCGGTGACGAAGGAGCGCGAGGTCGTCGCGGCCGCCATCCCCGCCGACCTGCTCAAGCTCTACGACAAGCTGCGTGCGCAGCAGGGCGGCATCGGCGCGGCGAAGCTGTACGCCCGCACCTGCCAGGGCTGCCGGCAGGAGCTGGCGATCACCGAGCTGAGCGAGATCCGCGCGGCGGCGCCGGACGCCGTGGTGCGCTGCGAGAACTGCAGCCGCATCCTGGTGCGCACGGCCGAGTCGGGTCTGTAAGAGTCGGTAAGGGGCTGGCGGGGTGCGGGAGTTCATCGTCGAGGCGGACGGCGGGTCGCGGGGCAACCCGGGGCCCGCGGGCTACGGGGCGGTCGTCCTCGACGGGGCCACGGGCGAGCCCCTGACGGAGGCGGCGGAGTACATCGGCGTCGCCACCAACAACGTGGCCGAGTACCGCGGCCTCCTGGCCGGCCTGCGCGCCGCCCACGCCCTCGACCCCTCGGCCCGGGTCCACGTCCGCATGGACTCCAAGCTGGTCGTCGAGCAGATGTCGGGCCGCTGGAAGATCAAGCACCCCGACATGAAGCCCCTGGCGGCCCAGGCGAGGGCGGTCTTCCCCCCGGCCCAGGTCATCTACGAGTGGATCCCCCGCGAACAGAACAAGTACGCGGACCGCTTGGCGAACGAGGCGATGGACGCCGGTGCCAAGGGCCGGCAGTGGTCCCCGTCGGAGTCGAGGGCGGCCCTGGACACCCCGCCCGCCGTTCCCGAGCCGTCGGGCCCGCCGGGCGACGCGGCGGCGGGCGCGGCCCGGGCGCGTGCCGCGCTGGCGCAGGGGCGGACGGCCGAACCGGCCGCCGCGACTGCGGACGGTCGGGCCGCCGGGGCGGCCCGGGCGGGCGAGGGGGCTGCCCCCGCGGTGGGGGAGAAGCCGGGCGCAGAGCAGGCACCTGCCGGTGAGCGGCGGCCCGCCGCTCCCGCCGAGGAGCGCCGCTCGACGCCGGGCTGGAGCAGCGCCCCCGACCTCGGCGTCCCCGCCACCTTCGTCCTCCTGCGTCACGGCGAGACCCCCCTCACGCCCCAGAAACGCTTCTCCGGCAGCGGCGGCACCGACCCCGCCCTCTCCGAGGTGGGCCGCGAACAGGCCCGCCGGGTCGCCGAGGCACTCGCCAGGCGCGGCACCATCCAGACCGTCCTGGCCTCCCCGCTCACCCGTACCCGCGAGACCGCCGCCGTGGTCGCCGCCCGCCTCGGCCTCGACGTGACGATCGAGGACGGCCTGCGCGAAACGGACTTCGGCGCCTGGGAGGGGCTGACCTTCGGCGAGGTCCGCGAGCGCTACCCGGACGACCTGAACGCCTGGCTCGCCGACCCGGAGGCCCACCCCACCGGCGGCGGCGAGAGCTTCGCCGAGACGGCCACCCGGATCGCCGCCACCCGCGACAAGCTCGTCGCGGCCCACGCGGGCCGGACAGTCCTGCTGGTCACCCACGTCACCCCGATCAAGACCCTCGTCCGCCTCGCCCTCGGCGCCCCGCCCGAGTCCCTGTTCCGCATGGAGCTGTCGGCGGCCTCCCTGTCGGCGGTGGCGTACTACGCGGACGGCAACGCGAGCGTGCGGCTCTTCAACGACACGTCTCCTCTGCGTTCCTGACCCCGGCGCCCCCGCCGAGCGCCGCCGCACCCCGCGCCAGCTCCTCGATCCGCGCCCAGTCGCCGGCGGCCACCGCGTCCGCCGGGACCATCCAACTGCCGCCCACGCAGCCCACGTTGGGCAGGGCCAGATACTCCGGCGCGGTCGCCGGCCCGATCCCGCCGGTCGGGCAGAAGCGGGCCTGCGGCAACGGCCCGGCCAGCGACTTCAGAAAGGCCGTACCGCCCGCCGCCTGTGCCGGGAAGAACTTCATCTCCCGCACCCCGCGCTCCAGCAGCGCCACGACCTCCGAGGTGGTCGACACCCCGGGCAGGAACGGCACCCCGGCCCCGCGCATCGCCACCAGCAGCGCCTCCGTCCACCCCGGGCTGACCAGGAACCCCGCCCCCGCCGCCGTACCCGCGGCCACCTGCTCCGGCGTGATCACCGTGCCCGCGCCGACCAGGGCCCGCGGCACCTCGGCGGCGATCGCGCGGATCGCGTCCAGTGCCGCCGGCGTCCGGAGCGTCACCTCGATCGCCGGCAGCCCGCCCGCCACCAGCGCCCGCGCCAGCGGTACGGCGTCGACGGCGTCGGCGACGACCACCACGGGCACGACGGGCGCGAGATCCAGCACGGAGGCGGCCGAGGAGGAGGGCAGCGGTGAGGTCATGCTCCACATCGTGCCCACGGGGTGCAACATGCGCAAAAAGCGTTGCGTATGTTGCAATGGGCTCGCCGGTGGGCGGCGACGCCTAGTGGATCTCCTCCACCAGCACATCCAGCGCCCACGGCTTCCCGGCCTTCACCGGCGCCTGGGCCTCCACCTCGTACCCGAGCCCCCGCAGCGCCTCCACCAGCTCGGCCGGGTCCCTCGGCGCCGCACCGGCCGTCAGCAGGCTCCGTACCATCCGGCCCTTGGTCGCCTTGTTGAAGTGGCTGACGACCTTCCGGGTCGGCGCGTGCAGCACCCGTACGGTCGCCGTCCGCCCCGCGACCTCCCCCTTCGGCCTCCAGGCCGCCGCGTAGGCGGAGGAGCGCAGGTCCAGCACCAGCCCGTCCCCGGCCGCCTCCGGCAGCACCTCGGCCATCGGCGCCCGCCAGTGCCCGGCCAGCGCGCCGAGCGCCGGCAGCTTCACACCCATCGAGCAGCGGTAGGAGGGGATGCGGTCCGTCACCCGCACCGCCCCCCACAGGCCGGAGAACACCAGCAGCGAGTCCGCCGCGCGCCGCCGCGCCGCCGCGTCCAGCGTGGCCAGGCCGAGGGCGTCGTAGAGCACCCCGGTGTAGATCTCCCCGGCGGGGCGGGCGCCGGCCGTACGCAGCCGGGCGTTCTTCGCGACCTCGCCGCGCAGTCCCTCGCTCAGCCCGAGCACCTCGCGCGCCTTCTCGTTCTGGTCAAGGTCCCCGGCGCACAGCTCGACCAGCTCGGTGAGCACGGCCTCGCGCGCGGCGGTCAGCCCCGGCAGGGACAGCGCCGCGAGCTCCAGCGGGGCTCCTTCACCCGAGTTCGCCTTGCCTTCCGAGGGCGGCAGCAGGACCAGCAACACGTACTCCTCACGTAGACCTCCGCGACAGCGTACGGCGTGCCGCCCACCCGTCCGCGCCCTACGCTCGCTGTATGCCCCGCCGCAAGATCCGCGTGACCGGCGCCCCCGAGGCCCCGTTGCGGGCCGCCCTCGCCGCACTGCGCGCCGAGCTCGGCCTCCCGGCGGACTTCCCGCCCAAGGCCCGGGACGAGGCCGAGCGCGCGGCGAAGGCACCCGCCCTGCCGTCGTACGACGCCACGGACATCCCCTTCTTCACCCTCGACCCGCCGGCCTCCCTGGACCTCGACCAGGCCACCCACCTGTCCCGGCGGGGCACCGGTTACCGGGTCCGGTACGCCATCGCCGATGTCGCCGCCTTCGTCGTACCCGGCAAGGAGCTGGACGCACAGGCGCACCGGCGGGTGAACACCCTGTACTTCCCGGACGCGAGGATCCCGCTGCACCCGGCCGTGCTCGGCGAGGGCGCGGCCAGCCTGCTGCCGGACCAGGTCCGGCCCGCCGCCCTCTGGACGATCGACCTGGACGCGGAGGGCCGGACCGTCGCCGTCGACGTGCGCCGTGCCCTGGTCCGCAGCCGCGCCAGGCTCGACTACGCGCAGGCGCAGAAGCAGATCGACGCCGGCACCGCCGAGGAACCCCTCGCGCTGCTCAAGGAGATCGGCGAGGCCCGGGAACGGCAGGAGACCGAGCGCGGCGGCATCTCCCTGAACGTGCCCGAGCAGGAGATCACCGAGCAGGACCACACCTATGTCCTGGGCTACCGGTCACCGCTGCCCGCCGAGGGCTGGAACGCGCAGCTCTCGCTGCTCACCGGCATGGCCGCCGCCGAGCTGATGCTCGCCCACGGCACCGGTGTCCTGCGCACCCTCCCGGCCGCCCCCGACGGCGCCGTCGCCCGGCTGCGCCGCACCGCGACCGCCCTGCGCGTCGACTGGCCGCACCATGTCTCCTACGCCGCGCTGATCCGCACCCTCGACCCGCACGACACCCGTCACGCGGCCTTCCTCCAGGAATGCACGACTCTGCTGCGCGGTGCCGGCTACACGGTGTTCCGTGACGGGGTCCTCCCCGCGATCACCACCCATGCCGCGGTCGCCGCCCCCTACACGCACTGCACGGCCCCCCTGCGCCGGCTCGCCGACCGCTACGCGTCGGAGATCTGTCTGGCCGCCGTCGCCGGCCTGCCGCCGCCCGACTGGGTGCTCGCCGCGCTCGACGCGCTGCCCCGGCGCATGGCCGACGGCTCCCGCATCGCCGGCACGGTCGAGCGTGAGTGCGTGGACATCGTGGAGGCGGCCCTGCTCAAGGACCGGGTCGGGGAGGTCTTCGACGGCTGTGTGGTGGAGGTCGACGAACGCCGGCCCACGGTGGGGACCGTGCAGGTGGACTCGCCCGCGGTCATCGGCCGGATCGAGGGCGACCGGCTGCCGCTCGGCGAACGCCTGCGGGTACGGCTCAGCCGGGCTGACCCGGGCACGACGAAGATCGTCTTCACCGTGGCGTGAGGGCCCGGACGAGGCCGCCGGGGTCGTCGGCGTGCAGCCGCACCACGCTCACCTGCCGGGACCCGCCGAAGAACGACCGGTGTGCGACGGGCGCGGTCAGCTCCAGCTCGACCGACGTCTGTGAACCGACCGCGAGGTCGAGCACGCCGTCCGCCGGCTCGTGCGTCATCCGCGTACGGCGGCGTACGGCGGCGATCGCGTCCAGCGGGATCCGCAGGTCCACATGGGCGCCGTACCGCACCCGCAGGGCCTTGTCGGTCAGCACGTGCGGGCGGACCACACAGGCCGCGTGCAGGCCGACGACGAACAGCACGGTGTAGACGTCCAGCACCAGCAGGACGTCGTGCGCGGTGGGCATGTCGCGGAGCATCACCGACACGCCGGCCGTCTCGACGACGCACACGAAGACCAGCCCCGCCATCGTGGCGCCCTGCCCGCGCGTGTACCCGAACGCCCGCCCACCGGCGGTGCCCTCGGTGCGCCGGGCCAGCCACAGCACCAGGCCGGCGAAGAGACGGGCCTCGTGCCGCGCCAGACGCCCCACTGTCCTCAGCATCCTCATCGCCCCTCCTCCGCAACGATGTTGAGCGCACGGCGGATCACCTCGGCCTGGGCGGGCGCGAAGTCCGCGTACAGGGCGCGCAGGACGGCGTGGTCGGGGTGGACCGGACCGGCGGGCAGCAGTCCCGCGGGAATGCAGCCGGCCAGGGTCCGTGCGGCCACCGCCGCGCGCGGGTCGTCCGGTCCGGCGTCCGCGAGCGCGTCGAGCAGCGCGTACGCCTCGCGGATCCGCGCCGGCGTGTCCGGGTCCTCCAGGACGCCGCGCAGCGCGGACAGCAGCCGCTCCCGCTCCTCGGGCGGTGCCCCGGTGTCGATCAGGGCGAGGAGCTCGCGGTCCTTGGCGGCCGTGGGCGAGTCGCCACCGGACAACGAGCCGAACAGCTCGGCCAGTTGTGGCGAGACGGGCCCCTCGGCGGGCAGTTCCCCGGCGTCCAGCAGCGTCCGCAGCCGCTGCCGGCGCTCCCGGATCTCCGCCTCCTGCCGGGCCAGGTCCTCGTCCAGCTCGGTGAGCACCTCGACCAGGTCCTTCCCGGCGTCGTCGGCGAGCACGTCCCGCACCTCGGCGAGACCCAGTCCCAGCTCGGTCAGTCGCCGGATCCGGGCGAGGACGACGGCGTGCCGGAGGGTGTAGTGCCGGTAGCCGTTGGGCCTGCGCTCGGGTTCGGGCAGCAGGCCCAGGTGGTGGTAGTGCCGCACGGTGCGCGTCGTGACGCCGACGGCGGCGGCGAGTTCTCCGATCCGCATGGGATCAGTACAGACGTTGACGTCGCGGCAGGGTCAAGCGCAGACCGCCGGGGCGCCGAGCCAGCGCTCCAGGGACTCCGGCAGGCCCTTGCCGCCCTCGTCCTCGGCGGCCCAGGCCACGAACCCGTCCGGCCGCGCGAACAGCGCCCTGAGGCCGGACCGGTCCGGACAGGCGAGCGTACGGACCTCCAGCCGGTCGCCGTACCCCTCGGCGCGGGCGCGCAGTCCGGCGTCGTCGGCGAGGTCGAGCAGCAGGGCGCGGCCGGAGTGCAGGTGGTCGCCGAGCCGGGTGCCGTCGGCCAGCACCAGGTCGGGGGCGCTGGCGCCGGTCAGCGGGTGGTCGCCGGGCAGGTCGTAGCGCTGCCATATGCCGGAGATCCGCGTGACGAGGTACGTCGTGCCGGTGGTGGTCAGCGCCAGGTCGGTGACCACCCGGCGCAGGGCGCGGGCGTGCCGGTCCGGGCGCATCACCGCGATCTGGGCGCGGGTCCAGTCGAGCACCCAGGCGCCGATCGGATGCCGCTCGGCGGTGTAGCTGTCCAGCAGGGACTCGGGTGCCGTGCCGCGTACGACGGCGGCCAGCTTCCACCCCAGGTTCATCGCGTCCCCGATGCCCAGGTTGAGCCCCTGCCCGCCGAACGGCGAGTGCACATGCGCGGCGTCGCCCGCGAGCAGCACCCGCCCCTTGCGGTAGTCGGTGGCCTGGCGGGCGTTGTCGGTGAAGCGGGTGGCGCTGACCACCTTGTCGACCGTGACCTCCGGCACGCCCGTGACCCGGCGCAGGCCGGCCTGCAGTTCCTCGGCGGTGATGGGCGCCGAGCGGTCGGCCGGGGGCCTGTCGAACTCCACGGTGAGGATCCGGCCCGGGAAGGGTCCGTGCGCATAGGTGCCCACGTCGGTCGTGTTCCAGCCGGTGCCCAGCCGTTCGGCGCCGGTCAGCTCCACCACCGCCTGGTAGGCGGTGATCTCCGGGTCCGTGCCCGGGAAGTCGAAGCCGGCGAGCTTGCGGACGGTGCTGCGGCCGCCGTCGCAGCCGACCAGCCAGCCGGCGCGGACCGTTCCCTCGCCGGTGTGGACGGCGACCCCGTCCGCGTCGGCGTCGAAGCCGGTGAGCTCCACGCCCCGGCGCACCTCCACCCCGAGCCGCGCGGCCCGCCGGCCCAGGATCCGCTCCAGCTCGGCCTGGGGCACACCGAGCCCCAGGTCGGCCGCCGGGCCGGCGTCCGCCCAGGCCGGGTCCGAGCCGTCGAAGAGATCGGAGTCCATGGGGATCCCGGCGAAGTGCCCGGCGAACTTGGGCGGGAGCTTGTCCCAGCGCTGCGGCCCGCCGCTTCCCCGGAAGGCCCGCAGCCGCTCCCGCGCCGCCTCCCACACCGCCGCCAGCTCGGGCAGCATTCCCCGGCGGTAGAAGGCGATCGCGCTCGGGATGTTGATCGCGCCCGCCTTGATCGTCTCGTCCACCTCGGTCAGCCGCTCCACCACCAGCACCCGCGCACCGCCGAGCCCCAGCTCACAGCCGAGGAAGAGCCCCACGGGCCCGGCACCCGCCACCACCACGTCGTACTCGGTCGTCGTCGTCATGGCTGCTCACTATAGTCACTAAAAATTTTGAGCGGCTATAGTTTTCTCATGTATGAGGAACTCTCGCTGAGGGAGCGCAAGAAGCGCGAGACGCGGCAGCGGATCTCGGACGTCGCCACGGGCCTGTTCGTGGAGCGCGGCTTCGACGCGGTGACGGTCGCGGAGGTGGCGCGGGCGGCCGGGGTCTCCGCGATGACGGTCTTCAACTACTTCCCGCGCAAGGAGGACCTCTTCCTCGACCGTATCCCGCAGGCCGCCGAACTCCTCGCCTCGGCGGTGCGCGACCGCGCCCCCGGCGAGCCCCCGCTCGCCGCCCTGCGCCGCCTCGCGCTGCGCCTGCTCGACGAGCGGCACCCGCTCGGCGGGGTGGGGGAGACCTTCGCCCCCTTCTGGCGGATCGTCGTCGACTCGCCGGCGCTGCGCGCCCGCGCCCGCGAGGGTGCCGAGGAGGTGGAGCGGGCCCTGGCCGCCGCCCTCGCCGGGACCGCCGCGCCCGACCCCCGCCTGCTCGCGGCGCTGGTCGTGGCGGCCTACCGGACGGTCTTCACCGCCTCTGTGCGGCGGCTGATGGCGGATGACGCGGTGGCGGAGGTGGCCCGGGACCACCGGGCGGCCCTGGAGGCGGCCTTCGCCGCACTCCAGCGCACGGGCCTTGACGGCTAACGGTGTTAGCCGTACGGTCGGAATGTGGCTAACGGCGTTAGCCGCATCCTCGCCCGAGACCGCCGTACGACACCGGAGGCAGCCATGACCGCAGCGGCCGGCATCACCCGCGCGCCCCGCTCCGCCCGCACCGTCCTGCGCCGCACCGCCTGGCTGGCGCTCGCCCTGTTCTGGTCGGCCTTCGCGGTGCTGGAGGGCGTCAACCACGGCTGGCTCGCCGGCACCCTGGCCCTGGCCCTCCTCGTCCTGCCGGACCTGACCTTCCTGGTCGCCCTCGGCGACGCGCCCCGCATGGCCAAGGGGCAGCTGCCGCCGCGCGCGGTGCCGTACTACAACGCGATGCACCGCGCCCTGGTCCCGCTCGCACTGATGGTCGCCTACAGCGTCCTGCCCGTCTCCTGGCCGCCCGCCTTCGCGGCCCTGTGCGGCTGGCTCGCCCACATCTCGTACGATCGCGCCTCCGGCTACGGACTGCGCACGAAGGAGGGCTTCCAGCGTGCCTGAGCGTCCCCCCGCCACCGACCGGCTCACCCCCCGCGCCCGCGAGATCGTGGCGGCCGCCCGGGACCTCCTGGAGGAGTCCGGGCCCGCTCTGCTCACCATGCGCACCCTCGCCGACCGCCTCGGCATCAGGGCGCCGTCCCTCTACAAGCACTTTCCCGACAAGCACGCCGTGGAGGTCGAACTGACCGCGCGGATGCTCCAGGAGTCGGCCGAGGCCCTGGAGGCGGCCGAGACCCGCGCGCCCGGCTCCCTCGCAGCGCTCGCCGAGGCCTACCGCGCCTACGCCCTCGCCCACCCGCACCTGTACTGCCTGGCCACCGAACGCCCGCTGCCCCGCGCCGAACTCCCCGCGGGGCTGGAGGACCGGGCCGCCCTGCCGCTGCTGCGCGCCTGCGGCGGCGACCTCGACCTGGCCCGCGCGACCTGGGCCTTCGCCCACGGCATGGTCGTCCTGGAGATCCACGGCCGCTTTCCCGCCGACGCCGACCTGGACGCGGCATGGAAGCGGGGCCTGAAAGCGTTGCACCCCTAGGTGAACGGGGTGGAGGGCGAATGGCTGAACAGGCGCTGTGGACGCGGGCCCGGCTGGGCCACGGCGGGCCGCCGCTCGACCTCCTGACGGCGGACTTCCGCCGGCACACCTACGCTCCGCACGCCCACGAGGAGTACACCGTCGGCGTCTGCGTCGGCGGCTGCGAGGTGATCGACTACCGGGGCGGCCACATCCGCACCGGACCGGGCACCATCGTGGTCCTCGACCCCGGCGAGATGCACACCGGCGGCCCCGGCAGCGCCACCGACGGCTACGCCTACCGCGCCCTGTACGCCGAGCCGTCGCTGCTGACCGACGGCATCCTCGGCGGGCTGCCGTACTTCCGCGAACCGCTCCTCGACGACCCCGAGCTGGCCATGGCGCTCCGCCGCTCCCACACCGAGCTCACCACCTGCCCGGACCCGCTGGAGGCCGAGTCCGTCCTGCCGTGGCTGCTGACTGCCCTGGCCCGCCGCCACTCCACGGCCCGGCCCACGTCCGACGTGATCCCCGGCGCCGGCGCGATCGCGCTGACGGTCCGCGACCGACTCGCCGACGAACTCACGGCACCGCCCCCGCTCGCCGGCCTCGCCGCCGACCTCGGGCTGTCCCGCTACCAGCTGCTGCGGGCCTTCCGCACGACCATGGGCATACCGCCCTACGCCTGGCTCGCCCAGTACCGGGTGACCCGGGCCCGTGCGCTGCTCGCCTCCGGACTGCGCCCCGCCGAGGTGGCCCCGCTCGTCGGCTTCGCCGACCAGGCGCATCTGACCCGCTGGTTCCGCCGCGTGCTCGGGGTGACGCCGGCGCAGTACCGCAACAGCGTTCAAGACACCCCGTGAGGACACGGCCGAGACTCACGGCATGACTGCACGTGGCTGGTTCCTGTTCTCCCTCATGGGAGTGATCTGGGGCGTTCCCTATCTGATGATCAAGGTGGCGGTGGACGAGGTGTCCCCGCCCGTGGTCGTGTTCACCCGCTGTGCGCTCGGCGCGGTGCTGCTGCTCCCCTTCGCCCTGCGCCAGGGCGGCCTGCCCCGGACCGTGCGCACCCACTGGCGCCCCCTGCTGGCCTTCGCGTGCCTGGAGATCATCGTCCCCTGGTTCACGCTCACCGACGCCGAACGGCACCTGTCCAGCTCGACGGCCGGTCTGCTGATCGCGGGCGTGCCGATCGTGGGACTGGTCGCCGCCCGCACGCTGGGTGACACGGAACATCTCGGAGCCCGCCGCATCACCGGCCTCGCCCTGGGCCTGGGCGGCGTGACGGTCCTGACCCTTCCCCACCTGACCGGCGGCGACGCCCGCTCCCTGGCCGAGGTCCTGCTGACGGTCCTGGGCTACGCCACCGCCCCGGTGATAGCCGCGCGCCGGCTGAAGGAGGTCCCGTCCCTGCACCTGACGGCGGCCTGTCTGACCCTGGCGGCCGTCGTCTACGCCCCGGTGGCGATCGTGGCTCGGCCGGCGTCCGTCCCCTCGTCCACCGTCCTGGCGGCCCTGGCCGGCCTGGGCGTGCTCTGCACGGCGGTGGCGTTCGTGGCGTTCCTGGAGCTGATCAAGGAAGCGGGCCCGACGCGGGCGACGGTGATCACCTACGTCAACCCGGCGGTGGCCGTGGCCGCGGGCGCGGTCTTCCTGCACGAGCCGCTGACCCCCACCATCCTGGTGGCCTTCGCCCTCATCCTGGCGGGCTCGGTCCTGGCCACGGCCGCCGGTCCGCGCCGGCCCCGGCGCCCGGTACCATGGTCGACACGGCAGACGAGCCGGGCGGGCGGCCGCGTGGAGTCCCCCTAGGGGGCTTCCCGAGGAACGTCCGGGCTCCACAGGGCAGGGTGGTGGCTAACGGCCACCCGGGGTGACCCGCGGGACAGTGCCACAGAAAGCAGACCGCCGGGGATCTCGTCCTCGGTAAGGGTGAAACGGTGGTGTAAGAGACCACCAGTGCCCAGGGTGACCTGGGCAGCTAGGTAAACCCCACCCGGAGCAAGGTCAAAAGGAGGCACCTCGGTGTCTCTGCGCGGACGTTCGAGGGCTGCCCGCCCGAGTCCGCGGGTAGACCGCACGAGGCCGGTGGCAACACCGGCCCTAGATGGATGGCCGTCGCCCCGGCGCCCGCGAGGGCACCGGGGAACAGAACCCGGCGTACAGCCCGACTCGTCTGCCCCACCCCCCGGGCGGGCCGCTCAGCGGCGGGCGGCCACGCGGGCCAGATGACGGGTGAACACCTCCCGCGCGTCCGGTGTCAGCGTCCGCAGGGCCACCAGCGCCGTGATCGCCACATCGCACAGCTCCCCCTGTACGTCCTCCCAGGTGTGGGTGACGCCCTTGCGCGGGTTCTGGCCGGTCGTACCGATGACCGCCTCCGCGACCTCGCCGACCTCCTCGGAGAGCTTGAGGACGCGCAGCAGGAGCCCCTCGGTCCCGGTGTGCGTGCGGGCGGACTCCAGGCGGGTCCAGAGGTCGTCGACGGTCGGCCACAGAGCGGCGGGGGTGTCCGGATCGGTCATACCGGCCAGCGTCCCACGCCGCCCGGACCGGCCGTCGGCCACTCTCGCGAAGACCACCCCCGTTCCTCGCCACCCTCTCCCTACTCCTCGAACAGCACCTCCTGCTCGCCCTCCCGCCGCGCCCGCACCCGCTGGGTGCGCAGGCCCACGACCAGCGCCGTCGCCGCGGCCGTGGCGCCGAGGGCCGCCGGGACCATCCAGCCGCGGTCGAAGACATGGCCGAGGGCGTGGTCCAGGGAGATCCGGCCGGGGCCCGTGACCGCCAGGCCCGCTGCGGCGAGACCCAGGCTCGCCGCGTGCTCGTAGCCGCCCTCCTGGACGAAGAAGCCGTTGGGCAGGTGGACCGCCGCCGCCCCCGCCATCGCGCCGGCCGCCGCCGCGCCCGCCGCCGGGGTCGCCAGGCCCAGGGCGAGCAGGGTGCCGCCGCCGGCCTCCGCCAGCCCGGCCGCCGTCGCGCTCGCCTTGCCGGGCGCGTAGCCGACGGACTCCATGAACTGGCCGGTGCCCTCCAGACCGTGCCCGCCGAACCAGCCGAACAGCTTCTGCGCGCCGTGCGCGGCCAGCACCCCGCCGGTCCCCAGCCGGAGCAGCAGCAGGCCCAGATCACGTCGGTCGTAACAGCTCACGGTGACTCCCATGCAGACAGGCGGACGGGTTCCTCCCGTGTTTCCACCGTCGCAGCTCGCACACCGGCGGGCCCGCCGTGGCGGGCGTTCGGGTGGCGGGTCCGGGACGGCGATGTGAACCTGGCGCCATGACGATTCAGCCAGCCAAGCTCAGCGATCCGGCCGTCCGGGCCTTCGTGAACGCCGTCAACTCCCATGACAGGGAAGGCTTCATGGCGTTGCTCGCGCCGGACGCGACCATGGCGGACGACGGCTCCGACCGCGATCTCGCCGACTGGATCGACCGGGAGATCTTCACCTCCCACGGCCACCTGGAGGTCGACAACGAGTCCGCCGGCGGCCGCGCCCTGCTCGCCCGCTACCGCAACGACACCTGGGGCGAGATGCGCACCAGGTGGACCTTCACCGTCGAGGACGACGGACGGATCTCCCGCTTCGAGACCGGGCAGGCCTAGCCGGACGGGAGAAGCGGCCTCGGTCCACGTCGACCTGCACGGTTCCACGACCGGACGCCGCCCCGGTGCGGGCCGCCGAGATGTGCAAGACCCGGAAAACCAGGGGAGCTCATCGGATTTTCATAACGCGGCAAATTCCGCGCCGTACCGGTCGCCCTGAAGGAATCCCCTGCTGGGCGCGGTGTACGGTCCCCGGGTGCGTGAATGTTCCCGGCTCAGCCGGCGTGCCGTCCTCGGGCTGACGGCCGCTGCCCTTCCCGTGTCCACGGCCACCGCGGCCGCCGCCGTCGATTCCACTGTCATCGGGGGCGAGCAACTGGCCCGCTCCGGCGTCCAGGTGCGCGGCGCCTCGGGCCTGCCCAAGAAAATCACCGCCCGCTCCTGGCTGATCGCCGACCAGGACAGCGGAGAGGTGCTCGCCTCGTTCAATGCGCATCAGCGGCTCGCGCCCGCGTCCACACTGAAGATGCTGTTCGCGGACACGGTGCTGAAGAAGTTCGACCGCACCGAGCGGTACACGGTCAAGGACGCCGATGTCGCCGACGTCCCGGCCGGCTCCAGCCTGGTCGGCATCAAGCCCGGCATCACCTACAGCGTCGACCAGCTGTGGCAGGGCGTGTTCCTGCGCTCCGGCAACGACGCCGTTCACGTGCTCTCCCACATGAACGGCGGGATCGCCAGGACCGTCGCCGAGATGCAGGCCAAGGCCGAGGACCTGCAGGCCCTGGACACCCATGTGGTCAGCCCCGACGGCTTCGACCACCCCGGCCAGATGTCCTCGGCGTACGACCTCACGCTGTTCGCCCGGTACGGTCTGAAGGACGCCGACTTCCGCGGCTACTGCGGCACGCGGACCGCCGACTTCCCGGCGGGCGGCAAGAAGACCTTCCAGATCCAGAACACCGACCGCCTGCTGACCGGGGCATGGGGCCTGAGGACGTACGACGGCCTGATCGGCGTCAAGAACGGCTACACCAGCCACGCCGGCAACACCTTCACCGGCGCGGCCACCCGCGGCGGGCGCACCCTGCTGGTGACGGTCATGCACCCCGCCGAGGGCAGCAACGCCGTGTACGAGCAGACCGCCGCGCTGCTCGACTGGGGCTTCGGCGGCGGGCGTTCGGCGCAGGCCGTGGGCACGCTGGTGGATCCGCTCAGCGAGGGCGGGGCGAGCGCGGGTCCGGCGCCCGCGGGCAAAGCGGCCCGGGCGGCGGCCGGCGCGCCCGGGCGGGGCCCCGCCAAACCGTCCACCGGACGGCTGGTGGAGGGCGCGGCCGGTACGGCGCTGCTGCTGACGGCGGCGACGGCGCTGGTGATGAAACGGCGCCGCAGGGCCGTCGCCGCGGCCGCGACGGCCGAGGTGTCCCAGGAGGCCGTTCAGGTGGCGGAGCCGGGCGGCCGGCACCGGCGCTGAAGCATGCGGCGGCCGTTCCACCGACCGGTGCGCACCCCGCGTCCCGCGGGGTCCACCCCCAACTCCGGCCCGGTGGAACGGCCGCCGCCTCCCCCCTCTGATGTGGCCATGGAATCCACGTGCTCCAACTGTGAAGCTATCGTGGAGGAAAGTTGAGCATATGCGCTCGACCGGCCGCAATACCACGGATGTTCAAATTCCGTTTGTGGTAATGAGGTGGGCCCCGTCCCGGATCCGTCCTCAGCCCCGGCCGATGTACGGCATCGCCGTCGCCAGAACCGTCGCGAACTGCACGTTCGCCGCCAGCGGCAGCTCGGCCATGTGCCGCACCGTGCGCGCCACATCGGCCACGTCCATCACCGGCTCCGGGACCACCTCGCCGTTCGCCTGGAGCGCGCCCGTCTCCATCCGGGCCGTCATGTCGGTGGCGGCGTTGCCGATGTCGATCTGCCCGACCGCGATGCCGTACCGCCGCCCGTCCAGCGACAGCGACTTGGTCAGGCCGGTCAGCGCGTGCTTGGTCGCGGTGTAGGCGACCGAGTGCGGGCGGGGTGTGTGGGCCGAGATGGAGCCGTTGTTGATGATCCGGCCGCCCCGCGGATCCTGCTCCTTCATCCGCCGGTACGCCGCCTGCGCGCACAGGAACGCCCCGTTGAGGTTGGTGTCCACCACGTGCCGCCAGGCGTCGTAGGACAGCTCCTCGACCGGGACCCCGCCGGGCCCGAAGGTCCCCGCGTTGTTGAACAGCAGGTCCACCCGCCCGAACCGGTCCGTCGTCGCCACGAACAGCGCGTCCACGTCCTCGGGGCGGGACACGTCGGTGCGCACGGTGAGCGCGGCGGCCTCCGGGGCCAGTGCCGCCGTCGCCTCCAGCGGCTCGGTGCGCCGGCCGGCCAGCGCCACCGACCAGCCGGCCCGCAGCAGCTCCACGGCGACGGCCCGCCCGATGCCGGAACCGGCGCCCGTCACCACCGCGATCTTCGATTGCCTGTCAGTCATGGCTCCGCAGCGTAGGCGGAACATCCGTCATGCGGAATCGGCTGTCCGCCATACGGTTCGGCGGGGATGGCGGCCGGGCCGACCGGCCTCCGCCGTCACCCCGCCCTCGCTCGTGTGCCCCGGCAGTCTGTGCGAGCTGAGAACATGGGGGCCGGCCGTTTCACCAGCCGGCCGCTTCACCCAGCCGGTCGGTGCACCAGCCGGTCGGTCCACGAGCCGGTCGGTCCATCAAGGGAGGGGACAGATGCCCGAGCACGCGGCGGCGCCGACACCGGACACCCACCACTCGCCCACCCCGGACCGGACCTCCACCGCCACCCGCCGCACCGGCCTGCTCGTCACCCTCGTCCTCGGCGGCCTCACCGCGACACCCCCGCTCGCGATGGACATGTACCTCCCGTCCCTGCCCGAGGTCACCACCTCCCTGCACGCGCCCGCCGCCACCGTCCAGCTCACGCTCACCGCCTGCCTGCTGGGCATGGCGCTCGGGCAGCTGGTCGTCGGCCCGATGAGCGACCGCTGGGGCCGCCGCCGCCCGCTGCTCACCGGCCTCGCCGTCTACATCCTCGCGACCGCCCTGTGCGCGGTGGCCCCGGACGTCGCGACGCTGGTCGCCTTCCGGCTCGCCCAGGGCCTCGCGGGCGCGGCCGGGATCGTCATCGCCCGCGCCGTCGTACGCGACCTGTACGACGGGGTGGCCATGGCCCGCTTCTTCTCCACCCTGATGCTGGTCTCCGGGGTCGCGCCGGTCGTGGCACCCCTGATCGGCGGGCAGATCCTGCGGGTGACGGACTGGCGGGGCGTGTTCGTGGTCCTCACGGCCGTCGGCGTGCTGCTCGCCGCGCTCGTCTGGCTGCGGCTGCCCGAGACCCTGCCGCCCGCCGAACGGCACGGCGGGGGAGCCGGCGAGGCGCTGCGGGCGATGCGCCAACTGCTCGCCGACCCGCCCTTCACCGGCTACATGCTGGCCGGCGGCTTCGCCTTCGCCGCCCTGTTCGCCTACATATCCGCGTCCCCCTTCGTCGTCCAGGAGATCTACGGCGCCTCCCCGCAGACGTTCAGTCTGCTGTTCGGCCTCAACTCGGTCGGCCTGGTGGTCGCCGGACAGGTCAACGGCAAGCTGCTGGTCGGCCGGGTCGCCCTGGACAAGGTCCTCGCCACCGGCCTGACGGTGATCGTGCTCGCCGCGACCGCCCTGCTGCTGATGTCCACCGGCGCCCTCGGCGAGGTCGGGCTCGCCCCCGTCGCCGCCGCGCTCTTCGTCCTCATGTCCGCCATGGGCATCACGCTCCCCAACGCCCAGTCCCTGGCCCTGCTGCGCACCCGGCACTCCGCCGGCTCCGCCTCCGCGCTGCTCGGCACCTCCTCCTTCCTCGTCGGCGCGGTCGCCTCACCGCTCGTCGGAGTCGCCGGAGAGCACACCGCCGTGCCGATGGCCCTGGTCCAACTGGCGGGGGCACTGGTCGCGGCGGCCTGCTTCGTGGGAATGTGCCGTCCTTGGGGCACACGTGGAACAGACGTGCGGCACACCTGTGCGGGGCCGGAGGGAGAGCGGAACTGAGCGCACCCAGACTGCGCGCCGACACGCCTGAACGGGCCGGGCTCGACCCCGTCGAGCTCGGGCACCTGGTCGGCGCGGTGCACGCCCTCACCGCAGGCGACCGCCCCTGGGCGGCCGGCGCCGTCGTGCTGGCCGGCCGCGGCCCCGTGATCGCCGTGGCCGAGGCGTCGGGCTGGGCGGTCCGCTACGCCTCCTACGACCCCGAGACCGACACCGGCGTGGAACTGCCGCCCGCCGCCCGGGTCCCGGCCACCGTCGGCACGCCCTTCGACCTGGCCTCCCTCACCAAGCTGTTCACCTCCGTCGCCGCCGTGCAGCAGATCGAGCGCGGCACCCTCGGCATGGACGCCCGGGTCGGCGACTACCTGCCCGACTTCCACGCCGCGGCCGCCCACGGCACCACCGTGCGGCAGCTGCTCACCCACACCTCCGGGCTGCGCCCCGAGCTGCCGCTGTACGACTGCCCGGACGACGCCGCCCGGCTGGCCCTGCTGCGCGCCGAGGCCCCGACCGGCGAGCCGGGCCGCTACCGGTACTCCGACCTGAACATGCTCCTGCTCCAGGCCGTCCTGGAACGCCTCACCGGCCGTGCCCTCGACGTCCTCGTCCAGGACGGCATCACCCGCCCCCTCGGCATGACGGCCACCGGCTTCGCGCCCTGCCCCGGCGCGGCCGCCACCGAGGACCAGCGGCGACCGTGGGCCAAGGCGGACCGCGGGATGCTGCGGGGCGTGGTCCACGACGAGAACGCCTGGGCGCTCGGCGGCGTCGCCGGGCACGCGGGCCTGTTCTCCACCGCCCGCGACCTGGCGGTCTTCTGCCGGACCCTGCTCGCCGGCGGCTCCTACGGGCCCGCCCGCATCCTCGGCCCCGACTTCGTGGAACTGCTGCTGACCCCGCCGGGGCTGGGCTTCGCCGTCGACCAGCCGTGGTTCATGGGCGAACTGGCGGGCCACGGGGCGGCGGGCCACACCGGCTTCACCGGCACCTCGCTGGTCCTCGATCCCAGGACGGACACGTTCCTGGTGCTGCTGGCCAACACGGTGCATCCCCGGCGCAGGGCACCGGACAGCAGACCGAGGGCGGCCCTGGCGACCCTGCTGGCGAGAGCGGTGGTCTGAGGGCCGTCCCAGCACACCGGGCGCCTTAGAATCACCGGGTGAACGACCCCGTATCCCCGGCGGAAACCCTGCGCAGGAGCCTCGCCGAGCTGCTCGACGGACTCCCGCCCAGGCAAGCCGCCGGAGCGGTCGAACGGCTGATCGCCAACTACCGGGGGCAGACCCCCACCCACGCCCCGATCCTGCGCGACCGCGCCGACGTGGCCGCCTACGCCGCCTACCGCATGCCGGCCACCTTCGAAGCGGTCCGCTCGGCGCTGGAGGCGTTCGCGGCGACCGCGCCCGACTTCACGCCCCGCAGCCATGTCGACGTCGGCGGCGGTACCGGCGCCGCCACCTGGGCCGTCACCGCCACCTGGCCCGGCGAGCGCGGCGTCACCGTGCTGGACTGGGCCGAGCCCGCGCTCGCCCTCGGCCGGGAGATCGCCGCCGCCAACCCCGCCCTGCGCGACGCCCGCTGGCAGCGCGCCCGGATCGGCGCCGACCTCACCCTGGCGGACACCGACCTCGTCACGGTGTCGTACGTCCTCAACGAGCTGTCCGAGCCCGACCGCGCCGCGCTCGTGGACGCCGCCGCGGCCGCCGCGCAGGCCGTGGTGATCGTGGAGGCCGGCACCCCGGCCGGTTACGCCCGCGTCATCGAGGCCCGCGACCGCCTCGTCCGCGCCGGACTCCACGTCGTCGCCCCCTGTCCGCACAGCGCCGCCTGTCCCATCGAGCCCGGCAAGGACTGGTGCCACTTCTCCGCCCGGGTCAGCCGCTCCTCCCTGCACCGCCAGGTCAAGGGCGGCACCCTGCCGTACGAGGACGAGAAGTTCTCGTACGTCGTCGCCACCCGCCTGCCCGCCGGGCCGGCCCCCTCCCGGGTGGTCCGCCGCCCGCAGATCCGCAAGGGCCAGGTGCTGCTGGACCTGTGCGAGGCCGACGAACGGCTGTCGCGCACGACGGTCACCAAACGCCACGGCTCCCTGTACAAGGCGGCCCGGGACACCGAGTGGGGCGACACGTGGCCGCCCGGGGAGCCGTCCGCGTAGGCGCTCCGCCCCTGGGGGCACGGCCGTGCTTGTTAACGTCTGGGCATGGTCAGCAAGCCGCCCCCCGACGCCACCCGCCGCAGCGAGAAGTCCCGCAGAGCGATCTACGCCGCCGCCCTCTCGCTCGTCGGCGAGGCCGGGTATCCCAGGACCACCGTCGAGGGGATCGCCGCCCGGGCCGGCGTCGGCAAGCAGACGATCTACCGCTGGTGGCCGTCCAAGGCGGACGTCCTGCTGGAGGCGTTCCTCGACCTCTCCCGGCAGGCGGCACAGGAAGCGGGCCAGGAGCCGTACGCCATCCCGGACACCGGGGACCTCGCCGCCGACCTCAAGGCCGTGCTGCGGCTCACGGTGGACCAGCTGCTCGACCCGCGCTTCGCGGCGCCCTCCCGGGCGCTGGCCGCCGAGGGCCTCGTCAACGAGCCGCTCGGCCGCGAGTTCGTCACCAAACTCCTCGAACCCCAGCTCCAGCTGTACGTCGACCGGTTGCGCGCCGCGCAGGACGCCGGGGAGGTACGGGCCGGCGTCGACTGCCGTATCGCCCTGGAACTGTTCGTCTCACCGCTCGCGCAGCGCTGGCTGCAGCACACGGGGCCGATCTCGTACGACTACACGGACACCCTCGTCGAGTACGCGTTGCACGGAATCGCATCCCAGCCACCCCGAAGCGCATGAAGATGGGACGATAAGGCACACTGTCCGCACACCAGCGAGGCGACCACCAGACTGCGGGGATAGATGAGCGCGACGTTCGGCGGCCGGTCGGGCCGGCAGGGCAAACTCTCCCAGTGGCTGCTCGGACGGCGCCCGAAGGAGGCCGCCGACGACGGCGGACGGGAGACCCTGCTGCTCGCCGCCGCCGCGGCGGGACTGCCGCTCGCCCCCGCCGCGCACCCCGCCCCCGGCTACCGCTGCTCCTGCGACCGCGTCGGCTGCCCCACCCCGGCCCGGCACCCGGTGTCGTTCGCGTGGCAGACCCAGTCCACCACCGACCGCGCCCAGATCGAGCGGTGGGCCCGGCACCAGCCGCAGGCCAACTTCATCACCGCCACCGGCATGGTCCACGACGTGCTCGACGTCCCGCTGGAAGCCGGGCGGGAGGCCCTGGAGCGGCTGCTCTCCTCCGGTGTCGAGGTCGGTCCGGTCGCCGAGAGCGACGACGGCCGCATGCTGTTCTTCACCCTCACCCGCGGCACCCCCGACGACGAGGACGAGTGGTGGCCGTGCGAGCTGGACTGCCATCCCGAGACCATGGACGAGCACCCCGGGCTGCGCTGGCACTGCCGCGGGTCGTACGTGCTCGTGCCGCCCGCGCGGCTGCCCGGTGACGATCAGCGGGTGCGCTGGGCGCGGGGGCCGGAGCACCCGCTGCCGGACCCCCTGAGCCTGCTGGAGGTGCTCACCGACGCCTGTGCGCGCTTCTCCGGCGCCGAGGGCGTGGCCTGGCCGTTGCGGCACTGAGCGCGGCACGGGACGGCGGGGAAGGGCCGTGTGGCGGCTGCGGGTTCGTGATGGCTGCTCGCGCGGTTCCCCGCGCCCCGAGGGGCGCGGCTCACTCCCCTTGTGCCGAAGTGAGCCCCGGCACCCGGCCCAGCAGTGACACCCTGCCGCTCCCCGCCGGGTCCAGGGCGATCTCCGCCGACATGAACTCCAGGGTCAGCGACTGCTTCACCTCGCCCTCGGTCAGGGCCCGTACGTCCTTGTTCGGGATCGGCACGGTGGTGCCCGGGGCGGAGGTCTGCTTCTCGTAGTGGTGCGTGGTGAAGAACACCAGCGCTCCGCCGTCCGCCGTGCGCAGCGCCAGCGGGGCGTAGTCGCCGCTGGTCAGCGGGCGGTCGATGAACTGCGTGACCAGGCCCGGCTTGCGGGCCCGCCCGGCGCGGTCCGCGCGTTCGCCGCTGGTGTACCGGCCGTCGGCGAAGGTCTTCCCGCCCTTCTTCAGGTACGCCGCGTAGTCCGCACTGAGCTTTCCGGGCGCGACGGCGAGCTGCGCGGAGTCGGCCGGTACCGCCTCGGCCCAGCCGTCGTCGTCCGTCCTGAACTCGGGTACGGCACCGGGCGCCACGAGGGTGACGTACGCCACCCGCCAGTGCTCGCCGAGGCCGTTGCGGGTGAACACCATCAGCCAGCGTTGCCTGCCGGTCTTGTTGCCCTGGGCGTCGGCGACGAACCAGCGCGGCCAGCCGGCCTTCTGGGGGATCGTGATCTTCACGTCCGACAGCTTCAGCGGCACGTACCGCGGGTTGCCGGACGGGCTGTTGGCGTGCCCGGCCTTCAGCCGTGCGGCGGTGATGTCGCCGAACGGGCCGGTGAGATAGGGCGCGTCCAGGGAGCTGTCGTAGGCCTTGTCGGCCTTGTTGTACGCGGTGGTGAACGCGGTGAGCGCCTTGGCGGCCTCGGCGCGGGTGGCGGCGGGGAGCACCTCGCGCTCCCCGTGCACCACCACGCATCCGCTCGCCGTCAGCGACAAAGCGGTCAGCGAGGCCGCTATGAGTGCGTTCCGGTCACGCCTGCGGAGCCTGCGCGGGCTGCGATCCCTGCTCATCGGGTCCCTTCACCTTCCCCTTTCCGGAGGCGAACCCTACCGGGGCGAGGAAGATCGTGAGCGTCGGGATCAGGTACAGCAGCCACACCGTGACCTGGAGGACCGTCGGGTCGGGCTGGAAGTTGAGGACGCCCTTGAGCAGCGTGCCGTACCAGCTGTCCGGCGGGATGGTGTCGCTGATGTCGAAGGCCAGGTGCGTCAGCCCGGGCAGCCAGTCCGCCTCCTGCAGGTCGTGGAAGCCGTACGCCAGCACGCCCGCCGCGACGACGACCAGCATGCCGCCGGTCCAGGTGAAGAACTTCGCCAGGTTGATCTTCAGGGCGCCCCGGTAGAACAGCCAGCCGAGCAGGACGGCCGTGGCGAGGCCGAGGGCGACCCCGACCAGCGGACGCGGGGTGCCGTCGCTCGCCGCGTGCACCGACGCCCACACGAACAGCGCGGTCTCCAGGCCCTCCCGGCCGACGGCCAGGAACGCGGTGGCGACCAGCGCGCCCGTGCCCAGGGCGAGGGCCGCGTCCAGCTTGCCGTGCAGCTCCGACTTCAGGTGCCGGGCGGTGCGCCGCATCCAGAACACCATCCAGGTCACCAGGCCGACGGCGACGACGGACAGCGAGCCGCCGAGCGCCTCCTGCGCCTCGAACGTCAGCTCCTGGGAGCCGAACTGGAGGGCGCAGCCGAAGCCCATCGCGATGGCGATCGCGGTGCCGATCCCCATCCAGACCGGCTTCAGGGCGTCCCTGCGTCCCGTCTTGACCAGATAGGCGATCAGGATGCAGACGACGAGCGACGCCTCCAGGCCCTCGCGCAGGGCGATGAGGTAGTTGGAGAACACGGGCTACGCCTCCTTCGAGAACAGCGTGCGGCCCCACCAGTCGCCGGCGTCCCGGACGCCGGGCGGTACCGCGAAGACCGCCGAACCCACGTGCTGGATGTACTCGTTGAGCGCGTCGTGGGCGGACAGCCTGCGCTGCAGCGGGATGAACCCCTGGCGCACGTCCCGCTGGTAGGCCAGGAAGAACAGGCCGGCGTCCAGGCGCCCGAGGCCGTCGGTGCCGTCGGTGAAGGAGTAGCCGCGACGCAGGATGGTGATGCCGTCGTTGGAATCGGGATGCGCGAGCCGGACGTGCGCGTCGGGCTTCATCGCCTTCAGGAACGGCTTGTCGTGCTCCTTGGCCTTGCCGACCGGCGCTCCCTCGCGCTTGTCGCGCCCGAACACGTCCTCCTGCTCCTGCAGGGAGGTGCGGTCCCAGGTCTCGATGTTCATCCGGATGCGCCGGGCGACCAGGTAGGACCCTCCGGTCATCCAGTGCGGCCCGTCCCCGTCGGCGGCCCACACGAACTTCTTCAGCCGGTCGGTCTCGGTGCCCGCGATGTTGCGGGTGCCGTCCTTGAAGCCCATGAGGTTGCGCGGGGTCTGCGCGTCCGGTGTGGTCGACGAGGTCTTGCCGAAGCCGAGCTGCGACCAGCGGATGGCGACCTTGCCGAAGCCGATGCGGGCGAGGTTGCGGATGGCGTGCACGGCCACCTGCGGGTCGTCCGCGCAGGCCTGGACGCACAGGTCGCCGCCGGTGCGGGCCGCGTCCAGGTTGTCACCGGGGAACTTGGGCAGGTCGACCAGGGCCGCCGGCCGCTCGTCCTTCAGGCCGAACCTTTCGAACAGCGAAGGCCCGAACCCGATCGTCAGCGTCAGCCGGGACGGCTTGAGCCCGAGCGCCTCGCCGGTGTCGTCCGGCGGGGCCTCGGCGAGCCCGCCGTACGCGCCCTCGCCGACCGGCTTGCCCGCGGTCATCCGCCGGGCCGCCGCCGTCCAGTCCTTCAGCATCTGCACGAACTCGGCGCGGTCGTCGGTCTTCACGTCGAACGCGGCGAAGTGCAGCCGGTCCTGCACCGGGGTGGCGATGCCGGCCTGGTGGGCGCCGTGGAACTCCACCGCGCCGCCCGCCTCGGCGGCCACCGGGTCCACGTCGTCGCCCGCTTTGGCCATGGCCACCGCGCCCCCGGCCGCCGCGGCCCCGAGCGCGAGCCCGGCACCGCCCCAGCCGATCAGCGCCCGGCGCGAGGGACTGCTGCTGCCGTTGGTGTCGGTCATGGTCACTTCACCACCGCGGCGGCGAGCTTGGACAGCGGCTCGGCGAGCGCGTTCACCGCGTCCGACAGCTCCTTGCGCTGGTCCTTGGTGACCTTGTCGTAGGAGACGAAGTCGTAACCCGTCTTGTCCGAGCGGTACTTGTCGAGCAGCGTGTCCAGCGCGGCGAACTGCTTGTCCAGTTCCGCGGTCAGCGCCGGGTCGTTCTTCGCGGCGACCGGCTTCAGCAGCTCGTACGCCTTCTGCGCGCCCTCGACGTTGCCCTTGAAGTCGACCAGGTCGGTGTGCGCGTAGCGGTCCTCCTCACCGGTGACCTTGCCGGTGGCGACCTCGTCCAGCAGCTCCTTGGCGCCGTTGGCCATGGAGGTCGGGGTGATCTCGGCCTTGCCGACCCGGCCCTGCCAGTCCTTGAGGTCCTTCACCAGCTGGTCGGCGAGGCCCTTCTCCGCGGCGCCGATCTTCTTGTCCTGCCAGAGGGCCTTCTCCAGCCGGTGCCAGCCGGTCCACTTCTGGCCGTCGTCCAGGCCGTCCTCGCGGACGTCGACCTTCGGGTCGATGTCACCGAACGACTCGGCGACCGGCTCGGTGCGCTCCCAGCCGAGGCGGGAGAGCCCGTAGGCCTTCTTCGCGGCCTCCAGGTCGCCGTCCTTCACCGCCTTCACGAAGGTCTCGACCCGCGGCAGCGTCTCGTCGGCCTGGTCCTGGGCGTACTGCCGGTACCGGGCGACGGCCTGGTCCAGCCTCGGGTCGCGCTGGGACGCCGCGGTGCCGGAGCCGGTCACGGTCAGCTTCTGCCGGACGCCGTGGCCCTTCATGCCGGGGCGGCAGGCGATCTCGTACGATCCCGCCTTCACCTCGGCGGTCAGCGTGTACCGGGTGCCGGGCCCGATGTTCTCCTTCTCGGAGACGATCCGGTCGTCCGGGAAGAGGATCTCGACCTCGGTGGCCTTGGCGCCCTTGTTCTCTATCTTCAGCGTGACCTGGCCGGCCGGGACCGACGTGGCGGAGGTGTCGCACTTCGAGTCGGCGGCGGTGACCCGGATGGCGTCGCCGTCCTTGGCGTCGCTCTTCGCGGTGCAGGCCGAGAGGGCGGTCAGGGCCGCCACGGTCGTGGCGGCGGTGACGGTCAGTCGGGCGGCTCGCATGCGGGCTCCTGGCGGATCTGGTGTGGTGAGGCTGGCCTAACTTACCTGAGGCTTACCTCACCCATACCCCCCGGGGTGGTGATTCAGATCTCAAAAGAGTTCGCGGGGCGGCGGGCGGCGATGGGAGGGTGACCGGCATGGGGAACGCGCGCAGGGAGTTGCTGGGAGCCGGCCGGCTGGTGCTGGACGTCCAGGGCCGCCCGGGCCCGCCGCCGCTCCGCTTCGAGACGGCGGACGGCGGCAGGCTGCTGCTGCGCCAGGACGGACGACCGCTGATGCTCGGCCGGTCGGTGGGCACCTGCTGCCCCGACCTGCACCTGCACCGCCTCGACGGCTACCGCTCGCCGCTGCCGCCCCCGCGTGCCGCACGGCAGCGGTCGGCCGTCAACTGGCCGCACGAGTACGCGCGCAGGCTGGAGGAGGCGACCGGGACCCCGCTCGCCGACGGGCGCTGGGAGCTGGCCCTGTGCACCGGCTTCCCGCCCGGCATCTGGGACGAGGACTTCGTGCGCGAGTGGCCGGGCGGCAGCCTCGGGCTGTACTGCGGCGGCGGCTGGCACGGAGTCGTCCCGCTGCGCCCGCTGTCGCCGCCGGACTCCGGCCGGGTCAAGGCCTACCGCAGACTCGTCCGTGAGCGCACGATCGCCCCGGTCCTGCTGTGGTGGGTGAGCTTCCTCGACGGCTGGCTCCTCCTCGACGGCCACGACCGGGCGGTGGCGGCACTGGCGGAGGGGCGGACGCCGGAGTGCGTCCAGCTGACGCGGCTGCCCGACGCCGACACGCTGGGGCGGAGCGCCGAAACGGTCGTCCAGGCGCACGAACACCACATGGAGCGGCTCGCGGCGCGCCCCCCGGGGCCGGGTGTCGAGCGCCAGCGGGCCACCCTGGAGAAGGCCCATGGCGACACCCTCGCCGAACTCCCGTACGCCGTCGTGCCGACCGGCACCCACCCCCTTGCCGGCGGCGCCCCCGCCTGGGACGCGCTCGCCGCCGCCGCGGTGTTTCAATTCCCCTGTGACTGACTACGACGTACTCCGTGTCTTCTGCGGACCGAACGGCGGTTACGGCAACGAACTCGGTGTCGTCCGCGACGGCTCGGTACTGCCCGAGCAGGCCGAGCGGCAGGCGCTGGCGGCCAAACTGGGCTTCAGCGAGACCGTGTTCGTGGACGACCCCGAGCGCGGTGTGATCGACATCTACACACCCACCCTGCGGCTGCCCTTCGCCGGTCACCCCTGCGTCGGCACCGCCTGGCTGCTCGACGTGCCCGAGCTGGTCACCCCCGCCGGAGTGGCCGGCGCCCGTCTGGACGGCGAGTTCAGCTGGATCGAGGCGCGTGCGGAGTGGGCACCGCCGCGCACCCTGCGCCGGTACGCCACCGCCGCCGAGGTCGACGCGCTCGACGTGCCGCCGCCGGGGGAGTGGCTCTACGCCTGGGCCTGGGAGGACGAGGCGGCCGGCCGGATCCGCGCCCGCGCCTTCCCCGGACGCGACGACGGCATCGACGAGGACGAGGCCAGCGGCGCCGCCGCGCTGCTCCTCACCGACCAGCTGGGCCGCGCCCTGAACATCACCCAGGGCAAGGGCTCCCAGATCCTGACCGCCCCGCAGCCGCACGGCTGGGTGGAGATCGGCGGCCGGGTGTTCCTGGAGCGCTGAGCGCGGCCTCGCGCCCCTCGGCCGGGTGCGCGCGTCAGGCGCTCAGCGGGAACTCCTCGCCCAGGGCCCGGAAGACGGCGGTGTTCAGGGCGAACGCCCGCGTGCACTCCGCCGCGACCCGCTGTTTCTCCAGGTCGTCCGCCCGTATCGCGTCCAGCAGCTCCCGGTAACCCCGCTTGAACGCGGCGGGGTTGGAGATGTCCTCGAAGACGTAGAAGCGGACGCCGTCGCCCTTCTTCGGCAGGCCCCAGGCCCGCTCGGCCCGGTCCCGGATGACCTGCCCGCCGGACAGGTCGCCCAGGTAGCGGGTGTAGTGGTGGGCGACGTATCCGCCGGGCCAGCGCTCGGCGCACTCCCGGATCCGGTCCGCGTACGCCCGCGTGGCCGGCAGCGCGCCCAGTCCCTCCCGCCACGCGGGACCCCGCAGATGCGCCAGGTCCCGCTCCAGCGCGCCCAGCCGGAACAGCTCGGGCCGGACGAACGGCCCCGCCACCGGGTCCGCCGCCAGCCGCCCGGCGCCGCTCTCCAGCGCCTCGTACACGAACCACAGCTGCTCGGTGTAGCGCGCGTAGGCGGCCACGCCCAGCCGGCCACCGAGCAGGTCGCTCATGAACGACGAGCTCTCCGCCTCCCGGTGCGCCTCGTGGGACGCGGTGCGGATGAGGGTCGAGAACGACTCCATGGCCACTCCTCGGTTTTCCGACGTCCTGTCGGTAAGTTTACCGACAGGACGTCGGAAAAAACGTCAGGAGGGCGAGAGCGCAGCGAAAAGCCCGCCCTCCGAAGAGAGCGGGCCGGGCCGGGCGCGGCGTCAGGGCAGGGTCAGGATCTCCGCGCCGGTCTCCGTCACCACCAGCGTGTGCTCGAACTGCGCGGTCCGCCTGCGGTCCTTGGTCACGACCGTCCAGCCGTCCTCCCACATGTCGTACTCGTGGGTGCCCAGCGTCAGCATCGGCTCGATCGTGAACGTCATGCCCGGCTGCATGACCGTCGTCGCGTGCGGGCTGTCGTAGTGCGGGATGATCAGGCCCGAGTGGAACGCCGAGCTGATGCCGTGGCCGGTGAAGTCCCGCACCACCCCGTAGCCGAACCGCTTGGCGTACGACTCGATGACCCGGCCGATGACATTGATCTGACGGCCCGGCTTGACCGCCTTGATCGCGCGGGTGAGGGACTCCCGGGTCCGCTCCACCAGCAGCCGCGACTCCTCGTCCACGTCGCCGACCAGGTAGGTCGCGTTGTTGTCGCCGTGCACCCCGCCGATGTACGCGGTCACGTCCAGATTGACGATGTCACCGTCCCTGAGGACCGTCGAGTCCGGGATGCCGTGGCAGATGACCTCGTTCACCGACGTGCACAGCGACTTCGGGAACCCGCGGTAGCCGAGCGTGGACGGGTAGGCGCCGTGGTCGCACATGTACGCGTGCGCGACCTTGTCCAACTGGTCCGTGGTCACGCCGGGCGCGATGGCCTTCGCGGCCTCCTCCATCGCCTGTGCGGCGATGCGGCCGGCGATCCGCATCGCCTCGATGGTCTCCGGGGTCTGCACCTCCGGCCCGGTGTACGGCGCCGGCGCGGGCTTGCCGACGTACTCGGGGCGGCGGATGTTTCCGGGTACCGGACGGGTGGGGGACAGCTCCCCTGGTACGAGCAGCGACTGGCCAGACATGCCAGTGAGTCTATCGAGCGGACATGGGGGAACATGTCGGTGGCGAGAGGAGCTGTCCATGGCCCTGTTCAAGAAGCGCACCGTCGGCAAGCCGGGCGAGTGGTACTACTGCCTGGAGCACAAGAAGGTCGAGGAAGGCCCGGACTGCCCGGGCAAGGACCGCTTCGGGCCGTACACCTCCCCGGAGGAGGCCCAGCGCGCGATGGAGACCGCCGCCGAGCGCAACCTCCAGTGGGAGAACGACCCGCGCTGGCACGACGCCGCCGCGGGAGGCGACACCGACGACGAGTGAGGCCGCGTCGCCCACCCGAGGGATCACGCCCGGACGGTGGCGCGCCGCTCGCGCATCCGTACCGCGTGCTCGTTGGTCCGGGCGTCGTACGCCATCAGCCCCGGCAGGCACAGCGCGAGCAGGCCCATCGCGCCCGCGCACGCCAGCCCGCCGGCGGCGACGGAGGTCCGTACGCCCGCCCAGGCGGCCAGGCCGCCCGCCCGGACCTGGCCCAGCTGCGGGCCGACCGAGTAGGACAGCAACTCGATCCCGGCGAGCCGGCCGCGCAGCTCGTCCGGGATCGTCTGGTTCCACATGGCGGCCCGGAAGATCCCGCTGACCATGTCGAAGCCGCCGCCGACGGTCAGGAGGACGAGGACCAGCCACACGTTCCCGCAGACGCCGGCCGCCGCGACCGCCAGGCCCCAGCCCGTGGCCGACAGCAGCACCATCAGCCCGTGCCGGTGCACCCGGGAGGTCCAGCCGCCGGTCAGGCTCACCAGCATGGCCCCGGCCGGCACGCCGGCGTACATCAGGCCCAGCGCCCAGTCGGCGTGCAGTTCGTCGGCGAGGAACGGCAGGATCGCGAGCGGCATGGCCAGGAACATCGCGGCGAGGTCGACGACGTAGGTGCCGAGGAGTTCCTTGCGGCTCCAGGCGTACCGGGCGCCTTCCAGGACCGCGCCCAGCGACGGCTTCGACGCCTCGCGGGAGGCGGGGGAGGGGGCGATCCGCACGATGTACGCCAGCGAGACGGCGAAGGTCAGCAGGTCGGCGGCGTACGCCCAGCCCAGGCCCGCGTAGGCGACGACCACGCCCGCGACCGCCGGTCCCGCGACTCCGCCGACGGTCCAGCGCAGCGAGTTCAGCGAGGCCGCGGCGGGCATGTCGTCGTGGGCGACGATCCGGGGCCACAGGGAGTCGAGCGCGGGGCGCTGGACGGAGACCAGGGCGGAGGAGAGCGCGGCGACGGCGTACAGCGGCCACACCACCGGGTGCGGGAGCAGCGCGTCGAGCAACAGGACCGCGCTCAGCAGCCCTTGGCCCGCCTCCGTCCACACGATGAGCCGCCGCTTGTCCAGGGCGTCCGCGAGGGCCCCGCCGTACAGGCCGCAGACGATGAGCGGCAGCAGCTCCACGGCCCCGATCGCGCCCACGGCCGCCGCCGAGCCGGTGAGGTCCTTCAGCTGGACCGGCAGCGCGACGAAGGTGAGGAAGCTGCCGAAGTTGCTGATCAGACCTGATGTCCACAGCCGTCGGAAGTCTGCGGAGGCTTTCCAGGCGGCCAGGTCGGGGAGGAGTGCGCGGGTCACTGAGGCATGTTCGGCCGCGGCGCGGGGCGGGGCAACCGCTTTTCCCCTCCCCTGCGTTCCCCGGCCACGTCACCAAGGGGCGGGCGGCGGTGCCGTCAGGATCTCCGTCAGCCGTGCCAGCCTGTCCCTGAATCCCCGCCGCGCCCGCGGAGAGCCGCCGTTCTCGCCCGCCGCCGCGCTGACCAGGTGCTGGACGGTGTCCAGGTCCAGCTCCGCACCCTTCGGCACCGCCAGCGTGTCGTGCGCCATGGCGGCGAGCTCGCCGGCGCCCGCGCCGAGCGCCAGCACCGTCACCCCGGCCCGGCGGGCGTCGTGGACCCGCTCCAGCAGCGGTGTGGGCTCCTCGGGGGCCACGACCAGCAGGGTCTCACCGCGTCGCGCCGCCTCGATCCGGCCCGGTCCGACGGCCAGGTGAGGCGGGTCGCAGGGGCGGATGTGATGCCGTACCAGGGTCGGGGCCAGTTCGGGAGTCCCGGACCACGCGGCCTCGTCCACCAGGTGCGCGGCCAGATGCCACGGCTCGTACGCCGGCGTGCCCACCAGCAGCAGCCCGCCCCCGTGCGCCACCACCGACCCGCGCAGCACCCCCGCGAATCTCCGCGTCGCCCCCAGCCACTCGGTCCCGGCGAGCACTTCGCGCAGCAGCGCGACCCGTACGGCGTCCATGCGCCCGCATCCTGCCGCAACCGGCCACTCGTGACGCGGAGTTCACCCGGAATTCGCCCGCTCCGGGGACATACACCACCTCACCGTCCCCCCGCCCACCCAGGGAGCCGCCCGATGACCGACGTCACCGTCCCCTTCCGCGCCGGACACGAGAGCTACGCGTGCTTCCGGATCCCGGCCGCCGTGTGCACGCACCAGGGCACCCTGCTCGCCTTCTGCGAGGGCCGGGCGGACTCCGCCGCCGACCACGGGCGGATCGACATCGTGCTCAAGCGGTCCCCGGACGGCGGCCGTACCTGGGGGCCGCTGCGGGTCGCCGCGCGGGGCGGCCGGAACCTCGCCGGAAACCCCGCCCCCGTCGTCCTCGACACCGGCCGGATCCTGCTCGTGCACATCCGGGCCGCCGCCACCGCCACCGAGGACGCCATCCTGCGCGGCACGGTCAAGGCCGCCGACGGACGGCGCGTATGGGTCCAGCACAGTGACGACGACGGCGTGACCTGGTCCGCGCCGAGGGAGATCACCGCGCAGGTGAGGAAACCCGGCTGGCGCTGGTACGCCACCACCCCCGGGCACGCCCTCCAGCTCAGCGGCGGACACGGCGGCCGTGTCCTCGTCCCCGCCAACCACACCCTCCCGCCCGCCGGCACCGACACCGGCGCCGAGCCGCGCTACAACAGCGGCCACTGCCTGCTCAGCGACGACCGGGGCGAGAGCTGGTACCTCGGCTATCTGGACGAGAACACCGACGGGTACATCAACGTCAACGAGACCACCGCGGCCGAACTCCCAGACGGCCGCGTCTACTTCAACACCCGCAACGACTCACCCTCGCCCGGCAACCGGGCCGACGCCCACTCGGCGGACGGCGGGAGGAGCCTGGTCAAGCCGTTCCGGCCGCAGGCCGGGCTGACCGCCCCCGTCTGCGAGGGCTCCCTCCTCCAGCTCCGCGACCCGGATCTGCTGCTCTTCTCCGCCCCGGCCGACCCCGCCTTCCGCGCCGTGATGACGATCCGCGCCTCCGCCGACGGCGGCGCCACCTGGCGCACCGCGCACACCGTCGACGGACTGCCCGCCGCCTACTCCGACCTGGTCCGCGTCGACCGCGACACGGTGGGACTGCTGTACGAGACCGGTGACTTCGGCGCCTACGAGACGATCACCTTCCGCCGGGTACCCGTGGACCGGCTCACCTGAGCCGGTGGCGCCCGCACCACGCACGTAGAGTCGCCCCATGACCTCTACCGACAGCGCACAGACCCCCGCCAAGGCCCCGGCCAAGGACCCCTGGGACCTGCCCGACGTCTCCGGGTACGTCGTCGGCGTGCTCGGCGGCACCGGACCGCAGGGCAAGGGCCTGGCCCACCGGCTCGCCCGGGCCGGCCAGAAGGTGATCATCGGCTCCCGTGCCGCCGAGCGCGCGCGGGCCGCCGCCGAGGAGCTCGGCCACGGCGTCGAGGGCGCCGACAACGCCGAGACCGCGCGCCGCAGCGACATCGTGATCGTCGCCGTACCGTGGGACGGCCACGGCGACACGCTGAGGTCCCTGCGCGAGGAGCTGGCCGGCAAGCTCGTCGTGGACTGCGTCAACCCGCTCGGCTTCGACAAGCAGGGCGCCTACGCCCTCAGGCCGCAGGAGGGCAGCGCCGCCGAGCAGGCCGCCGCCCTGCTGCCGGACTCCCGCGTGACCGCCGCCTTCCACCACCTGTCGGCCGTCCTGCTCCAGGACCCGGAGATCGAGCGGATCGACACCGATGTGATGGTGCTGGGCGAGGAGCGGGCCGACGTCGAGATCGTGCAGGCCCTCGCCGGGCGCGTCCCCGGGATGCGCGGCGTCTTCGCCGGGCGGCTGCGCAACGCCCACCAGGTCGAGTCGCTGGTCGCCAACCTGATCTCCGTCAACCGCCGCTACAAGGCCCACGCCGGGCTCCGCGTCACGGACGTATGACCCCATGGGGGACACTGGTGACCTCAGCAGTGTCCCCCGACAGGATCCGGAGCCGACCCCATGCCCCGCATCGCCCTCTACGCCCTCGTCGTCTGCGTCCTCTCCGTGGCCGCCGCCGTCGTCTCCTTCGTCCAGGGCAGCTGGCTGGGCCTCGTCTGGGTGCTGCTGGCGGGCCTGACGTCCAACATGACCTGGTACTACCTCAAGCGCGGCCGGGCCGCCGCGCGGGGCGGGTCCGTCACGGGGTGACCTGGCAGATGTCGGGCGTGCCCTGCCAGAAGCGGTACAGCTCCTGGCCGCAGTAGCGCGGGAAGTCGCCCACGCCCAGGTGCTTCAGGAGGGCGTCGATGACGTCGAAGAACACGCTGTTGACCGACGGCACCCACAGCAGCGCGAACACGAACAGCAGGCCGAACGGCGCGAACGGCTCCACCTGGCGCTTCACCTTGTACGACAGCCACGGCTCGATGACGCCGTAGCCGTCCAGGCCCGGCACGGGCAGGAAGTTCAGGATCGCCGCCGTCACCTGGAGCAGGGCCAGGAACGCCAGCGCGTACTGGAAGTCCGCGGGCACGCCGTCCAGCGCGTGCAGCCAGAACGGCGCGGTGCACACGGCCGCGAACAGCACGTTCGTCAGCGGGCCCGCCGCCGAGACCAGGCTGTGCCGCCAGCGGCCCCGGATCCGGCCGCGCTCGATGAACACCGCGCCGCCCGGCAGACCGATCCCGCCCATGATCACGAAGAGCACCGGGAGCACGATGCTCAGCAGCGCGTGCGTGTACTTCAGCGGGTTCAGCGTGAGATACCCCTTGGCGCCGACCGTGATGTCGCCGCTGTGCAGGGCGGTGCGCGCGTGCGCGTACTCGTGCAGGCACAGCGAGACGATCCAGGCCGCCGTCACGAACAGGAACACCGCGACGCCCGGCTGCGCCGCGTACCCGGTCCAGGTGGCCCAGCCCGTCACCGCCGTCACGGCCAGGATCCCGACGAACACCGGGCTGACTCGGCGTTCGCCGCGGCGGGTGGTGGCGGTGGTCATCGGCGGCTCCTGTGCGGACGAGGACGGTCAGGTGTGCGACCGTACCGGCCGCGCACTCCTGGGGGAAACGTCTCGCGCTCGCCGTCCGGTTCCTGGAAACCTGGGGGGATGCCACGGATGAGGGTGTTCTACGAGGACTGGCAGATGGGGTGCTGCGGCACCCCCTTCGCGGTGGGCGACGAGGTGGCCTGGAAGCTGGTCGCCTACGACGCCGAAGGTGTCCGGGAGGGCTACGGACACGGCGCCGAGGCATGGGTGGAGAACCACGGCGGCCCCGACCACCCCACCACCGGCCGGGTGCACGCCGTCGACCTGGTCCACCAGGAGTACAGCTTCCACCTGCCCGACCCCAGGCCCGCGCCCATGGAGGCGGGGGAGGGGCTGGTCCCGCGGGGCACGGGACGGTGCCTGGAGCCGGTGCCCGGAGCCGTCACGCTGGAGCCTGCCGACAGCTGCCCGAAGTGGTTCGGGGAGGTCGAGCGCGGCCCGGTGGACGGCCTCGGCCGGGTCCGCCGCACCTGCGGCGCCCTCGTCACCCTGGACGCCCCGGACACCACACACGTCCTCCAGGCCCCGTGCCTCGCGGACGGCATCGAGGACGACGAGTGCGACGACCTGCCCTGACGCCGCCCGAGCCCCCGGAGACAATGGACCCCGTGCGCTATCGCCTGCTCGGCACCACCCAGGTACTCCGCCCCGACGGTACGGCCGTCCCGGTCGGCGGGGCGCGGCTGCGTGCCCTGCTGGGCGTGCTCGCGCTCAGGGCCGGGCGGGCGGTGCCCGTGGGCATACTGGTCGACGAGGTGTGGGGCGCCGAGCCGCCCGCCGACGCCGCCGGTGCGCTCCAGGCGCTCGTCGGCCGCCTGCGCCGTGCCCTCGGCGCGGACGCCGTCGCCTCCGCCGACGGCGGCTACCGGCTCACCGCGGCCCCCGACGACGTCGATCTCACCCGCTTCGAGCGGCTGACCGGCGACGGCCTCGCCGCCCTCGCCGACGGCGACCCGGCCAAGGCCGCCGCCGTCCTGGACGACGCCCTCGCCCTGTGGCGCGGCCCCGCGCTCGCCGACCTGCCCGACCACACCGCCGAGGCGGCCCGCTGGGAGACCCGCCGCCTGGACGCCGTGCGCGCCCGGCACACCGCCGCCCTCGCCCTCGGGCACGCCGAGCGGTCCCTGCCCGAGCTCACCGCCCTGTGCGACGACCACCCGCTGGACGAACCACTGCAGGCGCTGCGGCTGCGCGCCCTGCGCGACACCGGCCGCCCCGCCCGGGCACTGGCCGCCTACGAGGACGTACGGCGGCTGCTCGCGGACCGGCTCGGCTCCGACCCCGGCCCCGAACTGCGCGCCCTGCACGCCGACCTGCTGCTCACCGAGGCCGCGCCGGAGCCCGAGCGCCCGGTGCCCGGCAACCTCCCCGCCCGGCTCACCTCCTTCGTCGGCCGGGAAGCCGACATCGAGGCCATCGGCGCCGATCTCGCCACCGCCCGCCTGGTCACGCTGCTCGGGCCCGGCGGCGCCGGCAAGACCCGGCTGTCCCAGGAGGCCGCCGAGGCCGTACGGCACACCGTGCCGGACGGGGTATGGCTGGCCGAGCTGGCCCCCGTGGACGACCCCGACGCCGTACCGCAGGCCGTGCTCACCGCGATCGGCGCCCGTGAGACCGTGCTGCACGGCGCCGGCGCGGAGAGCATGCGCGCGGTCGCCGACCGGCACGACGACCCCCTCGAACGGCTCGTGGAGCACTGCGCGCGGCGCCGGATGCTGATCGTGCTCGACAACTGCGAGCACGTCGTCGGGTCCGCCGCCCGCCTCACCGAGCGGCTGCTGGCCCGCTGCCCCGGGCTGACCGTCCTCGCCACCAGCCGCGAGCCCCTCGGTGTGCCGGGGGAGGTGCTGCGCCCGGTGGAGCCGCTGCCCGAGCCGGTCGCGCTGCGGCTGCTGGCCGACCGGGGGGCCGCGGCCCGCCCCGGATTCCGCGTCGCCGACGATCCCGGGGCCGGCGCCGAGATCTGCCGCCGGCTCGACGGACTGCCCCTCGCGATCGAGCTCGCCGCGGCCCGGCTGCGGATGCTCACCCCGCGTCAGATAGCCGACCGCCTCGACGACCGCTTCCGGCTGCTCACCTCCGGCAGCCGTACCGTGCTGCCCCGCCAGCAGACCCTGCGGGCCGTCGTGGACTGGTCCTGGGAGCTGCTGGACGCCGACGAACGGGACGTCCTCGCCCGGCTGTCCGTCTTCGCCGGCGGCTGCGACCTGGCCGCCGCCGAGGCCGTGTGCGGCCCCGTCGCCCTGGACGCCCTCGGCTCCCTGGTCGACAAGTCCCTGGTGGTGGCCGCCCCTCTGCCCGGCGGGGCGGCCGGCGGCGGGATGCGCTACCGGCTCCTGGAGACCGTCGCCGAGTACGCCGGCGAACGGCTGGACGAGACCGGCCGCCGCGCCGACGCCGAGCGCGCCCACCTGACGTACTACCGCGAACTCGCCCGCACCACCGACGCGTTGCTGCGCGGCCGCGCACAGCGCACCGCCGTCGACCGGTTCCAGCTGGAGTACGAGAACCTGCGCACCGCCCTGCGGCACGCCGTCGCCGCGGGCGACGAGCAGGAGGCGCTGTGCCTGGTGCTGTCCCTGGTGGTCTTCTGGCAGATGCGGGACCAGCGTATCGAGACCCGCACCTGGTGCGAGGAGGTCATGGCGCTCGGCCCCGACCCCTTCACCGCGCCCGTACGGACCGCCCGGCCGCTGTGGCAGCGCTGCACCGACGCCCCGCCCCCGTACACCGGCGAGGTCCTCGCCGAGGCGCGGCGCGGTGTCCACCTCGCCCATCTCTCCTGCATGGACCACGACCTGGACACGTGGCAGGCGCCCGAGGCGCAGGCCAAGCTGCGCGCCATCGCGCAGGCCTACGAGCCCGGGCTGCCGCAGACCTGCCGGGTGCCCGGCCTGTTCTGGTTCTTCGCCGTCATGCTGACCGGCGGCCCCGACCGGATGTGGGCCGTCATCGACGCCTGTGTGCGGACCTGCCGCGACACCCCCGGGTTCGAGTGGGAACTGGCCATGACGCTGCAGATGCGCGCCAACCTCCGTGCCAACCGTGCCGAATGGGCCGGCGACGCCTCCCGCGACGCCGAGGAGTCGCTGGAGATCTTCCGCCGCCTCGGGGACACCTGGGGCATCGCGGAGGCGCTGTCCGCCCGGGGCGAGGCCCATGAACGCCAGGGCGTCTACCGCGAGGCCGCCGAGGACTACCGGGCTGCCATCGAACACGCAGAACACCTCGGCGCCCGCGGTCAGACGGCCGTCCTCCGCGCCCGCCTCGGCAGCGTGCTCATGCAGGCGGGCGAGGCGGAGGCGGGCGAGCAACTGCTCCGGGACGTCGTCGCCAGCCAGGAGGGCTCCCTCAACGAGGCGATGCCCGCCGCCCGGCTCTTCCTCGGCTGCTGGCTGGGCCTGACCGGTCGCGTCGCCGAGGCGCGGGAGCAACTGCGCCTGCTGCGCGAGGAGTTCCAGATCGCGCACTTCGTCGTCTTCGACGCCATGATCCTCTGCCAGGAGGCCTGGCTGGACGCTCTCGACGGGCAGGCCGAGGCCGCGCTCGACCGGTGCCGGCGGGCGATGCGCCTCGCCCGCGATCCGCTGTCCCAGACCATCGCCCCGCACCTGGACTCCGTCTGCCTCAACACCGCGGCGATGGCCCTCGCCGGAGTCGAGGGCGGCAGCCGCGCCGTCGACGCCGCCCGCTGCCTGGGCGCCGCCGACGCCCTGCTGCCGGCCGGCCACATCCTCTCCGGCGTCGAGCGGCGGTGCCACGACCTGACCGAGGACCGGATCCGTCAGGTCCTGGACGAGCCCGTCTTCCGGACCGCGTACGCCGAGGGCGGTGGCCTCTCCCTCGCGGAGGCCACCGCCCTGGTCTGAGCCACGGCTCAGCTCTTGGTACGGAACTTGTGGATGGCGATCGGTGCCATCACCGCGGTGAGCGCCACCGACCAGCCCACCGTCATCCACAGGTCGTGGGCGACCGGACCGCCGTTCATGAGGCCACGGGCCGCGTCCGCGAGCGTCGACAGCGGGTTGTAGTCGGTGAAGTGCCGCAGCCAGCCCGGCATCGACGTGGGCGGGGCGAAGATGGACGAGCCGAACTGCAGCGGGAAGAGCACCAGGAAGCCCACGCCCTGCACGGACTGCGCGTTCTTCAGCATCACGCCGAGGGTGAGGAACACCCACATGATCGAGGAGGCGAACAGCGCGGACAGGCCCACGGTCGCGAACAGCCCCGCCCAGTGGTGGATGTGGAACCCGACCAGGACGGCGACGACCATCAGCACGGCCGTGGCGAACAGCATGCGCGCCAGCTCGACGGCGATCTTCGCGAACAGCACGGACCCGCGCCCGATCGGCAGCGTGCGGAACCGGTCCATGACGCCGCTGTTGAAGTCCTGGCTGAAGCCGGTGCCGACCCCCTGCGACAGGGTCATGCTCATCATCGCGATCATGCCGGGGATGACGTACTGCACATAGCGGTCCTGGCCGCCGCCCAGCGCCTGGCCGATCGAGCCGCCGAAGACGTACACGAACAGCAGCGTGAAGACGATCGGCATGAACAGCGCGTCGAACATCGACTCCGGGTCCTGGCGGATCCAGAGCAGATTGCGGCGGATGAGCGCGCCGGTGTGCCGCAGGTGCCCGCGCAGCGGGATGCGGACGTCGGTGGCGGCGGTGGCGGTGGCGGTGGTGGCGCTCATACGGCGACCTCCTGGCGGGCGTCGGCGGGCGTGGCGTCCTGCGGGGCACCGGCGCGATGGCCGGTGAGGGACAGGAACACCTCGTCCAGGCTGGGCAGTTCGGTGGTGATGGAGGAGATCGTGATGCCGCGCGCGGTGACCGCGCCGACCACGGCCGTCAGCTGCTCGTCGCTGAGGATCGGCACCAGCAGCGTGCCGGTCTCGGGGTCCACGGTGGTCGCCGCGAGCCCGGTGATGCCCAGCTCGTCCAGCATGTCGGCGAGCGGGCGCAGCTGCAGCGGGTCGACCGGGCGGACGCGGAGGGTGCGCCCGCCGACGCGGGCCTTCAGCTCCTCGATGCCGCCGGTGGCGATGACCTTCCCGCGGTCCACCACGGTCAGCTCGGAGGCCAGCTGCTCGGCCTCCTCCATGTACTGGGTGGTCAGCAGCACGGTGACACCGTCGCCGACCATCGCCTTGACCTCGTCCCACACCTCGTTGCGGGTACGCGGGTCGAGCCCGGTGGTCGGCTCGTCGAGGTACAGCACGGCGGGCCGGCCGATCATGGAGGCGGCGAGGTCCAGCCGCCGTCGCATACCGCCGGAGTACGTGCTCGCCGGCCGCTTGGCCGCCTCCGTCAGCGAGAACCGCTCCAGCAGCTCGTCGGCGCGGGCGCGGGCGTCCTTGCGGGACAGGTCCAGCAGCCGGCCGATCATGTACAGGTTCTCCCAGCCGGGCAGCTTCTCGTCGACGGAGGCGTACTGCCCGGTGAGCCCTATGACCCGGCGCAGTTGCCTGGGCTGCCGTACGACGTCGTAGCCGGCCACGGTGGCCCGGCCCGCGTCCGGGGTGATCAGGGTGGACAGGATCCGCACGAGGGTGGTCTTGCCGGCGCCGTTCGGACCGAGCACGCCCATCACGGTGCCCTCGCGCACGTCCAGGTCCACACCGTCCAGCGCCTTGGTCTCGCCGTAGTGCTTGACCAGTCCCCGTACCGTCACCGCGTGGCTTGCGCCGACGGGGGTGTCATCGATTCGCTTCATGGGGAAGACGGTGCCAGCGCCCACCGACAAACCACCGACAGCCCGCCGACAGCCACCGACAACTTCCCGACGATCACCGCGACCATCGATCGAGGAACCACGACGGCGAGCACGAACTCCACGAGAGCGGCGCCGGCTCAGGCGCGAAAAAGCGGCAGCCCCGCTGACGGGGGACGATCAGCGGGGCTGCCGGGGTGTTGCCGCAGTGGCTCAGTGGACGGAGTGCTCCTCCAGCGGGAACGCCCCGGAGACGACCTCCTCGGCGAACGACTTCACCGCGTCGCCCATGACCTCACGCAGGGCGGCGTACTTCTTGACGAACTTCGGGACCCGGCCGGAGGTCAGCCCCAGCATGTCGGTCCAGACCAGCACCTGTGCGTCGGTCTCCGGACCGGCGCCGATCCCCACCGTCGGAATGTGCAGCACCCGCGTCACCTCGGCGGCCAGCTCCGCCGGCACCAGCTCCAGGACGACCGCGAACGCTCCCGCGTCCTGGACCGCCTTCGCGTCGCGCAGCAGCTGCTGCGCCGCCTCCTCGCCGCGCCCCTGGACGCGGTAGCCCATCGCGTTGACGGACTGCGGGGTCAGCCCGATGTGGGCCATGACCGGGATGCCGGACTCCACCAGCAGCCGGATCTGCTCGTGCGAGCGCTCGCCGCCCTCCAGCTTGACCGCGCCGACCCCGGCGTCCTTCACCAGCCGGGTCGCCGAGCGCAGCGCCTGCACCGGACCCTCCTGGTAGGAGCCGAAGGGGAGGTCGCCGACGATCAGGGCGCGCTGGGTGCCGCGGACCACGGCCGCCGACAGCATCGTCATCTCGTCGAGGGTGACGGGCACGGTCGACTCGTACCCGAGGTGGCAGTTGCCCGCCGAGTCGCCGACCAGGATCACCGGGATCCCGGCCTCGTCGAAGACGGACGCGGTCATCGCGTCGTAGGCGGTGAGCATGGGCCACTTCTCGCCCCGCTCCTTGGCGAGCGTGATGTCGCGGACGGTGATGCGGCGGGTGCCCTTCCCCCCGTACAGCGCCTTGCTGCCGTCGGAAGGCTTGTTCTGGGCAGCCGAAAGCTGCGTCATGGCAACGGCTCCTTCAGTCATCTCGAGGCGCCCTTACGGCGTCCCCGGATCGTCTCCATGGTGGCACCTCGTGCCAGCCAGGACCAGAGGGGCCCCTTGTGATCCCCGCCCACGGCCGGAGGCGGGCCGTACAGGGCCGGTGTGTAAGGCCTTGGTAAAGAAGTAAGATACGAGACCGTTCCGTATCGAAATGGCCGTAGGGTCGAACACATGACAAGTCCTGTCCCTGCCTCCCGGATACCCGAAGCGGTGCACCGGCGCCGCTGGGCGATCCTCGGCGTGCTGATGCTGAGCCTGCTCATCGTGGTGCTCGACAACTCGATCCTGAACGTCGCCATCAAGACCATCTCCAGCCCCGCGCCGACCGGCCTCGGTGCCACCCAGGGCCAGATCGAGTGGGCGATCAACGCCTACACCCTCGTCTTCGCCGGCCTGCTGTTCACCGCCGGCCTCATCGGTGACCGCCTCGGCCGCAAGAAGGTGCTGCTCGGCGGCATCGCCGTGTTCGGCATCGGCTCGATGCTGGCCGCCGAGTCCGGCTCGCCGGCCCAGCTGATCGCCTACCGGGCCCTGATGGCCCTCGGCGCCGCCTTCGTCATGCCGGCCACCCTCGCCGTCCTGATGAACGTCTTCGAGCGCGAGGAGCAGCCCAAGGCCATCGGCATCTGGGCCGGCGGCGTCGGCCTCGCCATCGCCATCGGGCCGATCACCGGCGGCGCCCTCCTCGACCACTTCTGGTGGGGCTCGGTCTTCTTCGTCAACGTGCCGATCGTGATCGTCGCGCTGGTCCTGATGACCTGGCTGGTGCCCGACTCCCGCGACCCCCGGCCGGGCCGCCTGGACCCGGTCGGCGTGGTCCTGTCCGTCGTGGGCCTCGTCCTGCTGGTCTACGGCATCATCAAGGGCGGCGAACTCGCCGACTTCACCGACCCGAAGGTGCTGGCGACGATCATCGCCGGTCTCGTCGTGCTGGCCGGTTTCGTCGTCTTCGAGAAGCGCAGCGACCACCCGTCGCTCGACGTGACCTACTTCAAGAACAAGGTCTTCTCGGCCGCCATGAGCGCCATCGCGCTGGTCTTCTTCGCGCTGATGGGCGTCACGTTCTTCGGCGTCTTCTACACCCAGAGCGTGCGCGGCTACTCCCCGCTGGAGTCCGGTGTGCTGATGCTGCCGCTCGCCGCCGCCCAGCTGATCTTCGCGCCGCGCGCCCGGCTGCTGGTCGACCGGTTCGGCAACAAGGCCACCACCACCGCCGGCCTGGTGCTGATCGCGGCGACGCTGGCCATGTTCGCCACCTTCGAGGCCGACACGCCGATCTGGCTGCTGGAGGTCGTCTTCTTCCTCATGGGCACCGGCATGGCGCACATCATGACGCCGACCTCGGTCGTCATCATGCAGGCGCTGCCGCGCGAGAAGGCCGGCTCCGCCTCGGCGCTCAGCAACACCTTCCGCCAGGTCGGCGGCGCGCTCGGCATCGCCGTCCTCGGCTCGGTGCTGGCCACGTCGTACCGCAACGGCATCGAGGGCAAGCTCGGCGTGCTGCCACCCGCCCTGCGCGACAAGGCCGCCGAGTCCATCGAGGCCACCCTGGGCATCGCCGACAAGCTGGGCCCGCGGGGCAAGGCCCTGGTCACGCCCGCCGACGACGCGTTCCTGCACGCCATGCACGTCACCGCACTGTGCGGAGTGGGCGTCGCGCTGATCGGCGCCGTGGTGACGGCCCTGTTCCTGCCGGGCAGGCCGCCCGCCGCGCAAGGGGGCGAGAAGGAAACGGAATTGGTCGCGGCCGCGGACTGACGCGGACCACGGCTCCACGGGGGAAGGAGGCGGCTGCGGGACAATTCCCGCAGCACAGTGAGAGGACGGATCGACGTGAGCCTTGCCGAAAGCCGGCCGCGCCCGGACGGCCCCGTACGGGGCAGGCCCCGCAGCGAGGCCGTGGAACGCGCCATCATCGAGGGCGTGATGAAGCTCCTGGAGGACGGCGTGTCCCTCGCCGAACTCTCCATCGAGCGCATCGCCCGCACCGCCGGGGTCGGCAAGGCCACCATCTACCGCCGCTGGAGCGGCAAGGAGGAGCTGTTCATCGACGTCGTGCGGGCCGTCGAGCCCGCCGACCCCGAACTCCCCGGCGTCTGCATGCGTGACGACCTCGTCGTCCTGCTGGAGAACCTGCGCCAGCGCGGCCTGGCCAGCCGGACGTCGGCGATGCTGCACAACGCCCACGCCCAGATGAAGAGCAGCCCCAGGATCTGGGCCGCGTACCACGCGAACGTCGTGGCGCCGCGGCGCGCCCTCGGCCTGGAAGTGCTGCGCCGCGGGCAGCGCGACGGCGAACTGCGCACCGATGTCGACCTGGAACTGGCCAACGACATGCTCGTCGGCCCCATGCTCACCCGGGCCGTGCTGCGCCCGGACGCCGAGCTGCCCGAGGGCCTGGCCGAGCAGATCGTCGACACGGTCCTGCAGGGCCTACGGCCCGTCAGGTCGACAGCCTCGTAGCACTCATGTGCGCATTTCGTCACAGACCTCACGTGTCCCGGGGGTAGGCGGAACTCCCCGCCCCGGCTCGTTCGTCCTCGTCTTCCGTACGGCCGTCATGGGACGGCGGGAACGGAGCCGATCATCCCCTAGGGTCGGAAGAGCACGGGGGAACGACGGTGTGCACGGCAGGCAGTGAGGCAGACGGTATGGCGCAGCAGGCATACATGACGGAGACGGCGGACGGCGGCTCGGGGCCCGAGCGACCGGGATCGCGGCTTCGGCGCCTGTGGCACCGCCTGCTCGCGGGCTGGCGCGGGGATCCGGGGATCTGGCGCCGGGGCATCGTCCTGGCCGTCCTGGCCCTGCTGCTGGCCCTGGTGATGCTGCTGCACTCGCGCATCCCGAACCGGGTGGGCAACCTCGGCAGCCTGACCGAGACGTTTCTGCCCTGGCTGGGCTTCGCCATCCCGGTCCTGCTGCTCCTCGGCATCCTGCGGAAGTCGGCGACGGCGCTCGTCGCCGTACTGCTCCCGGCGATCGTGTGGCTGAACCTCTTCGGCGGGCTGCTCAGCGACAAGTCGGGTTCGGGCGGCGACCTGATGGTGGCGACCCACAACGTCAACGCCGACAACCCGGACCCCGCCGCGACCGCCCGTGACGTCGCCTCCTCCGGCGCCGACGTCCTGGCCCTGGAGGAGATCCCCGGCACGGCCGTGGCCGTCTACGAGAGGGCGCTCGCGCCGACGTACAGGTACCACGCGGTCGTCGGCACGGTCGGCCTGTGGAGCAGGTACCCGATGACCGACGCGCAGGCCGTCGACATCAAGCTCGGCTGGAAGCGGGCCATGCGGGCCACGGTCGCCACCCCCGAGGGACCGGTCGCCGTGTACGTCGCCCACATGCCCTCGGTGCGGGTGAAGGTGGAGGCCGGCTTCACCGCCCGGCAGCGGGACAAGAGCGCCGACGCGCTCGGCGAGGCCATCGCCGCCGAGCCCCTGAAGCGGGTCGTCCTGCTCGGCGACCTGAACGGCACGATGAACGACCGTTCGCTCAACGCCGTCACCTCCCAGATGCGCTCCACGCAGGGCGCGGCGGGCAGCGGCTTCGGGTTCAGCTGGCCGGCGTCGTTCCCCATGGCGCGGATCGACCAGATCATGGTCCGGGGCGCGGAGCCCGAGAGTTCCTGGACGCTGCCGCGCACCGGCAGCGACCACCTGCCGGTGGCCGCCCGTGTGAAGCTGGACACGTCCTCGTAACCCTGGAGAATACGGGCCAGAGAGGCTTTGTTCCGATGCTGAACATAAGCTGACACGGAACTCCGCTCTCTTACGTTGAAAGGCACAGGCCCTTCATGCCCCTGGCCCTGCTCGCCCTGGCCGTCGGCGCTTTCGGTATAGGCACGACCGAGTTCGTGATGATGGGGCTGCTCCCCGACGTCGCGGACGACCTGCACCTCTCGATCCCCGCCGCTGGGCACCTGGTCTCGGCCTACGCGCTGGGTGTCGTCATCGGCGCCCCGCTACTGGCCGCCGTGACGGCCCGGATGTCCCGCCGCACGGTCCTCATCGCCCTGATGGCGCTGTTCGTCGCGGGCAACGCCCTGTCGGCGTTCGCCCCCGGCAACGGCTCCCTGCTCGCCGCCCGCTTCCTCAGCGGCCTGCCGCACGGCGCCTTCTTCGGCGTGGGCGCGGTCGTCGCCACGGGGATGGTCCCGCCGGAGCGCAAGGCCCGCTCGGTCTCCCTGATGTTCCTCGGCCTGACCGTGGCCAACATCGCGGGTGTGCCGGTGGCGACACTGGTCGGCCAGCACCTCGGCTGGCGTGCGACCTTCCTGGGGGTGAGCCTGATCGGCCTGGCGGCGATCGCGTCGCTGGCCCTGCTGATCCCGCGCGACCGGGCGCACGCCGCCGCGTCGGCCGGCCTGCGCGGCGAACTGGCCGCGCTGCGGTCCCTGCCGGTCTGGCTGGCGCTCGGTACGACGGTGGCGGGCTTCGGCGCGCTCTTCGCGGCCTACAGCTACGTCACCCCGATGCTGACGGACGCGGCGGGCTACGCCGAGTCGAACGTGACGCTGCTGCTCGCGCTGTTCGGCGTGGGCGCGACGGCGGGCAACCTGCTGGGCGGCCGGCTGGCGGACCATGCGCTGCGCGGGACGCTGTTCGGCGGCCTGGCCTCGCTGGGACTCGTCCTGCTGCTCTTCCCGGTGCTGATGCGGGCGGAGTGGAGCGCGGCCCTGGCGGTGGCCCTGCTGGGCATGGCGGCCTTCGTCACCGGCTCCCCGCTCCAGCTGATGGTCATGGAGAAGGCCGCCGCGGCCCCGTCCCTGGCCTCCTCCGCCAACCAGGCGGCCTTCAACCTGGCGAACGCCGGCGGCGCCTGGATCGGTGGCCTGGCCCTCGCGGCGGGCTTCGGTACGACGTCCCCCGCGCTCGCCGGAGCGGCGCTGGCGGTGCTGGGACTCGGCGTGGCGGGCGTGGCGTACGCCGTGGACCGACGCCGGGCGACTCCGTCGGCGGGGCGGGTCGTCACGTCCCGCGTTCCCGGCGAGTCGGGGGCGCTGCACCACTGACAGGGGGTCTTTGCCCCCTGGGCCCCGGCCCACGGCAGCTTCACAACTCGCACCAGACCGTGAAGTCGAGGTCGGCGTGACGCAAAGGGACCCGGGGTCTTCATGACCCCGGGTCCCCTGCCGCTCAGCGGAGCGTCAGTGCTTCTTCGCGTACGACGCGACGTAGCCGTTCGCGGGCGAGCCCACGCCCGTCACGTCGTCGTAGCCCTTCACCGCGGACAGCGAGCTGTCCTTGCCGAGGCTGCGGACCGAGGTCGCGAGGCCGCCGGAGGCGTCGAGGCCGTTGACGAAGTCGATCCGGACCACCGCGAGGTCGGTGCCGGTCGGCTTGTCCGTGACGTCGTGGTAGACGCCCTGCTTGCCGTACTTGGCGTAGATCGCCGGGTTGGCGAAGCCGAGCGCCTTGCCGCCCTGCGCCTCCTGGGCCAGGGCCTGGACCGCCGCGATCACCGGGGCGGCGAGCGAGGTGCCGCCGATCCGGTACTCGCTGTACTGCTGCGAGCCGTCCGGGAAGGTCTGGGTCTGGCCGACCAGGAAGCCGGTGTTCGGGTCGGCGATGGCCGCGATGTCCGGGACGACGCGGTTGCCGGCGGCGTTGTTGGCCGTGGCCAGCGCCTGCGGGACGATGCCCTTCTGGTAGTACGGCTGCGGCACGGTCTTGCTGGTGCCGCCGCCCGCGCCCGAGGTGAACGCGCCGGGGAAGTTCGTCCAGCTCTTGCCGTCCGCCGACAGGGTCGCCTTCTCGGTGCCCCAGCCGGTCTCCCACTGGTACGAGTTGTCCTTGCCGACGGCCAGCGAGGTACCGCCGACCGCGGTCACCCAGGCGGAGTTGGCCGGGGTGTCGACCTGCTTCGTACCGGACTTCGCGGCCTGGTCGCCGTCGTCACCGGAGGAGAAGTAGAAGCCGATGCCCTGCACCGCGCCCAGCTGGAACACCTGGTCGTAGGCGGCCGCGAGGTCCGGCGTCTGGTTGGCCTCGATGTCGCCCCAGGAGTTGGAGACGATGTCGGCCAGGTGGTTGTCGACGACCTTGCTGAGCGAGTCGAGCAGGTCGGCGTCGTAGCAGGAGGCCGCACCGACGTAGGTGACGTCGGCGGACGGGGCGACCGCGTGCACGGCCTCGACGTCGAGGGTCTCCTCGCCGTACCAGCCGGCGGCGCCGCACTCCTTGGTCTTGGTGTAGTTCTTCGGCAGCACCTGGTGCAGCTGACCGGTCTTCCAGGCCGCGTCACCGTGCTTCTGCGCGTAGCTGCCCGCGTCGAAGGCGATGGTCGGCGAGGCGTAGGCGTCCGTGATGGCGATCCGGACACCCTTGCCGGTGTAGCTGCCCGCGCCGTAGGCGGAACGCAGCTGCTTGCCGGTGTAGCCCTTGATGGCGTACGGGATCTTGCCGCCGTACGCGTCCGGGAGCGTGGTCGCGATGTTCGAGCCGTAGTACGACGAGAACGGGCCCGAGTTCTTGAACACGGCGTCCGGCGGCGGCAGCTGGTCGTCGTGGTTGGACTTGTGCGGGGCGTTGTCCAGACCGGTGACGGTCAGGACGGCGCCCTTCAGGCTGTCCGGCACGGAGGCCGTCTGCGCCGGGGCGCGGTAGGTCGCCGAGCCCTTGGCGAAGTTGTGCAGCTGGGTGCCGAACGCCTTCTCGGCCGCGGCCACGTCACCGGAGACGGCGACGTAGTGCGCGGTGACCTGGGTGACCTTCAGACCGGCCGAGGTCAGCCAGGACTTGACGGCGGCCACCTGGGCCTTGGTGGCCCCGAAGCGGGCCTGCGCCTTCTTGGCGTTCAGGTACTTGCCGTACAGCGGCGAGCTGGGGTCGGACACGGCCTTGGCGTAGGCGGCGAGGCCCGCCGCGTCCTTGCCGGCCAGGTAGACCCGGGCGTTCACCAGGGCGCTGTTCGAGGTCGCGCCCTTGTCCGCCTTGGCCGTGGCCCAGAGCGGCTTGGTGCCCTTCAGTACGTCACGAGCGGGGCTGTCCGCGGCGTGTGCCGCGGGTATGCCCAGCGCCAGCGCGCCGGCGACCATGGGCAGTGTCGCTGCCATGCTCACGGCGCGCAGCTTGGCGCGGTTGGATCTCATAGAACCCCCTGCGATGCGGTTCGCATGCATGTAGTGGTCGGAACGTCACGCGTCCGCGCGCCGGCCCGCGGCGGTTCGGCCGGTCGAATGGATCACATGATGGGGGTCACTCTGTCGATGAACCGTTCATGCCAGGGGAACGTAAAGGTCAAGAGAAGCTCAAGTGCCCGTCAGATAGGGCGAATTGCGCCTTTCATTCCTCACGGTTGCGTAACGGAACCGTCCGGCGGCTGTTCACATTCGTTGTTCACAGTCGCCCTGCGCGAACCGGTTCACGAACGCGGCCCGGTGCCCCGTTCCTTGAGCATGTGGGCCATCACCTGAAGCTCCGACTGCTGCGCGTCGACCATGCCCTGCGCGAGCCGTTTCTCCACGCCGACGGTGCACTTGGTCACGCACCCCTCGGCCATGTGGATCCCGCCCTTGTGGTGGGCCGTCATGAGCTGCAGGTAGAGGATCTCGGCCTGCTTGCCGCTGAGTGACTGGAGCTTCCTGAGATCCGTGTTCGTCGCCATGCCCGGCATCAGCGCGCCGTCCTTGCCGGAAGCCATGCCGCCCATGCCCATCCAGGTCATCGGCGGCTCGGCCGACACCTTCGGCAGCCCCCACAGGTCCAGCCAGCCGAGCAGCATGCCGCGCTGGTTGGCCTGCGTCTGTGCGATGTCGTAGGCGAGCCTGCGCACGTCCTCGTCCTTGGTGCGGTCCCGGACGATGTACGACATCTCGACGGCCTGCTGGTGATGGACGGCCATGTCCCGCGCGAACCCGGCGTCCGCCGACTCCGGACCCGGTGTCCTCGGGGCCGGGCCGCCGGAGTCCTCGGCGACCGCGTAGGTGATGGCGCCGGACGCGAAGAGTGCCGCCGCCGCGGCCCCGGCGATCCAGCCGACGTACCGCCGCCTCACTTCATGATCCCGCCGGTGCAGGGGGCTCCCGGCTCGGGCGTCTGCTGCCCCTGGACGTACGTGGCGAAGAACTTGTCCACTTCCGGGTCGGTCGCGCTCTTCACCGTCACCTGGTGGCCCCACGCCGACAGGATCAGCGGCGCCGCCTGGTTCTGGTACGGGCTCATCAGCGAGTACGGCGTCCTCTTCACCTTCGCCGCGAGCGCGTCGACGTCGGCCTTCTTCGCCTCGCTCGTGTACGTCACCCAGACCGCGCCGTGCTCCAGCGCGTGCACGGCGTTCTCGTCCGGCACCTGCGCGGTGTAGACGTCGCCGTTGCAGTCCGCCCAGACCGGGTTGTGGTTGCCGCCGACCGGCGGGTGCATCGGGTACGTCACCTTCGTCGTCACATGGATCCGCGACAGCTTGCCGCTCCAGGTCTGCACGCCCCCGGCGCCGGTGACCCAGTGCCCGGAGTCGCCAGAGCTCTTGGAGTCGCCGGAGCCCTGGGAACTGGCGGAACTCTTCGGGCTGCCGGAGCCCTTGGCGTCGCTCGCGGTGTTCTCCTTGTCGTCCGACCGGGAGTTCACGAGGATCACACCGCCGACCACGAGACCGGCGACGACCACCACGCTCGCGGCGACGGCGAGCACACGGTTGCGGCGCTCGCGGACGCGCTCGGCGCGGCGCATCTCCTCTATGCGCGCCTTGCGCGCCGCGGTGCTGTTCTTGGCGGAACCCATGAGGTGTCCTTCGGGGGAAAGGGACGGCATCGGGAAGGGGCGGGCCCGCTGATCGTAATCGGGAAGGGCCGGCTTCCGTAGGGAGGGCACGGCAAACTTCCGTAGGGCGGGCGGGACGCCGGTGGGACGGCGGGATAATTTGAACCACGGATGCGCATTACCTACGCTCGTGGTATGCGGCTCCTGCGCTCCACCGACCTGGCCCTGCGCGTCCTGATGCGACTGGCCGTCGCCGCCGACGCCACGCCCACCACCCGCCAGGTCGCGGCGGACATGAATGTGCCCTACACGCACACCGCGAAGGTCGTCGCCGAACTCCAGCACCTGGGCCTCGTCGACGCGCGGCGCGGCCGGGGCGGCGGTCTGAGCCTCACCGCGAAGAGCCGTACGGCCTCAGTGGGCGCGGTGGTGCGCACCTTCGAGGGCGACGGCGACGTGGTCGACTGCGAGGGCCCGACCCCCTGCCCCCTGAACTCCGGCTGCCGCCTGCGCGGCGCCCTGCGCCGGGCCCAGGAGGCCTTCTTCGCCGCTCTGGACCCCGTCACGGTCGCCGACATCGTCTCCGACCCCACGGCTTCCCTGCTGCTGGGCATCTCCCGGGGGCCGGGGCCCGGCTGACGCGGCGGTCGCCGGGCGGCTTCCGGGCCCGGGACGGACGAGGCCACCGGCCGGAAACGCCGTTGATCGTCGGGCGGGCCTGGTGAAGGCTGGAGGCCGACTTCAGGACCACGACGGGGTACGTCATGAAGGCCCTCATCTCAGGCGCGAGCGTGGCCGGTCCCGCGCTCGCCTTCCTCCTGCACCGCGCCGGGCACGAGGTGACCGTGGTCGAGCGCGCCCCGGCCCTGCGGGACAGCGGCTACGCCGTCGACTTCCGGGGCGCGGTCTTCGAGGTGCTGGCGGACCTGGGGATCCTGGAGGAGGTGTGCGGGCACGCCACCGGGATGACCGGCACCGACCTGCTGGACGCCGACGGCAACCGCACGGGCGAGCTGCCCGCCGAGGTCTTCGCCGGTGAACTGGAAGTAGCCAAGCGGGAGTTGACCCGCATCCTGCGCGCGCACGGCCGCCGCGGTGCGCTACGTCTTCGACGACTCGATCAACGCGGTCGAGCAGGACGCCGACGGGGTCCGGGTCGGCTTCGAACGCGCCGCCCCGGACACCTACGACCTGGTCGTCGGCGCCGACGGCATCTACTCGGTGGTGCGCCGCCTGGTCTTCGGCCCGCACGGCGAGGCCGTCCGGCACCTCGGCATGTCGGGCGTGGGCTTCAGCGCCCCGAACCGGCTGTCCCTGGACCGCCGGGCCCTGGGGGCTCAGCCCTGGGCCAGCCACAGGTCCGGGCCGAACACCTCGTAGTGGATGTCGGCCGGGGCCACGCCTCGCTCGACCAGCTGGGCGCGGACCGCGCGCATGAACGGCAGCGGCCCGCACAGGTACGCGCGCGTGCCGGCCGGCACGGTGATGCCGGCGAGGTCGACCAGGCCGGTGCGGGTGCCCTGCTCCGCGTCCCGCTCGTAGAAGAAGTGCACGGACGCGTCCGCGAGCTTGCCGGCGTACGTCTCGTGGTCGGCGCGCAGGGCGTGGTCGGTGGGGGAGCGGTCGCCGTGGACGACGGTGACCGCTCCCTGGTGGCCGGCGGCGGCGAGGTCGGCCAGCATCGCGATCATCGGGGTCACGCCGATGCCCGCGGAGGCGAGCAGCAGGGGGGTGCCGGCGTCGGCGTCCAGGACGAGGTCGCCGTACGGCTCGGACAGCTCCAGGACGTCGCCCACCCGCACGTGCGCGTGCAGATGGTTCGACACCTCGCCGTCGGGGGCGGCGGCGCCGCCGGTCACGCGCTTGACGCTGAACTGGCGCACGCTCTCGCTCGGCCCCCCGGACAGGCTGTACTGCCGTATCTGACGCGCGCCGTCGGCCAGCACCACCTGGACGGAGACGTACTGGCCGGCGCGGACGTCGCGCACCGGGCCGCCGTCGGCCGGGCGCAGCCGGAAGGTGACGACGTCCGCCGTCTCCTCGACGCGTTCCACGACCTCCCACGGCCGCCGGTCCCGGGTGCCGCTCTCCTCGTACAGCCGCTTCTCGATCGCGACGAGCGCGTTGGCCATCAGCCAGTAGACCTCGGTCCAGGCGGCGGCCACCTCGGGTGTGACGGTCTCGCCGAGCACCTCGGCGATGGCGCCGAAGAGGTGCTCGTGCACGACCTGGTACTGCTCGGGTGCCACGCCGAGCGAGGCGTGCTTGTGGGCGATGCGGCCGAGCATCGCGTCGGGCCGGGTGTCCGGGTGCTCCAGCAGGTGCGTGGCGAAGGCGGTGATCGATCCGGCGAGGGCCTGCTTCTGGGCGCCGGAGGCCTGGTTCCCGCGGTTGAACAGGTCCCGCAGCAGTACGGGGTGGGAGGCGAACAGGCGGGCGTAGAAGCGCTCGGTGATCTCGCCGATGGCCGCGCCGACGGCGGGAAGGGTGGCGCGGACGGTGGCTGCGGACTGCTCGGACAGCATCGGGACTCCTCACGACTCGGCTGATCAGGACGCTATGAAAACTTGCATCTGAGATGCAAATTAAAGGGGCGTGGCGTCCCTCACGTCGGGGATCGGTCCGGCCCTGACGGATGCCGGTCCGAGCAGGCAAGATGGGCCACACAGCAGTACACCTGCCGTACGCGAGGCGTTCAGACCCGGGACGCTCGGGCGATCAAGGTCCGCAACGCGCATGAAATGCTGTTGTGGTGGGATGCTCAGGTGCCCGACCGCCTCCCACGGGATGGGGGACAGGCGGCCTGACCAGCAAGGATGGGGTAGCGGAAGATGGACAAGCAGCAGGAGTTCGTGCTCCGGACACTGGAGGAGCGTGACATCCGGTTCGTACGGCTGTGGTTCACGGACGTGCTGGGCTTCCTCAAGTCCGTCGCCGTGGCCCCCGCCGAACTGGAGCAGGCCTTCGACGAGGGCATCGGCTTCGACGGCTCCGCCATCGAGGGCTTCGCCCGGGTCTACGAGTCCGACATGATCGCCAAGCCGGACCCCTCCACCTTCCAGGTCCTGCCGTGGCGCGCGGAGACCCCCGGCACCGCCCGCATGTTCTGCGACATCCTCATGCCGGACGGCTCCCCGTCCTTCGCCGACCCGCGGTACGTCCTCAAGCGTGCCCTGGCACGCACCTCCGACCTGGGCTTCACCTTCTACACCCACCCGGAGATCGAGTTCTTCCTGCTGAAGGACCGCCCGCTCGACGGCTCCCGCCCCACCCCGGCAGACAACTCGGGCTACTTCGACCACACCCCGACCAACGTCGGCATGGACTTCCGCCGCCAGGCGATCACCATGCTGGAGTCCATGGGCATCTCGGTGGAGTTCTCCCACCACGAGGGCGCCCCCGGCCAGCAGGAGATCGACCTGCGCTACGCCGACGCCCTCTCCACGGCCGACAACATCATGACGTTCCGCCTGGTCATGAAGCAGGTCGCGCTGGAACAGGGCGTCCAGGCGACCTTCATGCCGAAGCCTTTCTCCGAGCACCCCGGCAGTGGCATGCACACGCACCTCTCACTCTTCGAGGGTGACCGCAATGCGTTCTACGAGTCGGGCGCCGAGTACCAGCTCTCCAAGGTCGGCCGCTCCTTCATCGCGGGCCTGCTGAAGCACGCGGCGGAGATCTCGGCGGTCACCAACCAGTGGGTGAACTCCTACAAGCGCATCTGGGGCGGCTCCGAGCGTACGGCCGGCGCCGGCGGCGAGGCTCCCTCGTACATCTGCTGGGGCCACAACAACCGCAGCGCCCTGGTCCGCGTCCCGATGTACAAGCCCGGCAAGACCGGCTCCGCGAGGGTGGAGGTGCGTTCCCTCGACTCGGGCGCGAACCCCTACCTGGCCTACGCCCTCCTGCTGGCCGCCGGCCTGAAGGGCATCGAGGAGGGCTACGAACTGCCGCCGGGCGCCGAGGACGACGTCTGGGCGCTGTCCAACGCCGAGCGCCGCGCGATGGGCATCGAGCCCCTGCCGCAGAACCTCGGCGAGGCCCTGACCCTCATGGAGAGCAGCGACCTGGTCGCCGACACCCTCGGCGAGCACGTCTTCGACTTCTTCCTGCGCAACAAGCGCCAGGAGTGGGAGGAGTACCGCAGCGAGGTCACGGCCTTCGAGCTGCGGAAGAACCTGCCGGTGCTGTAGGGGCTGGTCCGAGCAGCTCCCCTCCGAATCGATTCCGTGGGGCCGGCGGTCGCGGACCGTCGGCCCCACGGCGTCTCGCAGGCTCCGGGCCGGTCTCCGGTCCGCACCCGGCGGCCGTCCGGGTGGAGCCTGGGCCTTCAGCGAGGCAGGCTTGGTGCATGAAGGCGCCCTTGCACCCGCCCTCGTGGCCAGGAGCAGGCGGTCATAACCGGATCCTCTTCACGCTGATGCAGTGTGTGCCCTTCCTGATCGCGCTGGCTGTGCTGGTCATCGAGCTCACCCCTGCGCACTTCATCTACACCGGCCCCTTCCTCACCGCGGTCCCGGCGCTGGCGGCGGTGACGTTGGGGCCCAAGGGCACCACCGCGGCGGCGGCCCTCGCGCTGGCGATCAGCGTGATCACCGCCACGTACAACGGGGCATGGGGCAGTCTGCAGGTCTACAGCAACTTCCTGGCTCTGGCCTCGGTCTCCGTGGCTGGTTTCCTCACCAGCCGTGCGATGCAGGAGCGGAGGCGAAGAGAGCTCGACCAGGTCCGCAGCATCGCCGTGGCGGCCCAGGACGTCGTGTTGCGGCCCGTGCCCGCGCGCCTGGGCCCCCTGCGGGCCGCCAGCCTGTGCCTTGCGGCCGGGACGGGGGCACGGGTGGGCGGTGATCTGTACGAGGCCGTGCAGACGCGGTACGGCGTCCGGATGATCGTCGGTGACGTCCGGGGCAAGGGACTGGTCGCCGTGCGAGCCGTCGCGGTGGCGCTGGGCGCGTTCCGGGAGGCCGTGCACTACGAGGAGGACCTGGTGGAGGTCATGAACCGCTGCGCGGCTGCGTTGCGACGGGAAGTGGCGGTGCCGGGTGCGTATGGTCCTGAGGTTCTGACGGAAGGGTTCACCACGGCGCTCATCGCACAGGTGCCGGACCAGCCCGTGGTCCAGCTGGTCAACCGTGGGCATCCCCCACCGCTGCTGCTGCACCAGGGCAGGGCCGTACCGCTGGCGCCGAGCGTGCCGTCGCCGCCTCTCGGCCTCGAAGACCTCGTCACGGACCTCCCCGAGAAGCCTGAGACCTATGCGTTCACGCCCGGCGACCGTCTGCTGCTGTACACCGACGGTGTGATCGAGGCCCGTAACCGCGTCGGCGAATTCTTCGCTCTGCCGGAGGCCATGGAGGCGATGGGCGTCGGCCCCGGCCCACCGGTGTTCCTGGAGCGGCTGCACCAGGCGTTGACCCGCCACACGGACGGCGACTTGGCGGACGACGTGGCGGTGATCCTCGCCGACCGGCTCAGAGATCTACCGGGGTCACCTCTTGGCGGGGCAGAGGTGGGGTGACCGGGTACCGCAGCGAGGTCACGGCGTTCGAGCTGCGGAAGAACCTGCCGGCGCTGTACGGGCGGGTCTTCCGCCGGATCGATCCCTTGGGGCCCACGGTCAGGGAACCGTGGGCGGTCACCGGGGGATCGAGGTGCCGACGCGGGCGATGAGGAGGGCGATGTCGTCCTGCGCGGGGGTGGGGGCGAGGCTCTCGATGAGGGTGTCGGCCAGCTCGTCGAGGGACGGATGGGTGCCGGTGAGGAGGCGGGTGAGCTCCTCCAGGCGCTCATCGAGGTCGTACTCCCGGCCTTCGACGAGCCCGTCGGTGTAGAGGACGAGCACGGTCCCGGGAGCGACGGGGATCTCGACGGTCGTGTACGAGATGCCACCGATACCGAGCGGTGCGCCGGAGGGCAGGTCGACGAGGCGGGCCGTGCCGTCGGGGGTGATCAGGGCAGGCGGGGGATGTCCGGCCCGGGCGAGCCGGCAGCGGTTGGCCGCGGCGTCACAGACGCCGTACAGGCAGGTGGCGAGGATCGAGCCGTCGAGGTCCTGCATCGTCTGGTCAAGGTGGTGCAGCAGCTGGTCGGGGGGCAGGTCCAGGCGGGCGAGGGCGCGGAGCGTGCTGCGCATCTGCCCCATGACGGCGGCGGCCGGGATGCCGTGCCCCATGACGTCGCCGATGGCCAGGGCGGCCCTGCCATGGGTCATGGCGGCCACGTCGTACCAGTCGCCGCCCACCTCGTTGGCGTCGGAGGCGGGCAGGTAGCGGTGGGCGATCTCGATGCCGCCGGGAGGGCTGAAGCTGCGGGGCAGCATGCTGCGCTGCAGCGTCAGGGCCGTGTCGTGCTCGCGGGCGTAGCTGAGGGCGTTGTCGATCGCCACGGCGGCCTTGGCCGCGATCTCCTCGGTGTCGGACAGCTCGTCCTGCGCGAACGGGCTGGGGTTCTGCGCTCGCCAGAGGCCGATCGCACCCAGAAGTGTGCGCCGTGAGTACAGCGGGGCGGTGATCAGCGAGTGCATGCCGTAGTCCAGCAGCCGGCGGGCCCGGTCGCCGTGATGGGCCTGCCACACGGAGGAGGTGCGAAGGTCCGCCACGAGGATCGCGCTGGTGGCCGTGAGAGCGATCTGTGAGTCCACGGGGTCGAGCGGGGGGTCATCGCGGACCCCGCCCAGTGCGACGCGGCATGCCCGTGCGCCGTGGTCGGCGAGCGGCTCGTGGACGAGCAGGACGGGCAAGGCCAGATCGACGGTGACGAAGTCGGCGAAGCGTGGGACCAGCACGCGCACCAGTTCCTGTGCGGTCTGCTTCGCGTCGAGAGTCGTGCCGATGACGATGCTGGCTTCGTACAGCAGCCCGAGGCGCTCGTGAGCGTGTCGGGCCTGCTCACGGCTCTCCTCAAGTGAGGAGGCCATGGTGTTGAACACCGTCCCGAGCTGCCCGATCTCGCCCCTGCCGGTTTCGGGCATCCGTACGGCGAGGTCGCCGCCGGCGAGCCGGGACGCCACGCCGGCCGCCTTGCGGACCGGCCAGACCACGGCCCGGATCACGTACCCGGCGAAGGTCGCGATGAGGAGCATGGAGCCGGCAAGGCCGATCGACGCCGCCACGACCGCTTCCCGGGCGTCAGCGTTGGCGGCGCTCTCACGCGCCGCGATCAGGGTTTCCTGGGTCGACTCGTACCGGCCGAACTGCTTCCTGAGCGCGTCGACGCGCCGCTTCCCTTCCAGCGTCGCCTCCACGCCGCGTGCCCGGGGATCCCCTCGCCTCGCAGCCGCGACCAGCGGAACCGAGTAGTCGTGGACGAGCGACTCGCCGGCCTGCCCGATGTGCTGGGCCAGCGTCCTCTGGCCGGGGGTGACGCTGAGGCGCACGAGTCGCCGTGCCTGGCCGGAGAACTTGGTCCGGGCGGTCTGCCACGGCTCGAGGAACTGCTTCTCCCTGGTGATGACGAAGCCGCGCTGGCCCGTCTCCAGGTCGACGACGAGTCCCTCGACCGTCCTCGCCTGGGCGAGCGCCGCCTGTGCGTGGCGGTCGGCAGCCGTCGACTCGCCGAGCCCGATGATCGACCAGAGCAGCATCGTGAAGGCGAGCCCGATCAGCAGGCCGAGCAGCCCACCAGCGACGGCGGTAAGGGGCACCAGCCCCACGCGCGCGCGTCTCTTTCGTGGACCTGGCATGCGCATCCCCTGCCCTGCGCACGAACCGGTGGCCGGGACGTCACCAGGGCGGTCTCGCGGTGAGCTCCGTCCCCTTGAGTCTAGGTGGGGCGTGCCGCAGGTGCCCGATCGTCCCCCAAAACGGTTGCGGGCGGTGGTACCGGGGCGTTTCGCGCGCCCTCGGTCCCACCGCCCAGCCACTTCCCACCACGTCCAGGGGTGCTGAACCGGCCTGTTACCAGGCCTTGTTGTCGCAGCCCATGGTCGAGCCGATGTGCGTCGCCTGCGCGCCCGGGTCCCCTTCGCCGTTGAGGGCGTTGCCGAGTACGCCGTTGAGGATCCCGACCTCGCCGAGGACGTCGAGGTTCAGGTCGTGCGACCGGCAGTTGGAGCTCTGCAGGACGCTGTTGCCCCCTTCGCCGCCGGCGTGCGCGGTACCGGCGGTCAGGAGCCCGACGCTGCCGAGGGCCGCGACCAGGACGGCAGCCTTGTGAAGCTTGTGCATGTCATCTCCGTAGCGTGAGTGTGTGGATGCGATCTGTCACGGACCTTCCACTTACAGCAACGGAGACTAGGGTTAATATCCGCCAAAATGGACATCGACACGCCGATTTCATGATCTGTCAGACTGCGGCCTGGGTCCCTACGGCGTATAAGCAGGGGACACCGCGGCCGCACTGATCCGCCGCGCTCGCCCCGACCCGTCCGCCGGCACCTGGTACAGGTCGGCGCCGTAGTCGCCCGGCAGGGCGTAGACGACGGTCCGGGCGTCACGCCACAGCGCCTGGTCGTCCACGCTCCTCCGCTCGGCCAGCGGTGTCTCGCGCATCGTCCGCAGGTCGAGCACGTACAGCCGCCAAGGTGCGTCCTTCGGCAGGCCGTTGACCCGTTTCTTGTAGGCGATCCGGGTGCCGTCGGGCGAGAGGGACGGGCACTCGACGTCGGCGTGCAAGGCCGTCACCGTACGGGTCCGCAGATCGCCACGGACCAGGTACGTGTGCCCCTTCGTCGCCAAGGTCGCATAGAACGTGCGGTCGTCCGCCGCGAACGTCACCCCCCAGAAGTTGACGTCCGCCCCCCGGTACGGATGCCCGTCCTTGACGATCCGGAAGGCCTCCAGGGACGGGATCAGCACGCCGCTCCTGGTGTCCGCGATCGCCGTGCGCGTGGAGAAGTCCGTGCCGGCGTAACTGTCCCCGCCCACGAACGCCGTCCAGGCGGCGAGGTGCCCCGTCGGCGACATCCGGGCGCGCGACGGAATGCCCGGCACGTCATACCGGTGCTCGGTCCGCAACCGGTCGTCCAGGATCAGCGCCCGGTAGGTGTCCGAGACCGGACCGTGCACCGCCTGCAGGCACACGCCGGTACCCGAAGAGGCGTGGAAACGCAGGCACTTGACGCCGGAGGCGGTACGCGGGCCGGACGGATCACCGGCCGCGACGCTGACGATCTCGTCCCGGTGCGGGCCCCATGCCATGTTCCGGAACACCATCCGCCCGTGCCCGGTCAGCGTGACCCTCCCCGGCGCGACCCGCGGACCGCCCGCCTGGGTGTGGTCGCGGCGGTCGGCGCGGGCCGAGGCGTGCAGCACGGACGCCAGCCCGACCGCCCCGAGCACGGCGACGGCCGCGACGAGGATCAGGAGGCGGCTGCGTACGGTCATGCGGTCACCGTCGCCTTCGGACGCAGGGTCAGGGAGAAGACGGCACAGGCGGCCAGCGCCACCGCCGCCCCCGCCAGCGCCGCCCGGTCGCCCCACACCGTCCAGGCGGCGCCGAACAGCAGCGAACAGGCGAACCGGGCCAGCGCCTGCCCGGTCTGTACGAGGGCCAGCCCGGACGAGCGCAGCGCCTGCGGCACACCGTCCGAGGCCGCCGCCATCAACACCCCGTCGGTGGCCGCGTAGAAGGCACCGTGCAACGCGAGGACGGCGTACGGCAGAGCCGATCCGTGCCACCCCGTGAGCAGCAGGGCGTACCCGAGCAGCAGGGCACCGTGCCCGGCGACGAAGACCGCCCACCGGCCCACCCGGTCCGCGAGCCGCCCGAGCGGCACCGCCAGCAGCAGGAAGGCGGCGGCCGTACCGAGCGGCAGCAGCGCGAACCACCGGTCCGGTACGCCGAGCCGCCGCTGGAGCAGCAGATACACGAACGAGTCGCTCACCGTGGCGAGACCCAGCAGCAGCGCGCACACGGCGACCCGCCGCAGCCCACGCCGCCGCAGCAGTCCCACCGCGCCCCGCACCGTGGGCCGTTCGGCCGCGACCGCACCACCGCGCCCGCCCGGCACGAAGAGCACCAGCACCAGCACGCCCAGCACGGCCACACAGGAACTCACCGTGAACACGGCGTCATAGCCGTCCACCGTGGCCCGCAGGATCACAAACGCCACCAGCGGCCCCAGCAGGGCCCCGGCCGTGTCCATCGCCCGGTGCACACCGAAGGCCCGCCCCCGCGACTCGGCCGTACCGGACAGCGAGATCAGGGCGTCCCTGGGCGCGGTCCGCAGCCCCTTGCCGGTGCGGTCGGCGGCCAGCACCAGCCCGATCGGCGTGAGCGAGTGTGCCACCAGCAGCAACGGCTTGCACACGGCGGAGAGGCCGTACCCGAACCCGGCGACCCACTTGTGCCGCCCGCCGCCCCGGTCCGCGAGATGCCCGCCCACCAGCCGTACGACCGCCGAGAACCCGTTGTAGACACCGTCCAGCAGCCCGAAGCCCAACGGCGACAGACCCAGCCCGCTGACCAGGTACAAGGGCAGCACGGCCGTGACCATCTCGGACGACACGTCGGTCACCAGACTGACCGTTCCGAGCGCGAGCACGGTCGGGGCGATCGCGGCACGGCGCCGCCCGGCCAGGGGCCGGACGGCGCCGTCCGCGGACGCCGGCGTACTCGCGCGGCTGTCCGCTACGTACACCTCAGGACGCCCAGATGCCGGTGATGTCCTGGGCGGCGGCCGCGTTGCCCGCATGCGAGGTCAGCCCCTGGCTGTCCTCCAGGGTGCGCAGCAGGTCGTAGTGGTCGTACGTCGTGGAGCTGGACGACCCCGCCGCGACGGGCTGCCCGTACAGCACCGTGGGGATCCGGTTCCCGCTCAGCCGGTTGTCCTCGTCGAAGGTGATCACGAGCAGGCTGTTGTGGCTCTTGGCCCAGGTCGCGTAGGCACCCAGGTTGTTCTTCAGCCAGGTGTCACCGGTGGACACCGAGCAGTCGTGCATGTCGCTGCACAGGTTCGGGGTCACGAACGACAGCTGGGGCAGCGTCGAGTAGTCCGCCGGGAACTGGGCGAACGTCTTCGCGCTCGACGCCGGCACATTGCTGAACCCGAACCACGGGTTGTGCTTGCGCGCGTACTTCCCGCTGCTGCACGTGGTCGATCCCTGGCTCGGCAGGGTCTCGTTGTAGCTGGCCCAGCTGCGTCCGGCGGCGATCGTCTCGGACGCGAGGTTGGGTGCCGACGAGAAGCCGGGCGTGTAGCAGCTGTCGTCCGTGATGCCCTGCGTCGAACCTGAGAACAGGGCGAAGTAGTTGGGCTGGCTCGGGTGGGTCTCGGCGTACGCCTGCGTCAGGCTGGCACCCCCCGACCTCAGCGAGTTGAGGTACGGGGCGCTGGAGGAGCCGATGACCTGGCTGTAGGCGTGGTTCTCGAAGACCACGACGACCACGTGGTCCGGGCTCGGCACGGCGCCCGCGGCGTGCGCGGACCCTTCGCCGATACCGGTCCACAGCCCGAACGCGGCCGCGGCGAGGGCCGCTGCGGACGCCACGACGGTACGGGCACGGCGGTACACGGAACTGCCGGACACATCAACCTCCGGGTGGGGGCGGGACGGGGCTGGCGGTGCGGACAGAGCATGCACACGCCAATGTGCCCGCGCCCCACGCCGGCCAACCTCAAGGATGAAGACCGGATGAACGCGGAGTGCGCGCCCGCAGCCGCGTACGGCGGGAAGGGGACGCGGCGGGTGGTGTCCGCCCGCAGCGTCCGGCGAAAACGCGTCGACCCCCTGAGGAAGCAGCCCGCCGGACCGAGGACGGACACCACC
>NZ_JNXR01000025.1:0-112301 GCF_000725475.1 Streptomyces durhamensis
GAGAGCGTGTGGCTGGCGTCGACGTCGATCTCGTTCGACATTTCGGGGCTGGAGCTGTTCCTGCCGCTGGTCACCGGCGGGTGTGTGGTGATGGCGTCGGCCGACCAGGTCAAGGACGCCGAAGCACTCGTAGCGCTGATCAACGCGAACGAGATCACGCATGTGCAGTTGACGCCGTCGGGCTGGCGCTTGATGCTCGCGGCCGGGTTTGCGGCCGCCGGTGTGACGGCGCTGGTGGGTGGCGAGGCGTGTTCGCCGGAGTTGGCGCGTGAGCTGCGTGCCAGGACTCAGCGTCTGGTGAACGTGTACGGCCCGACGGAGACGACGATCTGGTCGACGTGCTGGGAGGTGCCCGAGGAGACCGAGTCGGTCTCGATCGGTGTGCCGCTGGCCAACACCGACCTGTATGTGCTCGACTCCAACGGCCGCCCCGTGGCAGATGGTGTCAGTGGTGAGCTGTTCATCGGTGGTGCGGGTCTGGCACGCGGTTATATGGGGCGTGCTGATCTGACGGCGGAGCGGTTCGTGCCGAGCCCGTTCGGTCCGGCCGGTTCCCGGCTCTACCGCACCGGTGACCTGGTGCAGCGCCTGCAGGACGGTTCGCTTCGCCTACGTGGTCGCCGACACCGCCTTCGATGCGGCTGACCTGCGGCGTCACCTTGGGTCGAGTCTGCCGGAGTACATGGTCCCGGCGGCGTTCGTGGAGATCGAGCGGGTTCCGCTGACCAACAGTGGCAAGGTCGACCACCGTGCCCTGCCGGCTCCCGAGGCGGAGATGTTCTCGGCGAGCCACTACGTCGCCCCGCGCACCCCGTTGGAGGAGCGGCTGGCCGCGATCTGGTCCGACGTCCTGGGCGTGGAACGGGTCGGTGTCGAGGACAGCTTCTTCGACCTCGGCGGCGACTCCATCCGCGCGGTACGACTGCTGTCCGTGGCTCAGGAGGCCGGGGTTCCGCTGTCCATGTGGCTGGTGCTCCAGGCGCGGAGCCTCGGTGAACTGGCGCAGATGATCGAGGCGGACGAGGACCGCTTCCCGGTCGAGGAAGGGATGCCGCTGCTGCCGGGCCACCTCAAGTGGCTGGGCACCGACTCCTCGGCGGGCCGGACGGTCCGGCTGCCGTTGAGTGGGGCGGCTGATGCCGACGCTCTCGAACGGGCGCTGCGGGAAGTGGTGCAGCACCATGAGGCTCTCCGTCTCAGGTACAGCGGCCAGGGTCCCGGCGCGCGGGCCCGGTTGGCGGAGCTGCCGGACGAGGCGCTGGTTCACGTACTCGACCTGGGTGCGGTGTCCGCCGACGACCGGTCGGCTGCCATGACCGAGGCGTTGGTCCAGGCGCGTGCCGCCCTCGACGCCGGGCAGGGCTCGGTGATCCGGGGAACACTGGTCCGGTTCGAGGAGGGGACGCCGGGCGAGCTGTGGCTCACGGCCCTCGACTCGGCTCTCGACCCGTACTCGTGGTCCGTCGTGCTCGGTGACCTGAACGTCGCGTACCGGCAGAGCGCCGAAGGGCGGCCGGTGACCCTGCCGGCGGTGGTCACGCCCCTGCACGCATGGGCGCGGGACATGGCGGAGCAGGCGTTCTCCGACGAGGTGCTGGATCAGGCCGGTGTGTGGCTGAACCGGCCCGATGCGACGGCCCTGCCCGTCGAGCACGCACGGGAGCACAACACGAACGTCACCGGCAGCAGCGTCACCGCGACCCTGTCGGCCGAACTGACCGGTGCGCTGCTGGACGAGGCGCACCCCGAGCATCTGCTGCTGGGTACGCTGGCGCGGACACTGGCCCGCTGGGCCGGGGCGGAGCGCGTGGACATCGACGTCACCGTCGACCCGCGCCACGACCCGGACCGTGGTGAGGCCCTGGCCCGTACGGTCGGCCCGCTGACCGACAGCTTCCCGGTGTCGCTGCGTGTTCCGGGCGGCGGCGACGCCACGGCCGCTCTGCGGTCGGTGGCACGGCAGCTGCGCACCCTTCCGGAGCCGAGTCATGGATACGGGCTGCTCCGCCATCTGGCGCCCGACGCCGATGTGGCGGAGGAACTGGCCACGCTGCCCACGCCGGAGGTCGGTTTCACCTTCGCTCCGCGGCAGGCGCCGGGCGGTGACGCCACGCTGGTGTTCGTCCCGGACCGGGTCGCACCGGTCGGTGCCGATGACGCGATGCGCGCGCATCTGCTGGAGGTCGAGGCATACCTCGTCGGGGACCAGCTCTATCTCCGGTGGACCCACAGCACGGCCGTGCACGACCCGCGGACCGTCCAGCGACTGGCCGACGAGCAGGTGGACGAGCTGAGCGCGGTGCTGCGGCAGGGGGCCGGCGCTGTCGGCAAGGGCGCCCGGCGCTCCGGGCCGGCGGCCTTCCAGGCGACCGTGGCCGAGGTGGAGAAGGTGATGGCCGAGCACGAGATCCCGGGTGTCAGCCTTGCGCTGCTCCAGGACGGGGTGGCCGCCGAGGTGAGGAGCTTCGGCCGGGTCGGTGCCGCGGATTCCGAGCCGGTCACCCCGGACACCGTGTTCGCCGCCGGTTCCATCAGCAAGCACGTGACGACGTTCACGGTCCTGCGACTGGTGTCGGAGGGCAGGCTCGACCTCGACCGGGATCTCAACGAGTACCTGACGTCGTGGCGCGTTCCCTCCGCGCCGGGGCACCCGGTCACGGCGAGGATGCTCCTGGCGAACCTCGGAGGGTTCGCCCAGCATCCGCCTCTCGCCGACGGGTATCACCGGTTCGATCCGGTGCCGACGCTGCTGGACGTGCTGAACGGGCGTCCTCCGGCCAAGACCCCGCCGGTCGCGATGGAGGAGACTCCGGGCAAGGTGTTCCGGAAGAGCCTGACCGGCTTCTCCGTGCTCCAGCAGGTCATGGTCGACCTGACGGGGGAGTCGTACCCCGATCTCACCCGCCGCTTGGTCTTCGAGCCGCTGGGCATGGACGACAGCAGCTTCGACCCGCGGTTCCCGGACACCGCCGGACGCAGTTTCGCGCGGGGCCACGACGAGGTGGGCAGGCAGATGTCCGACGGCTACTACGTCAACCCGGAGGCAGCCGGCGGCGGTCTGTGGACGACGGCCGCCGACCTCGCCGGGTTCGCCGCCGAAGTGCGCCGTGGCTACCTGGGGCGGGAGGCGGGCCTGGTCGACACCGAGCTGGTGCGGCAGATGCTCACACCCCAGTCCGATCGTGCCTACGGCTGGAGCACCATCATCGACACCACCGGTGGCGACATGGAGTTCGGCCACGGCGGACAGGCGGCCGGCTACCAGGCGATGACCTGGATGCGCGCGCACTCCGGGCTCGGCCTGGTGATGCTGAGCAACTCGGTGAGCGGCCGTGAACTGGTCAAGCACCTCATCGCCACCGTGCTGTCCGGGCGGACCCGGATGGCCGGGGTCTGGCAGCGGGCCATGGACGAGGCCGTGCGGCGGGAGCAGGGCAACGTCGACGGATCGGGCCGGGACTGATGACGGAGCCCACGGCCGTGACCGAGCAGTCGGTCACGGCCGGCGGCAGCGTGCCGCCCCTGCGCAAGAACGCCGACTTCATCCGGCTGTGGGTGAGCTCCGGGATCTCGCGGCTCGGTACCTCGTTCACGATGGTGGCCTATCCGCTGCTGGCCCTGTGGCACACCGGCTCGGCGAGCGCCACCGGACTGGTGACGTTCGCCGCCGCGCTGCCGAGCTTCCTGGTCCAGCTGCCGGCCGGTGCGCTGGTCGACCGGGTGGACCGCAGAAGGCTGATGCTCTGGTGTGACGTCGTCGGCCTCCTCGCGGTCGGCGGCGTCGCCGCGGCCGAGGCGGGAGGCTGGTTCTGGCTGCCGGGCCTGATGGCCGCGGCGTTCGTCCAGGCCGCGCTCGTGCTGGTGGGTCAGCTGGCCGAGCGCGCCATGGTCCGGCATGTGGTGGCCCCGGGACAACTGCCCGAGGCCATGGCGCAGAACGAGGTGCGCGGAGCCGCGATCGGACTGCTCGGCCAGCCGGGCAGCGGTCTGCTGTTCACGCTGGCGAGATGGCTGCCCTTCGCGGTCAACGCCGTCGCGAACGCCGTCGCCGTGCTGCTGCTCCTACTGCTCAGACGGGGCTTCAAGCCGCCGCACCCCGCCCCGCGGCAGCCTCTTCACGTCGACATCACGGAGGGCCTTCGCTGGCTGTGGCAGCGCAGGTACGCCAGACGTGTCACCGGTGTGTTCGCGGGGAGCAACCTGGTGTTCCAGGTGCTCCTGCTGGCCGTGATGGTGACGATCCGCAAGGGCGGGCACTCGCCCACCGTCGTCGGCGTCGTGCTCGGCGCGGGCGGGGTGGGCGGGGTGCTGGGCGCGCTCCACGCGCCCTGGGCCACCCGCAGGCTGACTTTCCACCGCTCGATGGTGGTCGGGTTCGCGCTGTGGACGATGCTCATACCGCTGGCCGTGGCCACGAGTGATCCGGTGGCCCTCGCCTGCATCCTGGCCGGAATTTCCTATGTGGCGAGCCTGTTCAACGTCATTGGTGCGGTGTACCAAATGCGGATCACACCGGATGAGCTGCAGGGCCGGGTCAGCGGTGCGAGCAGCTTTCTCTTGTCCGGCGCGAATGCGGTGGGGGCGGTGGCCGGCGGGTACGTGATCGAGTGCTTCGGTGTCACGGCGACCAGTATCGTCGTCGGTGCTTTCGTCCTGTTCCTGACTGTGTTGGTGGCTGTAACGCTGACTCCCGCCGAGGGTGGCGCGGATGAAGCCGGCCGCACATAGCAAGGTGAGCGGCCGTTTTTGGTCGTCTTCCGTCCGAGGCCCTGTCTGATTTCCGGCGCATAGGCTCACAGAACCCACATGGATGCCATCTGCATGGAGTGGTAGCATGAAGCTGACCTGGTTAATCCCGGTAAACGGGTGCGTCAGGGTAAGAGAAGGAAACGGGGAGGAAAGAGAAGGGGAAGAATAGGGGAGTACCGCTTGAATCATCGGCATGCTCCGGCTCGGCCCTGCCTCACCCCCTGCATTGCGCCACAGAACGCGCTTGAGCTCGGGGCTCCTTCTCGCGTGGTATTTTCGCTTTGGTATCGATCACGGTGGCTTGTCCCTTTTGGGACGCAGTGTGGCCAGCACTGCCGCTTTTACGTGAGAGTCACGATATCTACAGCATAGACGGGGGAAGTATGGATTTCCAGCTGCTTGGTTCCGTTGGAGTCAAGAGGGGCGGAAAGCCAATAGAATTATCCGGAGCCAAGGAGAACACCTTGCTGGCGGCTCTGCTGCTGGCTCGGGGAAAAGTGGTCTCGGACGAGCGTCTCATCTCACTTCTGTGGGGATGGAACCCGCCCAAGACGGTGAACGCGCAGATATACACCTATATATCTCGGCTGCGCAAGAGGCTGGGCGCGGAGGTGGAGTTCATCCGCCGCCAGCCCGGATACCTGCTGGACGTCCGCGATGCCCAGGTCGACGTGGCCGAGTTCGACCGGTTGGGGCGCTGCGGCGGGACCGCCCTGGAAGAGGGGCGCCACACGGAGGCGGCCCAGACGCTGCGCGAGGCCCTCGCGCTGTGGAGCGGCGGCGCGCTGGCCAATGTCACACCCCAGCTGGCGCAGGCGTATGTGCCGCAGCTGGAGGAGGCCTGGGCCACCGTACTGGAGCAGCGCATAGAGGCTGACCTGGCCCTCGGCATGCACCAGGAACTCATCGCGGAACTCACCGGCCTCGTCGCCGCATACCCGGTACGGGAACGGCTGCGGGCCCATCTCATGACCGCGCTGTACCGGTGCGGCCGGCAGGCCGATGCGCTGCACGTCTACTACGAGGGCCGTCAGGTGCTCTCCGACGAGCTGGGGATCGATCCCTCGTCGACGCTCACCGACGCGTACCAGGCGGTGCTCAACGGCGACCTCGACGCGTCGCCGCAACGCGAGGCCGACATACAGCCGGTCGTCCGTACGGGTGCGCCGGTCTCTCTTCCGCCGGCCCTTCCGGACTTCGTCGGCAGGAAGGAGCTGCTGGAAAACCTCTGCGGTCTTCTGCGGCCGGCGAACGGCGGTATCGGGCACGCGCCGTCGCGTCGCTTCCTGGTCGTCGGCATGGGCGGAGTCGGCAAGACGGCACTCGCCCTGCAGGCCGCCCACGACATGCGCGAGGCCTTCCCGGACGGTCAGATATACGTCAATCTCTGCGATGCGGACGGCGAGCCCAAGGAGACTAAGGAAATCCTGGTCGCTCTCCTGCGGGCGCTCGGTGAACGGCCGGATGCGTGCCGGGAGAGCCAGGACGACCTGGTGCGGCTGTTCCGCGCCGCCACCTTCGGCAAGCGGGTGCTCGTCTTCCTCGACAACGCTGTCGGCGATCTGCAGCTGGAGCCGCTTCTGCCCAACACGGCGGAACCCACCGTGCTCATCACCGGGCGCACCCGAATAGCCAGTGTCGCCGAGGCGAACACCCTCGTGGTGAATCCCATGGACGACGTCGATGCATTCCTGCTGCTCTCGAAGGTGGCGGGCGACAGGCGGACGAGCGGCACCTCGGGCGAGACGGAGAAAATCATCGCCCATTGCGCCGGTCTGCCCCTGGCCCTGCGGATCGTGGGAACCCGCCTCGCGGCCCGGCCGCAATGGTCCGCATCCCGGCTCGTGGCCCGGCTGAGTAATCCCCGCACCAGGCTCGACGAGTTGCATGTGGGGGATCTCGATGTACGGCGGAGTCTGTATCTGTCCGTGAACCGGCTGCCGGCGGAAATCCGCGACTTCCTGTGCCGTCTGGCGCCCACGGGACGAGGAGCGGTCTCTCCCGAGGAGATCGCCGCCAAACTGCGGATGCCGGTGGAAAGCGCCGAACGGATGATGGAGGCCCTGGTCGACGTGGGGCTTCTCAACGTCACGGGCGTGGACCACAAGGAGCGACTGCTCTACCGGCTCCACGATCTGCTGTATCTCTTGGCGGCCGAGATAGTCGAGGAGACTCCCGCGGCGTTACACATGACCCCGCCGCCGCGGTCGTGGACGCGCGCCGTCACCATGCTGGCGACCAGCCCGGTGCGGCTACCGATGCTTGGACAGCCGAGCGGCGTGTGTCAGTGACACACAGATCACCGCGGTCGCGCACCAGACGACCGCGACGGCCAGGGGGCTGTACCACGTAAGGATCAGGGAGATGACAGTGGCGGCGACTACCGTGGTCGTCAAGGGCAGGACGGGGACGCGCTGATGCTGCCGCATCCGTTCCTCGAGGAGCTCGTCGAGGATCTCACCGATGCGGTCGTCGATGGTGTCGCCGTAGCGGACGAGGAACTGGTCGGCCTCGTGCTCGTCGAGTCCTGCCGACTGGCTGCCCACGGTCAGTTGTCGCTCTGTCATACCTCCACTGTGCTGCTCCGGACGCCCGCGGTCGGCCACGTGAACCCACGAGCCCTTGGGCGGGTTATCCCTACCTCTCATCCGTCGGATCTCCTCGCTGACCTGCCCGCATCGGCTCGGCTACGGTCCTGTCGACGGAACGGCGTGAGACAGGTGGACACCTCGTCCAGCTCTCACGGAACGAGAGTCGGGCGATGAGTTGACCGGAAACACTGCTCAGAAGGTTCAGGACGGCGACGGTGCCGGCGCCGGGACGCCGGATGTGACGGTGCCCCGTAACCCGTTACGGGCACTGGCGTCGTCGGCTCTGTGGCGTGTCTGCGCCCACCTGGCCTTGGACGGCGTCATGGCCATGGCCGGCCTGGCCGTGCTCACGGTCCTGGGGACGGGGCTGTGCGCGGTGCCCTTCGGACTGGTGGGGCTGCCCGTCACCGTGGCCGCGGGATGGGCCCTCTACCAGCTCGCGGCCCTGGAGCGCATGCGCTTCGCCATCACCTCCGGGGCGAGGATCTCCGAACCGCCGCAACCGCCTTGGTCGTGGCGGTCGCTGGAGTCCGTCACCGGGCTTCTGCGCAGCCGTTGCACCTGGCGGCTGGTCACCTACTTCACCCTGCTGATCGGGGTGTCCACGGTGACCACCGTGGGTGTGGCGCTGGTCTGGGCGGTGCCGCTGATGCTGGTGCTGCTGCCGGCCTACTACCAGCTGCTGCCCCGGGGGCAGGTGCAGATCGGGCCGTGGGTGCTGGCCGGGCTGCCGTCGATGCTGCTGGTAGCGGGCCTGGCGCTACTCTTCGGCGCGGTGTTCTCGCCGTTGCTGGTCAGGCCCCTCATGGCCCTCGACAGCTTCCTCGGGCGCACCCTCCTGTCGCGGCCCGCGGGCATGGAACTGCGGCAGCGCGTCCAGGATCTGACCGCGAGCCGCGCCAAGGTCGTCGACGCGGCCGAGGCGGAACGCCGACGCATCGAACGTGACCTCCACGACGGGGCGCAACAACGACTGGTGGCCATGTCCATGACGCTGGGTCGGGCCAGTTCCCGGCTCAGGAAGTCGGGGGACGAGGTGACCGGCAAGCTGGTGGAGGACGTCCGCCGCGAGACGCTGTACACCATCACGGAACTGCGGAACCTGGCGCGCGGCCTGCACCCGCCGGTGCTCACCGACCGGGGTCTGGAAGCGGCGCTCTCCGCCGTCATCGCCCTGGCGCCCGTACCCGTGCGACTCGATGTCGACGCCGAACCGCGGCCCTCGGCCACCGTGGAGGCCGTCGCGTACTTCACGGTGACGGAGACGCTGACCAACGTCGCCAAGCACGCCGGGGCCAGCCGTGCCTGGGTGGAGATCAAACGGGAGGGCGACCTGCTCACCATGACGATCGGCGACGACGGGCGGGGCGGAGCGGATCCCGCCCGCGGCAGCGGCCTTTCCGGCCTGGAGGGCCGTATCTCAGGAGTGGACGGCCGGCTGCGCATCGACAGCCCCGTCGGTGGACCGACCGTGATCGAGGTGGAGATTCCATGCGGGTAGTGATCGCCGAGGATTCCGCGCTGCTGCGCGAGGGAATCGTCCTGCTTCTCGAGGAGGAGGACATCGATGTGGTTGCCGCGGTCGGTGACGGCGAAGCGCTGTTGCGCGCCGTGGCCGAGCACGAGCCCGACGTCTGTGTGGTGGATGTCCGCATGCCGCCCACGTTCATCGACGAGGGACTGCGGGCGGCGCTCGTGATCCGCAGCCGGTGGCCCGACGTCGGTGTGCTGGTGCTGTCGCAGTACGTGGAGGAGCGGTACGCCTTCGACCTGATCGACAGCAACGACAACGGCATCGGCTATCTGCTCAAGGACAGGGTGTCCGACGCCGCCGAATTCGTGGCCGCGTTGCAGCGCATCAACGACGGTGACACCGTGCTGGATCCCGAAGTGGTCAAGCAGTTGCTGGCGCGCAGCCGGAAAAGGGATCCCCTGGCGTCACTGACGCCCCGTGAGCGGGAGGTCCTCAACGCGATGGCGCAGGGCCGCTCGAACGCCGGCATCGCGACTGAACTGGTCATCGGTGCCGCTGCGGTGGAAAAGTACATCCGCAGCATCTTCACCAAATTCGGCTTGCAGCCCGAAGCGGGGGACCACCGCCGGGTACTCGCTGTTCTACGCTATCTGGGAGCTTGACAAAGTATGGCATCGAAAAAGCGCCGTGGAATCATTTACGGCGGTCTCGCCGTTCTCGTCGCGGTCATTGCTCTCGCCGGCTGGGGCACCGTCGAACTGCTGCGTCCGAACCACCCCTACACCCACTCCTGGCAGGCCGACGCGAGCGGCCGGAAACTGCTGGAGGTGCACACCGACGGTATGGGCGTCTCCCTGAGCCCCGGCGATTCGTCGCACCTCGAGGTCAAGGCCACCGGAGGGTACGACGACGGCGCCCCCCAGGTCTCGGTGAAGCCGTCCGGGCAGGGCCTGTCCGTCGTCGGCACGTGCCCCGGGGGCGGTTGCTCGGTGCAGCTCCACATCAAGCTGCCGGCGGACCTGGCCGTCAAGGCGGACACCGGTGGCCCGGCGATCTCCGCCAGCGATCTGAAGGGGCGGCTCGATCTGCGCACGGGCAGCGGCGCCATCGACGTGGACAACGCGTCCGGTCCCCTGAACCTGCACACCGGTGACGGCGCGGTGACCCTGGCCGACAGCCGTTCCGCGCGCGCCAGCGTGACCACCGGCGCGGGCGCGGTCGACGCGGGCTTCGTGAGCGCTCCGACCGACGTGAACATCGCGACCGGCGACGGGGCCGTCGACCTGCGTGTGCCGCACGGCTCCCGCTACTACATCGACGCCACGAGTTCCGACTCCACGCCCGACGTCCAGCTCCCGGTCGACCGGAACGCCCCGCACCAGATCACGGTCAAGACCCACAGCGGAGGAATCCAGGTGCACTGAGGGGCGCTGCGCCGCCGCTCCTTTCCCCCGCCGACCGCGCCGATGCCCGGGAGAATCCGAATCTCCCGGGCATCGGCGTATTGCTTTACCGGCGGGCGCCCACTCGTATAGGGCCGATATAGAGCACCCGCACACACTGACGATGCGGCAGCGGAGAATCACCGACGCCTGTGCGGACATGCCTCGTTTGAACCTCCGCCGGCCATGAGGCCGACGGTTCGGTGTGCTGAGCCGCGGACTGCCGCTCCGTTGTCGGGCTGATCCCCGAGTGCACTGTCCCTACGTTGTTGACCTCAGGAGCCGTTGTGACCCGGCATTCGCTTCCGCACCGCGTCGTCGCGCAGCATGCGACGCAATCCCCGACCGCCATTGCCGCCGTAGCGGACGGTCGTCACATCAGCTATGGGGAATTCGAGACGGAAGCCCGCCGAATGGCCTGTTTCCTCAGGGGCCACGGGGCTGGACCGGGCACGGCGGTGGGTGTGCGGCTGACGTCCGCCCCCGACCTGATCGTGGCCCTCCTCGGCGTCTGGAAGACGGGAGCCGCGTTCGTCCTCCTGCCGGACTCCCTCCCCGGCGAGCGGCTCGCGTCGATCACGCGCGATGCGCGGATCGGCCTTCTGCTGAGCGTGAGCACGAGCACGAGCGCCCCCGACCCGGGGAGCGGTGTCGAGGTGCTGTGCCTGGACACGGTGCGGGAGGAGATCGCCTCGTGTCCGGACGAGGCGGGGGACCAGGCGAACCATGCCGCCGATCCCGCGTTCATCAGCTACGGGGCGAGCGATTCCGGTCTGGTGGTCGACTGGGGGACCCTGGCCGCGTACGCCCCCGCGCTGGCGGGGCAGCACGACCTGTCCCCGTCCGACCGGGTCGTCTTCGGGGCCCCCGTAGACGAGGCCACCGTCTACGGCGCGCTGCTGGCAACCCTGGTGAACGGCGCCACGGCGGTCTTCCCGGCACTCGGCGACGCACCGGACGCCGCGGCGCTGCCGGCGGCGGTGGCGGAGTTCCAGGGCACGGTACTGGCCGTCCCCCACCCCCTGCTCGCCGATCTGGCGGACCTGTCCGGCTGGCCGCAGTGCCCCACCCTGCGCCTGGTGCGCTCCGACGCACCGGAGCTGGACCCCGGCACGGACGCGCAGACGTACCGGCGGCTCTCCGCCGTGACCACGGCGACCCTGGCGATCAGTTACGGCCAGGCCGTGTGCGGACTCCCGGTCACCCTGCTCGACGGGGAGCCCGAACACGGCGCCGACGCACCGCTGCTGGGCGCTCCGCTCGACGGGACGCGGATCGCCGTGCTCGACGAGTTCGGCGAGCCCCTGCCCTCGGGCCTGCCCGGTGAACTGCATGTCGCCGTGTCCGGCGCGTGGGCGGGCCGGTCCGGCGCGACCGCCGAGCGTTTCCTGCCCGACCCCGACGGCGAGCCGGGAAGCCGGATGCTGCGCACCGGCGCCCTCGTCCGCTGGCGTAACGACGGGACGCTGGAGCACCTCGGCCGCGCCGAGGACGACGCCGACCCGATGTGGGACGAGGAGCCCCTGCTGCTGCTCGACTCCGAACGCCCGCCCTACGTGGCGCCGCGCACCCCCGAAGAGCGTGCCGTGGCCGAAGTGTGGGCGGAACTCCTCGACCTCGACGACATCGGCGCCACGGACGACTTCTTCCAGCTCGGCGGCTACTCCCTGCTGCTGGCCAAGCTGTCCGAACAGCTCCGGCTGACCACCGGCAAGGACGTGGCCCTCGCGGACCTCTACCAGGCCGTCACGGTGGAGCAGCAGGCCGAGCTGGTGCGGACCGCGGGGACGGCCCGCGCGCTGATCGAGACCGTCGCCCGCGACGAGGCACTCCCGCTGTCCTTCGGGCAACGACGGGTGTGGCTGCTGAGCACCATGAACCCGGACAGCGCGGAGTGGATCGTCCCCCTGTTCCTGCGCCTGCCCGGTGACATCGCCCCGGACACGGTGCGCCGGGCCCTGGAGGCGCTCTCGGCCCGCCACGAGTCCCTGCGCACCCGTTACATCAGCCGCGCCGGCGAGCCCCTGCAGATCATCGAGCCGGCCGGCCCCGTCGACCTGCGGGTGATCGACGGCCCGACGAACCTGGAGCAGCTGGTGCGCGAGGAGTTCGAGGCCGGCTTCGACCTCGCCTCGGGCAAGCTGTGGCGTGCGCTGCTGGCCCGCCGCGCCGACCAGGACGGCCACGCCGGCCAGGACGCGCCCGCCGGTCAGGACGGCCACGCCGGTCGGGAACAGCTGCTGTTCCTCACGGTCCACCACATCGCCTGCGACGGCTGGTCCGCCACCGTGCTGGAACGGGAGTTCCGGGAGATCTGCGCGGCCTACCACGCGGGCCGGGAACCGGAACTGGACGCCCCGGGTGTCCAGTACGCGGACTACGCGGTGTGGCAGCGCAAGTCCAGGGACAAGGACAGCCTGACGGAGGACCTCGCGTTCTGGCGCGAGGAGCTGCGCGGCGCGGTGCCCGCGGAGCTGCCGACGGACCGTCCGCGCCCGGCGGAGCGCGACCCGCGCGGCGCACTGGTGCCCGTCAGGATCCCCGCGCCGCTGGCGGAACAGGTGATCGGCCTCGGCCGACGGCACGAGGCCAGCCCCTTCATGACGCTGCTGACCGCGTTCTCGGCGCTGCTGGCCAGGTACAGCGGGCAGTGGGACGTGAGCATCGGCGTCCCGGTCGCGGGCCGCACCCTGCCGGAGACCGAGCCGGTCGTCGGGTTCTTCATCAACTCCCTGGTGCTGCGCAGCCCGCTGGATCCCGGGCTGAGCTTCTCCGACGCCCTGGACCGGGTGCGGGAGACCAGCCTGGCGGCCTTCGCACATCAGGAGGTGCCCTTCGAGCACCTGGTCGAGGAGCTGCGCCCGGAGCGGGACCTGTCCAGGACGCCGCTCTACCAGGTCGCGTTCAACTTCAACGACGTCCAGGTCTCCGGGGGCATGCCCGGGGACGGCGACTTCGATCTGCTGCTGGGCAACCGCCAGGTCTCCAAGACCGATCTGACCCTGTATCTGCGTACCGAGAGCGACGGCGCGCTGACCGGCGTCGTCGAGTACGCGACAGCCCTGTTCGAGCGCGGCACCGTCGAACGCTTCGCGAGCCACTTCGTCCAGCTGCTCACGGCCGCCGTGACGGCTCCCGCCTCCCGGCTGTCCACGCTAAACATCCTGCCGGCCCAGGAGCGGGGCGAAGGAACCGGCCGCTGGAACGACACCCGCACCGAGTGGGACACCAGCTCGGCCCTCGACGTGATCGAGGCCCAGGTCGCCAAGACCCCGGAGGCCCTCGCCCTGGTGGCCGGTCAGCGCCGGATCAGCTACCGGGAGATGGACCGCGCGGCCAACCGCATCGCCCACCGGCTGCGTTCCCTCGGGGCCGGCCCCGACACCCTGGTGGGCGTGTGCCTCCACCGGGGACCGGAGCTCATCGAGTCCCTGCTCGGGGTGTGGAAGGCGGGCGCGGCGTACGTACCGATCGACCCCGCCAACCCCGCCGAGCGGCTGAACCACGTGCTGGCCGACAGCGGGGCGTCGATCCTGGTGAGCTCCTCCGGGCTGACCGAGCTGACGCGGTCGTTCCCGGGCGCCCGGCTGACGGTCGACCAGGAGACGGAGTGGCTCGCCGAGGGCGCCGACGCACCGCCGTCGAGGTCCCACGACCCCGAGCGGCTGGCCTACGTGATCTACACCTCGGGCTCCACCGGCAAGCCCAAGGGGGTCATGGTCACCCAGCACGGGCTCACCAACCACCTGCGCTGGGCGGCCCGCGACCTGGTCGTCGGCGAGGGCGGGGCACCGCTGTTCTCGTCCATCGCCTTCGACCTGCCGGCGACCAACGTCTACGCGCCGCTGATGGCCGGCCAGCCGGTGCACCTGCTGTCCGACCTCGACGACCTGACGGGCCTGGGGCAGGCGCTCGCGGCTTCGGGGCCGTACAGCTTCATCAAGCTCACCCCGGGACACCTCGACCTCCTGAGCCACCAGCTCAGCCCGGAGCAGGCCGCGGGCCTGGCCAACGTGGTGCTGGTCGCGGGCGAGGCGCTGCCCGCCAGGCTCGCCAACGACTGGCTGGAGCTGCTGGGCCCCGGCCGTCTGATCAACGAGTACGGGCCCACCGAGACGTCGATCGGCACCACCATCCACCCGGTCCAGGGGGAGCAGACCACCACGGTTCCGCTGGGCTCGCCGCTGCCGAACATGACGACCCACGTCCTGGACGACACCGGGCGTCCCGTGCCCGGTGGCGTGATCGGCGAGCTGTACATCGGCGGTGACGGCCTGGCCCGGGGCTACCTCGACCGTCCCGCGCTGACGGCCGACCGGTTCGTCCCGAACCCCTTCGGCGGCCCGGGGACGCGGCTGTACCGCACCGGCGACCTGGTGCGCCGCCTGCCCGACGGCGCCATCGCCTTCCTGGGCCGCGTCGACGACCAGGTCAAGATCCGCGGCTACCGGATCGAACTCGGCGAGATCGAGGCGGCCCTCACCGACCAGCCGGGCGTCGACCGTGCGGCCGTGGTCGTGCAGGAGACACCGGAGGGCGAGAAGTCGCTGGTCGCCTACCTGGTGGGCGCCGCGGACCGGCAGCTCGACGCCGACGCGGTCCGCGAGCGGGTCGCCGAGGTGCTGCCCGCCTACATGGTGCCCTCCGCGGTCGCCGTCCTCGACGCCCTTCCGCTGACCCCGAACGGCAAGCTGGACCGCAAGGCCCTGCCCTCGGTGGACCGCTCCGCCGAGCGTTACGAGGCCCCCGCCACCCCGGTCGAGGAGCACATCGCGGCGATCTGGTCGGACATCCTCGGCCGGGAGCGGATCAGCGTGCAGGAGAGCTTCTTCGAGATCGGCGGGCACTCCATCCTCGCGATCAGGATGACCTCGACCCTGCAGGACGAGTTCGGCATCGACCTTTCCCTGCGGACCGTCTTCGAACACCCCACCGTCCGGTCCCTCGCCGCCGCCGTCGAGGACCACATCAGGGCCGAGATCGAGCAGATGTCCGAGGACGAGCTGCGGGAGTACGACGCGCGGACCACGCACCGCCCGGAATGAGCGCCGCATCGAGGCTCACGGACGCCTCGCCGTCTTGCCACGATCCGGACCCGCAGGGGCCTGAAAGGGAAACCATGAACGCACTGGAGCGCGACGCCGCGACGCCGCCCGCCGGGCTGCTGACCGACCTGATCGAAGCACGGGCGGCCGCCGCGCCCGAGGCCGTCGCGGTGATCGCCGACGGCCGGGCGAGCACCTACCGGGAACTCGACCACCGGGCGAACCGGATCGCCCGCCGGCTGATCCAGCTGGGCGCCGCGGCGGACGTCCCGATCGGGGTGTGCCTGCCGCGCGGACGGGATCTGCTGCCCGCTCTCCTCGGCGTGTGGAAGGCGGGTGCGGCGTATCTGCCGCTCGACACCGCACTCCCCGTCCAGCGGCTCGAGTACATGCTCGCGGACAGCGGCGCGCCCGTGGTCATCTGCTCCTCGCGGTCGGCCGAGCGGATTCCGCCCGGATACCGCGGGGCCGTCCTCGCGCTCGACGACGACCGGGCGGACATCGAGGCGCAGCCGCCCGTCGCCCCGGACCGGCACACCGGTCCGGAGCAGCTGGCCTACCTCATGTACACCTCGGGCTCGACCGGGACCCCCAAGGGCGTCATGGTCAGGCAGCGGGCGCTGGTCAACCTGGTCTCCTCCATCCTCGACGACGCCGGGGCGGGCCACGGCGGCACCTGGCTCGCGAGCACCTCGGTCTCCTTCGACATCTCGGGCGTGGAGATGTACGCGCCGCTGGCGTCCGGCGGCCGGGTGGTGCTCGCGTCCGATGCCGAGGCCAAGGACCCGATGGCCCTGCTGCGGCTGATGGACGCGCACGGCGTCACCGATGTGCAGGCCACCCCTTCGGGCTGGCGGCTGCTGCTGGCCTGCGGCTTCGACCGGCCGGCGGTGCGCGCCCTGGTCGGGGGCGAGGCGCTGCCCGTGAAGCTGGCCGCGGAACTCCGCCGCCGGGCCGCGAAGGTGACCAATGTCTACGGGCCGACCGAGACGACCATCTGGTCCATGTTCTGGGGGGTCCCCGAGGAACCGGACCGGGTTCTCCTCGGCCGGCCCCTCGCGCGCACCCAGGCGTATGTGCTGGATTCCACGGGACGTCCGGTCCCCGACGACGGGACCGGCGAACTGTATCTCGGCGGTGAAGGGCTGGCCCGGGGCTACGCCAACCGCCCCGGCCTCACCGCGGAACGCTTCGTGCCCAACCCCTTCGGAGCGCCCGGAACACGTCTGTATCGGACCGGTGATTTGGTACGGCAGGCTTCCGGTTACACGATAGAATTCATGAGCCGGATCGATGATCAAGTGAAGATCCGGGGCTATCGCATCGAGCTTGGAGAAATCCAGGCACGGCTGATCGAACATTCCGATGTCCGCGATGCCGTCGTCACCGTTCGCTCGTCAGAGGACGGTGACAAGCGTCTCGTCGCGTATCTGGTCCCCACACCAGGTCGCCGGCCCGATGTGGCAGACATTCGAGCGCATCTCGCTGCCACCCTTCCCGATTACATGATTCCCCCCACGTTCATGGCGATCGGCCGAATCCCGTTGAACACCAGCGGAAAGACCGATTACCGCGCGCTGCCGGATCCCGGGCGAAGGGCCCGTCGCCCGGCGGGGACCGGCCGGTAGGCCGTGCCGCCGTAGCCCGGCCCGAGGGCCGGGCCACGGCGACTCCTCACCGCACGCACGTCGGGGGCGTCCGACTGCTGAGGAGCCACATGCACACCGGTCAGGTTCCTGAACTGACCTCCGCCGCCCCCCACTTCTTCACCGACCCCTACACCGCGTACCGCGCGCTCAGTGCCGAAGGCCCTGTCCAGCGGGTACGGATGCCCGACGGGCAGCCGGTCTGGCTGGTCCTCACCTACGACGCCGTCCGTACCGCGCTCGCCGATCCCCGGCTGCGCAACGACAGCCGGCATTCGGCCTCCTACCAGGACGGCCAGGACTCCGCCGTCGGCCGCAACATGCTCAAGGCGGACCCTCCGGACCACACCCGGCTCCGGTCCCTCGTCGCCCGCCAGTTCACCGCCCGGCGCGTCAACCAGCTGCGCGCGCGCATCGAGCAGATCTCCGGTGAACTCATCGACACCATGGCCGAGTCGAGCGGCGCCGACCTCGTCGGCGCCTACGCCATCCCCCTGCCGATCACCGCCATCTGCGAACTCCTCGGCGTGCCGGCCGTGGACCGCGAGGCGTTCCTGGGCTGGTCCAACAAGCTCGTGGACGTCGCCGACCCACAGGCCGCCGCCGTCGCGGCCACCGCGACGGCCGCGATGACCGACTACCTCACCGGCCTCATCGAGGAGAAGCGGCACCGCCCCCTGGCGGACGACGCCGACCTGCTGCACGTCCTCGCCCACGCCCAGGACGAGGACAGCGACCGCCTGTCGCCGGACGAACTCCTCGGCATGTCCTTCCTGCTGCTCGTGGCCGGACACGAGACGACCGTCAACCTCGTCTCCAGCGCCGTCCACCTGCTGCTGCGCAACCCCGCCCAACTCGCCGCCCTGCGCGCGGACCCGGGGCTGCTGCAGAACACGGTCGAGGAGACGCTGCGCTACGAGCCCCCGATCCAGGTCGCCGCCTACCGCTACACCGCCGAGGCCATGACCCTGGCGGACACCGCGATACCGCAGGGGGAACGCGTGGTGCTGTCGCTGGCCTCCGCCAACCGCGACCCCTCACGATTCACCGACCCCGACCGGTTCGACATCCACCGCGACATCACCGAGAACCGCGCCCAACTCGCCTTCAGCCACGGCATCCACCACTGCCTGGGAGCACAGCTCGCCCGGCTCGAAGCCACCGTGGCGCTGACCGACCTGCTCCAGCGCTTCCCCCGCCTCGCCCTGGAGGACGACGCCGCCGCGCCCCAGTGGCGGCCCAGTCTGCTCCGCGGCCTGCGCAGCCTCCCCCTGCGCTGGTAGCGCACACGACACACACGCAGTGAGGCGAGGCGATCCGCGGCGTCACCGAACGACCGCGGATCGCCTGGCCGTCCCGGTACGCGGGCTACGGAAGCGGTGATCGGCAGCGCCTTCCCCGGAATTCCATATAGCCGGTGTATAGGCGCTCCTTGCACGGTGGACCCGCGCACTGACCACGTTCATATATCGGCTGTCCTGGAGGAGACCGGTGACCCGTACGGGCGGCAAATGGTTCCAAAAACACGGCACGAGCGCTGATCCCGATCTGCGCCTGGTGTGTTTCCCGCACGCCGGAGGGGTGCCGAGTTTCTTCAACAGCTGGCCGCGCCATCTGCGCTCCGGAATGGAACTCCTGGCGGTGTGTTATCCCGGCCGGCAGGCCCGCTTCGGCGAGCCGTACGCGGAAAGCCTGGAGGACCTGGCCGACCAGATAGCCGACGCGCTCCGCCCCTACGACGACAAGCCGCTGGCCCTGTTCGGACACAGCATGGGCGCGGCGGTGGCCTACGAGGTCGCGCTCCGGCTCGACCAGAAGTACGGCGTGCAGCCGGTCCGGCTGTTCCTGTCCGGACAGTCGGCGCCGCATCGCGCCGAGCGGTCGAACCTGCACCGCGAGGACGACGCGACCCTGATCGCGGAAGTGAAGCAGCTCGGCCTGTCGACCGCCGACGCCATGGAGCACCCCGAACTGCTGGAGATCGCGCTCCCCACGCTGCGGGCGGACTTCCGCCTCGTCGAGACGTACGACCCGCCGTTGACGAAGATCAAGAGCCCCATCGTGGCCTACGTCGGCGACCAGGACCCCGACTGCCCGCCCGACGCGGTGTGCGCCTGGTCGGACCTGACCACCGGGACCTTCGAGTTCCGCGGCTTCCCCGGCGGGCACTTCTACCTGGAGGGGTACGAGTTCGACCTGCTGCTGCACATCGTCGGGCACCTCAAGGACGACCTCCGCCTGGCGGGAGCCGTGCGGGCGGCCGGCACCAGGCAGCCGGTGCCGTCCGCCTCCGCCCCGCGCACCGGCGGCACCCGATGAGCGTCACCCACCCGCTCTCCCACGCCCAGCAGGCCCAGTGGTTCCTCCACGCACTGGCGCCCGGCAGCGGCGCGTACAACACCGGTATCGCGGTCCGCGTCCGCTCGGCCGTCGACGTCCGGGCGCTGCGCGAGGCGGTGACGGCGATCGGCCCCCGGCACGGGATGCTCCGCTCGCGCTACGCCGAGGCCGACGGCCGGCCGGTGCGCGTGGAGTCGGCCACCAGCCCGGTCCGCCTGGTCGAGCGCGCCTGCGCCGGTGCCGACGACGAGGAGCTGCGCGCCGCCGTCCGCGCCGAGCTCAACGCCCCCTTCCCGCTCCGTGACGAGGTACCGTTCCGGTTCGTCCTGCTGACCAGGAGCCCCGAGGACGCGGTGCTCCTGGTGGCCGGACACCACATCTCCACCGACGCCGTGTCGAACACGCTGCTGCTGCGCGACCTCCTTGAGGCCTACGAGGAGCTCAGCACCGGAGCCGACGCGCCGTCGCCGCCGCCCACCGCGGACTACGGCGATCACGTCGACAAGGAAGCGCGGGTGCTCGACTCGGCCCGCGGCAGGGCCATGGAGGAGTACTGGAGCGGTGTGAGCCTCGGCTCGACGCCCGCCGGCCTGCCCACCGACCACCCCAGGCCGACCGCACAGTCCTTCACCGGGGACACCCTGCGGGAGACCGTGCCCCCGGAACTCGCCGACGCGCTGCGCACCTTCGCCCTGCGGTCGGGAGTCACGTCGTACGCCGTCCTGCTCGGCGTGTTCCAGAGCGTGCTCTACCGCCACACCCGGCAGGGCGACTTCGCCCTCGGCGTGCCGACCACCACACGGCTGAGCAGCAGGATGCGCGACGTGGTCGGCAACTTCATGAACACCGTCGTCCTGCGGGCCCGGTTCGGCGCGGCCACCACGTTCGACGACGCGGTGCGCGCCACCGACGAGCAGCTCAAGCTGAGCATGGACGCGGTCCGGTATCCGTTCTCGCTGCTCGCCCGCGCGTCGGGCGCCTCGCGTACCGCCGGCCGGTCCCCGATGTACCAGATCACCTTCAACATGCTGGCGACGGCCCGCTTCGACGCCCAGCTGCGGCCCGTCCTGGACACGACGCGCCCCGACCTCGTGACCCGGCACGCCGGGTTGCTCCTGAGCCCGTACCACCTGCCCCAGCAGGAGGGGCAGGTCGACCTGGCCGTCGACGTCCTCCAGGGCGAGGACACGCTGGCCGTCGACTTCCGCTACGACAGCCGGCTCTATGAGCGGGCGACCGTGGAGCGGCTGGCCCAGCACTTCCTGCGAGCCCTGGACATCGCCACCCGGACCCCGGACCTGCGCGTCGCCGCGGCCCGGCTCTGGGACCGCGCCGATGTCCGGCGCCCTCCCACTCGCGGTGGCGCACCCCGCGAAAAGCAACCCTCCGCTCTGCTCTGAGCACTGTCACGTTAGGAAGAAAGGGACCGCGGCTATGCGCGAGAACCTGGTGGAACGGCTTCTGCAGCACGCACGCACGGTGCCGGACAAGGACGCCGTCGTGTTCGTGCGGATGCACGGCGCCGAGCCGATGCCGGAAAGGGTGACCTACGCGGAGCTGGACCGCGACGCGCGCGCCATCGCCGAATGGCTGCGCGGCCGCTGCTCGGCGGGCGACCGGGCACTGCTGCTGTACCCCAACGGCCTCGACTTCGTCCGGGCCTTCGTGGGCTGTCTGTACGCCGGGGTCATCGCCATCCCCGCGCCGGTGCCGGACAACAACGGCCGGCGCGGGTCGCGCACCTCCGCCATCGCGGACAACGCCCAGGTACGCCTCGTACTCACCGACTCCGGGCACCTGGAGTCGGTGACCGAGGCCGTCCAGCAGTCGGGGCTGGAGGACGTCCCGTGCGTCGCCACCGACGCCACCGACTTCGGTGACGGCGCGAACGGCACCGTGCTGCGACCCGATGCCGACACCGTGGCCTTCCTGCAGTACACCTCGGGTTCGACCAGTGACCCGAAGGGCGTCATCGTCCCCCACCGTTCGCTCACCGCCAACCTCCGCTTCATCGCGGACTCCTTCGGTCTGGACCACGACGACACGGTCTCGTGCAGCTGGCTGCCGCTCTACCACGACATGGGCCTCATCGGCATGCTGCTGACGCCGCTGCTCATCGGCGGCACCGCCGTGCTGATGGCGCCCGGCGACTTCCTGCGGCGCCCGCACGCCTGGCTCCGGCTGTTCCAGGACCACCGCGGGACGTTCACCGCCGCCCCGAACTTCGCCTACGACATGTGCGTGCGGCGGGTGTCCCAGCAGCAGCTCGCCCAGCTGGACCTGTCCACGCTGCAGGCGGCCGTCAACGGTGCGGAGCCGGTCATCGCCGCCACCGTGGACCGCTTCAACAAGTACTTCGCCCCCGCGGGACTCCGCCCCGAGGCCGTCAAGCCCAGCTACGGCATGGCCGAGGCCACCCTGCTGGTCACCGGTACCCCGCACGGCCGCGGTCAGCTCATCACCCGGGTCGACGGCGCGGAACTGGAGCAGAACCGCTTCGTGCCGCAGTCCGAGGACGGCGACGGCCCGCTCATGGTGAGCAGCGGCCCCGTGGACCGGCTCGACGTGCGCATCGTGGACCCGGTCACCCGCGCGTCCCAGCCCGACGGCCGGATCGGCGAGGTGTGGCTGCGGGGCGAGAGCCTCGCGGTCGGGTACTGGAACAACGCGGCGGAGACCGAGCGGGCCTTCAACGCCGAGACCAGCGACGGGGAGCAGGGCTTCCTGCGCACCGGAGACCTCGGCGTGCTGAGCGGCGGCGAGCTGTACATCACCGGCCGCAGCAAGGACGTCATCATCATCCACGGCCGCAACCTCTACCCGCACGACATCGAGCGCGAGACGTCCCACCTGCACTCCGCGCTCCACGGCCTGCAGGGCAGCGCCTGTGTGGTGCCCGTCGGTCAGGAGGAGGAGATCGTGGTGATGCACGAACTCAGCCCCGTGGAGAGCGCCGGACTCGACCTGGCCGCCCTGGCCCGCGGCATCCGTGAGGAGCTCGCCGCGACGTTCAGGGTGCGGCTGCCCAGCGTGGTGCTGCTGCGACCCGGGCACGTCCGCAGGACCACCAGCGGCAAGGTGCAGCGGGCCCTGATGCGCGAGCTCTTCATGACCGGCGGCCTCAAGACCGTCCACGAGGAACTCAGCGCCGAGGTCAGCCGCCGTTACCGGGCGGGCGACGCGGACGGCGCCACCGCCGCGCCGGGTGACGCGGCATGAGGCACTCCGCGTATCGCGTCGCGGAGGAGTTCGACCACCTGCTGGGCGACCCCCGCGACGCGGGCCGGCTGTTCTCCCACGCGCGCTCCCTCGTGCTGGACGAGCGTGAGGAGTTCCCGCTGGAGATCTGCCGGGAGCTGGACCTGCTCGGGCTCCCCGCGCACTACGTGCCCGTCGCCCACGGCGGAGCGATGCGTGCCTTCGAGGACACCCTGCAGATCATGCGGGGCATCGCCCGCCGCGACCTCACGGTCGCCATCGCGCACGGCAAGACGTTCCTCGGCGCCGCTTCGGTGTGGGTCGCCGGGGATCCCCGGCAGAGCCGGGAACTGGGCGCCGAGGTGCTCCGGGGCACCCCCGTGTCCTGGGGCCTGACCGAGCGGGAGCACGGGAGCGATCTCCTCGCGGGGGAGGTGCGCGCGGAGCGCACCGCCGGCGGGTACCGCGTGACCGGTGAGAAGTGGCTGATCAACAACGCCACCCGGGGCGACCTGGTCTGCGTACTGGCCCGCACCGCACCCGAGGGCGGCTCGCGCGGGTTCAGCGTCCTCATGATCGACAAACGCGGGCTGGAGCCGGGGAGCTTCCGCACCCTCCCGGCGGCCCGGCTGCACGGCATCCGCGGCGCGGACATCAGCGGTGTGGCGTTCACCGGGGCCGAGGTCGACCGGTCCGCACTGATCGGCGCCGAAGGCGACGGTCTGGAGATCGTGCTGAAGAGCCTCCAGCTCACCCGCATCCTGTGCGCGGCACTCTCGCTCGGCGCGCTCGACCAGGCCCTGGACATGGCGACGGGATACGCGCTCGCCCGGCACAACCACGGCACGCCCCTGGTCGAACTGCCGCAGTCGCGGCGCCTGCTCGCCCGCTCGTACGCCGACCTGCTGACCGCCGAGGCCCTGACGGTGTTCGCGGCCCGGGCCCTGCACACCCTGCCCGGCGAGCTGTCGACCGTCTCGGCGGTGACCAAGTTCCTGGTCCCGACCCTGGCGGAACAGGCACTCGGCAGGCTGTCCAGGCTGGTGGGAACGCGGTCCCTGCTGCTCGGGGACACCTTCGAGCACGGCCGTTTCCAGAAGGTGCTGCGCGATCACCGGATCGTCGGCATCTTCGACGGCAGTTCGGTGATCAACCTGAACTCCCTGGTCAACCAGTTCCCGCTGCTGGCACGCGCGCATCGGCGCGGCGAGGTGGACGAGGCGGGGCTGCACGCCGCCGCCGGTCTGGCCGACCCCCTGCCCGAGCTGGACCCGGCGCGTCTGGAACTGCTGCCCCGCCGGGGCAGCAGCGTTCTGCACGCCGTGCCGGCCGCCGTGGCGGAGCTGCACTCCCTCGCCGCCGCCGGAGAGGTCCCCGCCTCGCTGGCGCGGCGCGCCGCGGAGCTGGCCGAGGTGGTGGACGAGGTGATCGAGCAGATCGGCCGGCACAAGCCGGTCCCGGTGGCGGCGCCCGCCCGCAGTTTCGGGCTGGCCGAGAACTACGCGCGGTGCTTCGCCGCGGCGGCCGCCCTGCAGCTGTGGCTACGCAACCGGGCCGCCGTCGACTCCGCGGCCACCCACGGGCTGTGGGAGTCGGGCCTGTGGCTGGAGTGCACCCTGACCACACTGCTGCGCCGGCTCCGCCCGACCCGGACCGAACGTCTCGTCGCAGGCGGCGGCGAGGACCCGGAAGCGGTCGTCGACCAGCTGGTGGAGCCGCTCCTCGGCCAGCACGCGGCGGGACGACTGCCGTCACTACTGCCCTACTCACGGCTGGGGGCGCTCGTATGACCGTCATCGACCCATCGCCTCGGCAGGCCGAACGCCTCGGCCCGCTCGACGACCTCGACACCCCGGAGCCGCTGGAAGCACTCTTCGGCGACCCCGCCGACCCCGGCAACCCGGTGGGCCACCAGGCCTTCGTCGACGCGGACGAGCGCGGGGACTTCCTGCCCGCCGGCCGCAAGACGCTCGAATCCTTCGGGATCGGCGCGGAGTTCGTGCCCCGGGCGCTGGGCGGGCGCCTCGGCCAGGCCGACGACCTCGCCCGCGTGCTGCGCACGGTGTTCCGCCACGACGGCGCGCTGGCCCTGGGGCTGGGCGCCATCAACCTCATCGCCTCGTCCACCGTCTGGGCGGCCGGCGGCGCCGAGCAGCGGCGCTGGCTGGCGTCCGTGCTGCTGGACAACCACCCGACCGCCGGTGCCATCACCGAGCTCGCCCACGGCGACGACCTCTCCAGGACCCGGTTGCGGGCGACCGAGCGGGACGGCGGCGTGGTGCTCGACGGCCGCAAGGAAGTGATCAACAACGTCGCCCGGGCGCACGCCGTCACCGTCCTCGCCAGGACCAGCGAGGACCCGGGCAGCCGCAGCCACACGCTGTTCCTGGTCGACCCGGCCGCGGTACCACGCGAACGCATGCGGTTCCTGCCGAGGTACCGCACCTCCGGGATGCGCGGGACCCACCTGGGCGGGGTCGAGTTCCTGGACTGCCCGCTGCCCGCCTCGGCGGCGGTCGGCGGGTACGGCGACGCCATGGAGACCATCCTGCGCTGCTTCCAGGTCACCAAGTCCGTGGCCAGCGGAGCGGCCCTCGGCATGGTGGACACCATGCTGCGGACCGTGGTCGACTTCGGTACACAGCGCAGGCTCTACGGCCGGTCCGTGACCGAACTGCCCTACGTCGAGGCCGAACTGGCCGACGTCTTCACCGATCTGCTCATCTGCGACGCCATGACGACGACGGCGTGCCGGGCGCTGCATGTGCTGCCCCGGCAGACCAGCGTGTACGCGGCGGCCACCAAGTACCTGGTCCCCGAGATCGAACAGCACGCGGCCGACCGGCTCGCGCTGGTGCTCGGCGCCCGCTCCTTCCTGCGCGAAGGTCCGCACGCCGCGTTCCAGAAGCACTTCAGGGACCTCCCCGTCGCGGCCCTGGCGCACTCGGGGGCCACGGTGTGCCTGGCCACGATCATCCCGCAGCTGCCCCGGCTCGCGCGCCGCAGCTGGTTCACCTCGTCCGCGCCGGAACCGGCCCTGTTCCAGCTCGGCCGGCCCCTCCCGGACCTGGACTTCGGGCAGCTGGAGGCGAACGCGGGCCCCGACGACCAGATCGTCGCGACCCTGCTGGACGTCGGGCAGGACCGGGTCACCGACCCGACGCTGCGCACCCTGTGCGGCCGGCTGGTCGACGAGCTGCGCATCCTGCGGGACGGCTGGCGCGCACTCGCTCCGCGCAATCGCACGCCCTTCGCCGGCCCGGTCGGCTTCGAACTCGCCGAACGGTACGCCGTCGTCCTCGCGGCCTCCGCCTGCCTGGGCGTGTGGTGGCACAACCAGGACCACCCCGACCCGTTCATGCGGGACACGGCCTGGGTCGTCAGCGCCCTGGACCGGCTGACGGTCCGGCTCGGCCACGAGCCGCTGCCCCAGGCCCGGTCCGCCGCCCGGCAGGTCTTCGCCGAACTGCTCGGCCGGCACGCCGAGCACCGGGCCTTCGACCTGATCGGCCGCCGCCTCCACTGAGCCGTCCCGGCCCCCACCCGAACAAGCCCTACGAAAGGAACCACACGCCATGGCAACCTCCGCTCCCGCCCCCGGAACCAGGATCGTCGACCGGGAAGAGATCCGGAGCAAGCTGCTGAGCCTGGTGGCCTCCTACCTGGAGCAGCCGGTCACCGACATCCAGTCGGACGTCAAGCTCGTGGAATACGGACTCGACTCGATCTTCGCGCTGACCCTGTGCGGCGACGTGGAGGACGAGTACGGCATCGAGGTCAAGTCCACCCTCGCGTGGGACCACCCCACGGTCGACGCGATCACGGACCACCTCTACGACACGCTCACCGCCGAGGCCTGACCGCCGGGCTCCTCCGAGCCGAAGTTCTCGCACCCGCTCTCCGGACGGAACGTATCGTGACCAAGAGCCTCACCACATCGTCGTCGCACTTCGAGCCCGCGCTCCTGGGGGTCGGTTCCTACCGGCCGCGTCGTGTCGTCGACAACGACGAAATATGCCGGCACATCGACTCGTCGGACGAATGGATCCGCTCGCGGACCGGAATCGTCAGCAGGCGGTGGGCGGGCGCCGACGAGTCGCTCGCCGACATGGGCGAACTCGCCGCGGAGAAGGCGCTCGCCGCGGCGGGAGTCCTGCCGGAGGACGTCGACTGCGTGATCGTCGCGACGTTCACGCACCTGCAGCAGACCCCGGCCGTGGCAGCGGTGATCGCGCACCGCATCGGTGCCGTCGCGGCCGCCGCGTTCGACATCTCCGCGGGGTGCGCCGGCTTCGTCCACGGCCTGGCGCTGGCCGCGGACACGGTCCGCAGCAGGGGGCGGCACGTCCTGGTCGTCGGAGCCGAGCGGATGACGGACCTGCTCGACCTGGAGGACAGGTCGACCGCCTTCATCTTCGGTGACGGCGCCGGCGCGGTCGTCCTCGGCCCGGCGGCGAAACCGGGCGTGGGCCCGGTGGTGTGGGGCGCCGACGGCTCACAGGCCGACGCCATCTCGCAGACCGTGCCCTGGGACGCGGTGCGCGACTCGCCCGGCCAGAGGTGGCCGGCGCTGCGGCAGGACGGCCAGAAGGTGTTCCGGTGGGCCGTCTACGAGATGGCGAAGGTCGCCCAGCGGGCACTGGACGCCGCGGGACTGCAGGCGGGTGACCTGGACGCCTTCATCCCGCACCAGGCCAATGTGCGCATCATCGACGGCCTGGCGAAAGGCATCCGGCTGCCGGACCACGTGGTGATCGCCCGGGACATCGTCACCACGGGCAACACCTCGGGAGCCTCGGTTCCGCTGGCCATGGACGCGCTCCTGGGCGCCGGCGAGGTCCGCTCGGGAGGGCTGGCCCTGCTCCTGGGATACGGGGCGGGCCTGTCCTACGCCGCGACGGTGGTCGAACTGCCCTAGCGGGCGCGCGGCCCTGTCCCGGCCCGCCCTCTCACCGTCTCTTCAGGAAGCGAGCCCCGATCCCCCGAGGCTGCGGCCGGCGCACGGCCGCAGCCTGGGGCGCCGCCTCCTGGAGAGACGATGAGAGGGCGGGCCGGGCCGGTACTCCCGGCGCATGGGTGGGTTATCCCTACCGTCACCTCGTGGGCTGCCCCGCTACCACGCCCGGCCGCCGACTGGCTAGCGTTCAGGCAGATCGTTTTTGGACCCCGACCGGGAAGTTGACCGATTCCCCGCGCCGTTGGCGATGACGGGGAAAGGGGGCTCCCCTCCTTTCAGACGAGGAGTTCTGAAATCAACACGTTGACTCGCGCTTCCCGGCGGTCCGTCGGAATCGCCCTGACCGCGCTTTCGACCACCGTCGTCCTGACCGGGTGCAATCCCACGACGGCACTCCACCGCACCAGCTACTCGCAGACGAGCCAGCTCTCCGTCCAGCCCGGCATGGCGCTGAAGGTCGACACCCCGGGTATCGGGGTGACCCTGAGCGCGGGCGACGACTCGCACGTACGGGTCTCCGCCACCGGCGACTATTCCGATGCGCGCCCCCAGCTGTCGACGTCGAAGTCGGGCGACACCGCCATCGTGAACGCCGGTTGCTCCGGATCGTGCGATCTCCAGCTGCACATCACGCTCCCCGCCTCCATGAGCGCCCATGTGCAGAGCGGGAATTCCGAAATCGTCGCGGAGGGCCTCGCCGGGAGTCTCGACCTGCGCACCGGGGACGGCGCCATCACCGTCAAGCACCCGACCGGGCCGCTGTCCCTGCACAGCGGGAACGGGCAGATCACACTGTCCGACGGCGCGTCACAGCGGGCCGGCCTCTCCACGACCGACGGGGCGGTCGACGCGGCCTTCACCACCGCTCCGGCCGACGTGAACATCGCCACCAAGGACGGCGCGGTCGACCTCGCCGTGCCCTCAGGGGCCGGCTACAGCGTCCTCGCCCACAGCACCGGTTCCACCCCCGAGGTGGACGTGCCGAACAGCCGTGGAGCGTCCCACGCGCTCACGGTCTCCACGGCCAGCGGCGGCATCCACATTCACTGAGGCGAGAACACGAACGGATATGCCTCGGATCACCCAGGTGCCGTACGTGAAGAAGTGACAGTGGCCCCCCTTGCCTGACTGTATAGGGTCATGCAGAGTTCTTGTTGTCTGAATAGACAGCAGAAGCGAAGGTCTGGGGCGAGGGGAGTTCGGGCGTGATGTCGTCTCGCGTCGTGCACGCACCGTGTTCCGTGCCGTCACCGCGATCCGCGGCCATCGTCCTGGACGGGTCCGCACTCGGCGTCGAGGACGTCGTACGCCTCGCCGACGGGGCCGCGCACCCGGTCCCCGAGGCCGGCGCCCTGCGGCGCGCGGAGCAGTCCTGGACCACCGCCCGGCGGATCGCCGCCACCGGACGGGTCTACGGCCGCTCCACCGGCGTCGGCGCCAACCGCGACGAGGACGTGCCCTCCGAGGCAGCCGCCGGCCACGGCCTGCGCCTGCTGCGCAGCCACGCCGGCGCCATCGGCGAGCGGCTCCCGGCCCGCCAGGTGCGCGCGATGCTCGCCGTCCGCGCCAACCAGCTGCTGGCCGGCGGCGCGGGCCTCAGGCCCGGCGTGATCACCGCCCTGTGCGAGTCCCTGGAGACCGGCGCGTATCCCGCCGTCAACGAGTTCGGCTCGGTCGGCACCGGTGACCTCGCCGCCCTGGCCCAGGTCGGGCTCGCGCTCGCCGGGGAACACCCCTGGCACGGCCGGGGTGCCCCCGCGCCACAGCCCCTCGACAACAACGACGCCCTCGCCCTGATCAGCAGCAACGCCCTCACCCTCGGCCAGTCCGCGCTCGCCCTGCACGAACTGCGCGGCCTCGTCGGCGCCACCCAGGTCGTCGCGGCACTGTCCCTGCTCGCCGTCGACGGCTCCCACGAGGCCTACGCCGCCCCCGTGCACGCCGCCCGCCCGCACCACGGCAGCACCGAGGTGGCCCGGCGGATGCGGGAGCTGATCGGCGCCGCCGACCGGCCGACCCCGCCGCTCGGCCGCATCCAGGACCCGTACGGCCTGCGCTGCCTGCCCCAGATCCACGGCCCCGCGCACGACGCGGCCGACGCCCTGGAGCAGGTCCTGACCGTGGAGATCAACGCGGCGGCCGAGAACCCGCTCATCGCCCCCGAGGACCTCGCCGCCTACCACCACGGCGGCTTCTACCAGGCCCAACTCGCCCTCGCCCTGGACCACTTCCGGCTCGCGCTCACCCAGGTGGCCCGGCTGTCCACGTCCCGCCTGTCCACGCTCAACGAGCCCGCCTACACCCGGCTGCGCCCCTTCCTCGCCGACCACGAGCCGGCCTCCTCCGGCGTCATGATCCTGGAGTACGCGGCCGGAGCGGCCCTCGGCGATCTGCGGGCCTTCTCCGCCCCCGCCTCGCTCGGCCACGCTGTACTCTCCCGGGGCGTCGAGGAACAGGCGAGCTTCGCCTCGCTCGCCGCGCGGCAGACCCTGCGCGCGTGCGGTGCGTACCGCCTGGTGGTCGGCTGCGAACTCGTCGCCGCCACCCGTGCGCTGCGCCAGCGGGACCTCAGCCCCGACCCCGGGCTGCCGGTCGGCCGGGCCTTCGCGCTCGCCGCAACCGTCCTCGACGCCGACCTGGCCGACCGGCCGCTCACGGACGACGTGACGGCGGCGGCAGCACTGCTCGACCGGTTCACGGACATCTGGAGGGGAAGCGCGTCATGAGCGTGGACAGGAGTACCGCCGCGGGGGCCGGGGGAGGCGCCGCGTCCGGTGCGGCGTCCGGCGGGCACCCCGGTGCGGCCTCCGGCGGGCCGACCGACACCCCCGCCAACCGGCTGCAGGCGCTCTTCGAGGGGCACCGGCTCACGCCGACCCAGCGCCGGATCGCGCACAGCATGGTGCGGCGCGCCGCCGATGTGCCCTTCCTGTCCAGCGTGGAGCTGGCCGAGCTGGCCGGGGTCAGCCAGCCGTCGGTCACCCGGTTCGCCGTCGCCCTCGGCTTCGACGGCTATCCGGCGCTGCGCAAGCACCTGCGCGAGGTCGTCCCCGCGGAACCGGCCGCCGAGGCGGGTGCCTTCAACGAGTACCAGCAGGCCGTCGAGGCCGAGATCGAGAACCTGAGACACCTCGCCGAACTGCTCGCCGACCCGCGCCCGGTGCAGCGGGCCGGCCGGATCCTGGCCGCCTCCCGTCCGCTGCCGGTGCTCGGCCTGCGCGCCGCGGCCTCCCAGGCGTACGGCTTCGCCTACTTCGCCGCCAAGGTCCACCCGGACGTCCGGCTGCTCAACGAGGGCGGCACGATGATCCAGGACCGGATCGACGCGGCCGTCCGCGCGGGCGCCTCGGCGCTGCTGTGCTTCGCGCTGCCCCGGCATCCCCGCGAGGTCGTCGACACCCTCGCCTACGCCAAGGACGTCGGCCTGACCACCGTCACGGTCGCCGACTCCGCGTTCGCTCCGGTCGCCAGGTACTCCGACCTGCTGCTGCCCGCCGCCGTCGGCACCGGGCTCGCCTTCGACACCGCGTGCGCGCCGATGCTGCTCGGGCGGGTGCTGCTGGAGGCGGTCTGCGACGACCTGCCGCAGGCGCAGGCCCGGCTGGAGGAGTTCGACGCGAAGGCGGCGGCCCGGGGTCTGTTCGTGGAGTGACCGGCCGTCCCTCGCGTGTGCTCTCAGACTCGTCTCAGGTTCTGCCACTAGCGTCGCTCATGAGACACAGGCGTTTTGCGGACACGTGACACGGGAGGCCGACGTGGCGCGCGGAGGACAGGGACTGGCCCGGGTGGCCGTCGTCGTACGGGCGGGGGCCGCCCCGCTGTGGTGGGCCGGAGTGTGCGCCGCCGGGACCGGTGTGCTGCCGCCGGGGGTGACCGGGCGCCGGATCGGGGTGCTCGCCGGGGCCGCGCTGTTCCTCGTGAGCGCGGCCGCCATGGCGCTCGTACGACGCGGGCGGTACCGCGCCCTCGCCCGCGGTGCGGCCCGCGCGGGCAAGTACGACGTGCTGCAGGACCGTGCGGTGACCCTGCGCAACTGGCGGCGGGGACACCGCTGGTGGCTGCTGTCGGCCTTCGCCGTCGCGCTCGGTTCCTCCTTCGCCGTGCCGGCGGCCGGCGGCATGCTGCTGGCCGGGCTCGGCACCGGGCTGCGGCTCAAGGCCGCCTGGATCGGCCGGCGGGAGCGGGCCGGGGAGACGCTGCTGTGGGTGCGCGTCGACTGGCTCGACCGGCGCGGCGGAGGCCCCGCGGGCAAGCCCGTCAAGGGCCTGCGCGGTACGGGCGTCGCGGCCGGCGACGCGGCCCCGGGCGGGGCCCGCCGCCGTACCGCGGCGCTGGTGTAGGCCTGTTCGCTCAGACCTCCAGTTCCTCCTCGATCTTCTTCAGCTGGTGCCGGGCCATCGCCAGGTTGGCCCGGGCGGAGTCGAGGACCAGGTAGAGGAACAGGCCGTTGCCGCCGCGGCTCTTGAGCAGGCGGATCAGGTGGTACTGGTCCGAGAGCGTGATCAGGACGTCCTCGATCTCGCCCTTGAGGCCCAGCATCTCCATCGTGCGCATCTTGGCGCGGATCACGTCGGTGTTGCCCGCCGCGGCCACGTTCAGGTCGAAGCTCTTGCTGTTGCCCATCGTGCCCAGCGCCATCCCGCTGGTGTAGTCGACGAGTGCGACGCCGGTGGCGCCCTCGATGGAGGTGAGGGCTTCCTTCAGGGCGGTCTCGGTGTTGGCCATGGTGGTCCTTTCGAACGGTTGGGTTGTCTCAGTTGTCGGTCGCGGTGCGTGCCTCGGCGGCCGTGGTGCGGGGCGTGCGGGTGGCGCGAGTGCGTGCGGGTGCGGTCCGGGCGGGGCGGCGGGCGGCCCGGGCGGCGGCTTCGGCGGCGTCGAGCAGCTCCCCGATGCGGGCGCCGGCCCGGCGCCCCTCCAGATGCAGCCGGCCGACGTTGACCCGGCCGTCGGCGAGCAGGGTCAGCACGGCGGTGCGGCCGGCCGCGTAGGTGGAGATGTAGCCGCGCTCACCGCGCACCAGCAGCTCCCGGAAGCCGCCGTGCCCGGTGGCGTCGCTGACCCGTACGGCGACGCCGAGCGCGGCGGCGGTGAGCGCCGAGAGGCCCTCGGGGTCGACGCCGGGGGTGTCGTGGGCGACGACGAGACCGTCGACGCCGGCCGCGAGCGCTCCGGTGAGCTGCGGCACCCGGGCGCGCAGCCGGTGCAGCTCGTCCAGGACCGTTTGAAGGTCCTCCTCGGACACCATCAGCTCTCTCCTCTCGGCGGGGCGGTGCCGTTCAAAGCGCCTCCAGTGCATCCCTGAGCCTCTTCAACAGCGCGATGTCGGGGTCGGTGACCGGGGGTGGGGGCGGTGGGGCGGGTTCGGGGACGACGGGTGGCAGGGGCGCGACATGGCCGGCCGCCGCGAGCCGGCGCACGTCGACCAGGGTGTGAAAGGCCTGCCGGCCCAGGTTCCGGGCGATCCCGGTGGCCGTGCGGATGCCGTCCACGCGGTCCAGGACCGCCCGTTGCCGGGGTGTGACGGGTGCGGTGCAGGCCGGTCCGGCGGCCGGGTCCGCACGGATCAGCGGGACGCTGTCGGCGGCCGGGTCGGGCCACAGCCGGTGCAGCATCAGACGGCGGCGCAGCGTCTCGCGTTCCAGCGCGACGACCGGGACCGAGGGCAACGGGCCGACGCGGGGCGCGTTGTCGTAGCGGAAGCGTCCCGGGGTGCTGCTCGGGGCCAGCGCGAAGTACCCGGCGTCGTACAGCGCGTCCAGATGGCACAGCTCCAGCGCGCCGGCGGGCAACACCCCGGACTTCAGGAGGAGTTCGGCGGCCTGCAGCGGGCCGGCCGTCGCGGCGGCGGCCCGCTGCCAGGCGGTGGCGGCGAGGGTCCCATGGGCCGTGAGGAGCACGTCGAGGCCGGGGGCGAGCGGGCTCTCGGCGTGCACCACGCGGCCCTCGGCGAGGTACAGGGTGCCGTGCTCGCGGACCAGGACGCCGGTGGCCCGCTCCTCGGCGAGCCGGGTCAGCATCGGCGACAGCGCCCGTGTGGCCGCCTTGTCCCGCACCGGCAGGGGCGGCGGAGGTATCTGCACCACGGTCATCCCAGCACCAGCCGGTCCGCCATCTCGCCGAGCCGGATCCGGGCGAGCGCCAGATTGCCGTCCTCGCGGCCGAGCCACAGGTGCAGGAACACGCTGCTGTCGAAGGACGTGTCCACGAACCGCAGCAGGTGATAGCTGTCGCGGTTGCTGACGATCACGTCCTCGACCGGCGGGTGTCCGTCCCCCTGGGCCGCGAAGGCTCCGTGCTCGGCGGCCATCCGGGCCAGTTCGGCGGCCTCGGCGGCGGTCGTCTCGTGATCGCCGCCGGGCGCCTCCCCGACCGTGCCGAGGGCCAGTCCGCTCGTCCAGTCCACCAGCGCCGCGCCCCGGGCACCCGGTAACCGCATCGCTTCCAGCAGGCACTCGTCGATTCCGGGCACCGTGGGCTCCCCTCCCGCCTGGGACTCCGGCTGAGTGACAGCGACACTACGCACAGTGCGCGCGGAAGGGCGAGCCTTTGGCATTTTCCGGTGGAACATGCGTCCGGGGTACTAGTGTGGGTCAACTGACGTCTGTGCCGGACGAGTTGATCCATTTGTTCGAGGGTGCCGGGGGTGCGTCAACGGCTCCTGGGTGTGCCGAGGGTGGTGAGTGCGGACGGATGCGCCCCGCCGGACTCGGCCACCACCTCGGCGACCGTCTGCGGCTCCCGTACGGTGGCGAAGGCGACCCCGCCCGAACCGTCCGGTGCGAAGCCGTGGATGCCGGGCCGGGCCAGGGAGTTGTAGGCGTAGTGGTGGGCGAAGTAGTACGCGCCCGTGTCCAGCGCCGCCGCGTAGTCGCCCTGCTCCAGCAGGGGCAGCGCGCGGCCCTCGGCCAGCAGGTCGCCGGAGAAGCAGGCCGGCCCGGCCACGTCCTGCACCACCTCGGGCCCCGGCTTCGGCCGCCCCTTGGCGTCGTACGCGGCGATCCTGAGCGGCCACGCCCCCGGCGCGTACACCGTCCGCGTCGCCACCTGCACGCCCGCGTGCGTCACCGCGATCCGCCGCCCGCCCGCGCTCTTGGTGTACTCCACCCGGGCCACCACCGTCCCGTGCTTGGCCAGCAGCGACCGCCCGAACTCGGTCACCAGCCCGTACCGCCCGTCGAACAGCCCCGGCACCCGCTCGGCCAGCAGCCGGGCGTACTCCGCGTACGACGGTGCACTCGCCTCGGCCGCGAAGTTCACCGGCAGTCCGCCGCCGATGTCGAGCGTGTCGACCTGCCGCCGCCCCGCCCGCGCGTTGATCTCCTCCGCCAGTGCGTACGCCTCCGACGCACCCCGTGCCAACAGGGCCAGCGGGATGCCCTGCGAGCCGGTGTGCGCGTGCAGCCGGGTCAGCCACGGCCGGTCCAGGTACGCCCGGACGACCCACTCGCGCGCCCCCTCGTCGCGCAGCGCCACCCCGAACTTCGAGGTCTCCGTCGCCGTCGAGGTCGCCCCGATCGCGCCGGCGCCGACCTGCGGGTTGATCCGGATGCCGACGGGGGAGCGGGTGGGCGCGGACCGGATCAGGGCGTCCAGGCGGTCCAGCTCCTGCGGGTTGTCGGCGTTGACGGCGACCCCCAGCGCCAGCGCCTCACGCAGTTCGGCCGGGGTCTTGGCGGGCGAGTCCAGCACGGTCAGGGCGGGCGGCACCCCGGCCGCGCGGGCCAGGGCCAGCTCGCCCGGGCTCGCCACCTCCGCGCCGATCCCGGCCTCGTGCAGCAGGCGCAGCACCGGCACCAGCGGGGTCGCCTTCACCGCGAAGGCGTGCAGCACCGGCGTCCTCGGCGGCAGGACCGCGTCGAACGCCGACCGCAGCGCCGCCGCGGACTTCCGGATCCCGGTGACGTCCAGCAGCCCCACCACGGCGGCGTCCGGCCCCAGCAGGCCCTGCTCGACGGCGGCGCGCACCGCCTGGTCCCGCCGGGCGGCGCGCTCCTGTGCCTCGGCGGCCTCCGTCTCGATGTCCTGCGCCACGGCCTCTCCCCTCGTGTCCCTACGTGCCCCGCTCGGATACATCCAGCCAAACACCGACGGCGCGCGGACGCGTGCGCCCCGATGTATTGACTAGTTCTATTCAGAGGGTCAGGATGTGAATAGACGTAGTAACAGGAGGAGGCAGACGATGTCGGGACCCCGCCCCGTACGAGCACCGCGCGGCACGGAACTCAGCGCCCTGGGATGGCAGCAGGAAGCCGCTCTGCGCATGCTGCAGAACAACCTCGACCCCGAGGTCGCCGAGCACCCCGACAAGCTCGTCGTCTACGGCGGTACCGGCAAGGCCGCCCGTGACTGGCGCTCCTTCGACGCGATGGTCCGCACGCTGCGGACCCTCAAGCAGGACGAGACCATGCTGGTCCAGTCCGGCCGTCCGGTCGGCGTGATGCAGACCCACGAATGGGCCCCGCGCGTCCTGATTGCCAACTCCAACCTCGTCGGCGACTGGGCCAACTGGGAGGAGTTCCGCCGTCTGGAGGCCCTCGGCCTGACCATGTACGGCCAGATGACCGCCGGCTCCTGGATCTACATCGGCACCCAGGGCATCCTCCAGGGCACCTACGAGACCTTCGCCGCCGTCGCCGCGAAGAAGTTCAACGGCACCCTCGCCGGCACCATCACCCTCACCGCCGGCCTCGGCGGCATGGGCGGCGCCCAGCCGCTCGCCGTGACCATGAACGACGGCGTCGCGATCTGTATCGACTGCGACCCGCGCGCCATCGAGCGCCGCATCGAGCACCGGTACCTCGATGTGAAGGCCGACAGCCTGGACCACGCCCTCCAGCTGGCGGTGGAGGCCCGCGACCAGCGCAAGCCGCTGTCCATCGGTGTCCTCGGCAACGCGGCCGAGCTGGTCCCGCAGCTGCTCGCGATGAACGCCCCCATCGACATCGTCACCGACCAGACCTCCGCCCACGACCCGCTGGCCTACCTGCCCGTCGGCGTGGCCTTCGAGGACATGGCCGACGCCGCCGCGAAGGACCCGGCCGGCTTCACCACGCGGGCGCGGGAGTCCATGGCCAGGCACGTCGAGGCCATGGTCGGCTTCATGGACGCCGGCGCCGAGGTCTTCGACTACGGCAACTCCATCCGCGGCGAGGCCCAGCTGGCGGGCTACGACCGGGCGTTCGCCTTCCCCGGCTTCGTCCCCGCGTACATCCGCCCGCTCTTCTGCGAGGGCAAGGGCCCGTTCCGCTGGGCGGCGCTGTCCGGCGACCCCGCCGACATCGCCAAGACCGACAAGGCGATCCTGGAGCTGTTCCCGGAGAACGAGTCCCTGGCCCGCTGGATCAAGATGGCCGGCGAGCGCGTCCACTTCCAGGGTCTGCCCGCGCGCATCTGCTGGCTCGGCTACGGCGAGCGCGACAAGGCCGGCGAGCGCTTCAACGACATGGTGGCCTCCGGTGAGCTGGCGGCTCCGCTGGCGATCGGCCGGGACCACCTGGACTGCGGGTCGGTGGCCTCGCCGTACCGCGAGACCGAGGCCATGCTCGACGGGTCCGACGCGATCGCCGACTGGCCGCTGCTGAACGCGATGGTCAACGTCGCTTCGGGCGCCTCCTGGGTGTCCCTCCACCACGGTGGCGGCGTCGGCATGGGGCGGTCCATCCACGCCGGGCAGGTCACCGTGGCCGACGGGACGAAGCTGGGTGGCGAGAAGATCCGGCGCGTGCTCACCAACGACCCCGGCATGGGCGTCATCCGGCACGTGGACGCGGGGTACGACATCGCGGAGTCGGTCGCGGCCGAGCGCGGGGTCCGGGTGCCGATGCGTGAGGGTGACGAGGCGTGAGCCAGGATCCAGGCGGGCACAGCGGCGCCTCCTTCCAGGAGATGTGGCGCGAGTTGCTCTCCGTCGGGCGGCACCCCGACTCCGGGGGTTACCGGCGCTTCGCCTGGACCGGGGCCGACGCCGACTGCCGGGCCTGGTTCCGGCAGCAGGCCGAGGACCGCGGGCTGGCGTACGAGGTCGACCGCAACGGGAACCAGTGGGCCTGGCTCGGCGACCCCGCCGCGGGCGACGCCGTCGTCACCGGGTCGCATCTGGACTCGGTCCCGGACGGGGGCGCCTTCGACGGGCCCCTCGGGGTCGTGTCCTCCTTCGCCGCTCTGGACGAGCTGCGCGGCCGGGACGTGCGGTTCGGCAAGCCCCTGGCCATCGTCAACTTCGGCGACGAGGAAGGCGCTCGGTTCGGGCTCGCCTGTGTCGGGTCGCGGCTCACCGCCGGGCAGCTGAGCGTCGAGCAGGCCCATCGGCTCACCGACGGCGACGGGATCACCCTGCCGCAGGCCATGGAGGCCGCCGGGTACGACCCCGAGGGCATCGGGGCCGACCCCGAACGGCTGGCCCGGATCGGCGCCTTCGTCGAGCTGCACGTCGAACAGGGCCGCGCGCTGGACCTGTCCGGCGACCAGGTCGGCGTCGCCAGCGCCATCTGGCCGCACGGCCGCTGGCGGTTCGACTTCCGGGGCGAGGCCAACCACGCCGGCACCACCCGGCTGGTCGACCGCCGCGACCCGATGCTGTCCTACGCCGAGACCGTGCTCGCCGCCCGCCGCGAGGCCGCACTCGCCGGTGCCGTCGCCACCTTCGGGAAGATCGCGGTGGAACCGAACGGCGTCAACGCGATCCCCTCGCTGGTGCGCGGCTGGCTCGACTCCCGCGCCGCCGACCAGGAGACCCTGGACACGGTGGTCGGGGGCGTGGAGAAGGCCGCACGCGAGTACGCCGACGCCCACGGCATCGACCTGGACGTCGTCCGGGAGTCCTTCACGCCGGTCGTGGAGTTCGACCACGCGCTGCGCGACGAACTCGGCCGCATCCTCGGCAAGGACACCGGTCTGAAGGCGCCCGTCCTCGGCACCGGGGCCGGACACGACGCCGGAATCCTCTCCGGCAGCATTCCTACCGCCATGCTGTTCGTGCGCAACCCCACCGGAGTCTCGCACTCCCCGGCCGAGTTCGCCGCCGAGGACGACTGCGTGGCCGGGGTGCACGCGCTCGCCGACGTACTGGAAGGGCTGGCCTGCAGGTGACCAAGGGGACCTACTGGTTGGAGCACGCCTGGCTCGGCGACCGGGTCGAGCCGGGAGTGGTGGTGGAGGTCGGGGACGGGCGGATCGGCGCGGTCCGCACCGGGACGCCCACCCCGCCGCCCGACGCCGAGGTGCTGCGCGGGCTCACCCTGCCCGGGCTCGCCAACGCCCACAGCCACGCCTTCCACCGGGCGCTGCGCGGCACCGTCCAGGTCGGCAGCGGCACCTTCTGGACCTGGCGCGAGGTGATGTACTCCGTCGCCGACCATCTGACCCCGGACACCTACCACGCCCTGGCGCGCGCGGTGTACGCCGAGATGGCCCTCGCCGGCATCACCTGTGTCGGCGAGTTCCACTACGTGCACCACGCGCCCGGCGGCACCCCCTACGCCGACCCCAACGCCATGGGCGAGGCGCTGATCGACGCCGCCGCCGAGGCCGGCATCCGGATCACCCTCCTCGACACCTGCTACCTCTCGGCCGGCTTCGGTGAGCCGCCCAACCGCCACCAGCTGCGCTTCTCCGACGGCAGCGCGGAGGCCTGGGCGGACCGCTGTGCAGTTCTCAAGGAACGGGATCACGCACGGATCGGGGCGGCGATCCACTCCGTACGGGCCGTGCCCGCCGGCCAGCTGGCGACCGTCGCCGGATGGGCCGAACAGCGGCGGGCCCCGCTGCATGTGCACCTGTCGGAGCAGACCGCCGAGAACGACGCCTGCCTCGCCGCGCACGGCTGCACGCCCACCCGGCTGCTGGCCGACCACGGCGTCCTCGGCGCGCGCACCACCGGGGTGCACAACACCCACCTCACCGACGAGGACATCGCCCTGCTCGGCGGCTCCGGCACCGGCACCTGCATGTGCCCGACGACCGAGCGCGACCTGGCCGACGGCATCGGCCCGGCCGTCGCCCTGCAGCGGGCCGGCTCACCGCTCTCCCTCGGCTCCGACAGCCACGCCGTCATCGACCTGCTCGAAGAGGCGCGCGCGATGGAGCTGAACGAGCGGCTGCGCACCCGCACCCGGGGGCACTGGACGGCCGCCGCCCTGCTGTGGGCCGCCACCGCCGACGGTCACGCCGCCCTCGGCTGGGACGAGGCCGGCACCCTCGGCCCCGGCGCCCTCGCCGACTTCACCACCATCGCCCTCGACTCGGTCAGGACGGCCGGGCCGCTGCCCAGGCTGGGCGCCGAGACGGCCGTATTCGCGGCGGGCGCGGCGGACGTACGGCACACGGTCGTGGGTGGCCGGCACGTCGTACGCGACGGCGCGCACACGCTCGTACCGGACGTGCCGCAGGCGCTGGCCGCCGCTGTCGAAGCCCTGCGGGGCTGAGGAACGCCGACCCCCACAAGGACGACACCATGAGCAGCAGCACCGTCATCACCAACATCGCCACGCTGGTCACCAACGACCCCTCCCTCGGCGACGGATCCCCCCTCGGTCTGGTCCAGGACGCGGCCGTCGTCATCGACGGCGACCGTGTCGCGTGGGCCGGTGAATCCAGCAAAGCACCCGCCACTGACAACCGGGTCGACGCGGGCGGCCGGGCGGTGCTGCCGGGCTTCGTGGACTCGCACTCGCACCTGGTCTTCGCCGGCGACCGCACGCAGGAGTTCAACGCCCGCATGTCCGGCCGCTCCTACACGGCGGGCGGCATCCGCACCACGGTCGCCGCCACCCGCGCCGCGACGGACGCGGAACTGGAGGCGAACCTCACCCGTTACCTCGACGAGGCCCTCCGCCAGGGCACCACCACCTTCGAGACCAAGTCGGGCTACGGCCTCACCGTCGAGGACGAGGCCCGCGCACTGCGCATCGCGGCGCGGCACACCGACGAGGTGACGTACCTCGGCGCCCACATCGTCTCACCGGACCACGCCGACGACCCGGCCGCCTATGTCGCCCTGGTCACCGGCGAGATGCTGGACGCCTGCGCGCCGCACGCCCGCTGGATCGACGTGTTCTGCGAGAAGGGCGCCTTCGACGGCGACCAGGCCCGCGCGATCCTCACGGCGGGCCGGGCGAAGGGCCTGCACCCCCGCATCCACGCCAACCAGCTCTCCTACGGTCCCGGCGTCCAGCTGGCCGTCGAGCTGGACGCGGCCAGCGCCGACCACTGCACCCACCTCACCGACGCGGACGTCGACGCCCTGGCGAACGGCGACACGGTCGCCACCCTCCTGCCGGGCGCCGAGTTCTCCACCCGTGCCGAGTGGCCGGACGCCCGCCGCCTGCTGGACGCGGGGGTCACGGTCGCCCTGTCCACGGACTGCAACCCGGGCTCGTCCTTCACCTCGTCCGTGCCCTTCTGCATCGCCCTGGCCGTCCGGGACATGCGGATGACCCCGGACGAGGCGGTCTGGTCGGCCACGGCGGGCGGCGCGGCGGCCCTGCGCCGCACCGACATCGGCCGCCTCAGCCCCGGTGCCTACGCCGACCTCACCCTCCTCGACGCCCCCAGCCACGTCCACCTCGCCTACCGCCCGGGCGTGCCCCTGGTCAGCGGCGTGTGGCGGCGCGGCGCGCGGGTGGTGTGAGGGGCGGCTGGTGTCCGGGGCGGCCCGCCGTCCATCCGGCCTCAGCCGTCCACCCGGCCTCAGCCGTTCACCCCGGCCGGCCCCGCTCCGGCCCGCCACCGCGGGCCGTCGCGGCCGTTCACCTCGCCCCGGCCCGCCACCGCTGGTCGCCGCGGTCGTCCAGCGGTTCCAGGGCTACCCCGTACCGGCCCTCCGGAGTGACCGCCGTCTCGATGGCGATGTCCGGGCGGATCGTGCCGTCGGGGTCGATGGTGAAGCGCAGGTTGTCACCGTTGTCGCTGTAGACGGCGTCGCACTCCCAGATGCCGACGCCCCGGTCCACCGAGCCCCGGCTGTCCAGGCAGAAGCGGTCGTCGGCGCCCGAGCGGAGCACCCCCAGGTAGGTGTCGAAGCGCCAGCGCTGCGTGCCGGCGGAGGAGCAGGGGGCCGTGACGACGTCGTTGCCCTCGGACAGGTCGCCGTCGCGGATGTCCAGGCAGCGGCCCCTCGCCAGGTTCACCACCTGGGCGAAGGAGGTGCCGGGCGGTGTGAAGGAGGGCGTCGGCCGGGGAGTGGTGCTGTGCCGGGGCGGCGGGGGCGTGGCCGTCGGGCGCGCTGAACTCGGCGTGAGGGAAGGGGACTTCGAGGGGGACGCGGTGGGAGTGGAAGTGGGGGAGGGGGACGGGGACGGGGTCACGGACACCGTCGCGGTGACCGTGACCGGCGGAGGCGTGGGTGTCGCGGCCGCCGGCTGCTGGTCGTCGGTCTGCGCCGGGGTGAGCAGGAACACCAGCAGCGGGGTCAGGGCCACCCCCAGGGCCGCCGAGGCCAGCAGGACGCGGCGCCGGGGCGGCCAGGCCGCCCGTACGGCAGGGGGACCGGGTACGGCCGGCGGCTCCTCGGCGCGTAGGTAGGCCGTTCCGTTCCACGGCAGCAGCCCCTCCGCCAGGGTCTGCCGGGGCGCGTCCCGCAGGGCCCGCAGATCCTCGAACGCGGCCGTGCAGTGCGGGCAGCGGGCCATGTGGACGTCCAGGTCGGCGCTGTGGCGCGGGCCGTCCGGCCGTACCGCCTCCTCGATCAGCCGGCGGAAGTCGGCGCAGCTGGGGTCGTCGGAGGCGGCGAGGCGCTCCCGGAGGCAGGCCTGGGCCAGGGCCTTGAGGGCCTGCGGGGTGCCGTAGGTCACGTCCGCGCGGCTCAGGCCGAGCAGTGCGGCGGTCCGTTCCTGCGGCTCCCGCTCCAGCACGCCGTACCAGAGCAGCCCCTGGGTGCGGGACGGCAGTGACTGGAAGGCGGGCAGCAGGGCGGGGGTGGGGCCGTCGGGCAGGCCGGAGGCGTTCAGGACCAGCAGCAGTCCCGGGTCGAGGCCGGTGGCGCGCTCGTCGCGCGCCCAGGCGGCCGCCAGCGCGGCGGTCAGCAGCAGGAGCCGGTGGCGCAGCGGGACGGCCGGCTCGGCCCCCCGGGCCGTCTCACGGGCCGCCGTGGTGACGGCCTCGGCCGCCAGCCGGCGGGCGGACGGCTCGCTCGCGGCACACAGCCGGGCGTAGGCGAGGGCCGCCGGCTGGTGCCGGCGGCGCAGTTCCTGCAGGGCGGGGTACGCCGTCGCCGTGGCCGAGCGCAGCAGTGCGGTCAGCCGGGCGTCCGGTACGTCCTCGTACGCGTCGCCCGTCTCGGTTCCGCCCGCCCCGGCCCCGTCCCCCTGAGCCATCGTCCAGCCTCCTCGCACCAGCGGGCGACCGCGTCGTTGCGGTCCCGCCCGGCATACCAGCCGGTTTGGGGGGCCATAGTGGTCGAGGGGGGCGGCCGGGGAAAGAGGTTTCCGCGGGTAACCGCATAACGGTTGGGACGTCAGGGCCAGTTGACCGAAACGCTGGCCCGAATCCGGGCATGGCCGCAAGGACCGTGGATACCCGCGCCACTCGGAGGGGTGGGTCCGGGGAACGCACGCGGAAGCGGCCCGGCACCGACGGCCGGGCCGCTTGCGGAGGTGTCACCGCGCCAGGGGCCCGCGTGTCACTCCTCCAGCGTCAGCCCCTTGCGCAGCCGTACCAGCGTGCGCGACAGCAGCCGGGAGACGTGCATCTGGGAGATGCCGAGCTCCTCGCCGATCTCCGACTGGGTCATGTTCGCCACGAAACGCAGGGAGAGGATCTTCCGGTCCCGGGGCGGGAGTCCGGCGATCAGCGGCTTGAGGGACTCGATGTACTCGATGCCCTCCAGGCCGTGGTCCTCGTACCCGATGCGGTCCGCGAGCGCGCCCTCCGTGTCGTCCTCCTCGGGCTGGGCGTCCAGCGAGGAGGCGGTGTAGGCGTTCGAGGCGGCCATGCCCTCGACGACCTGGTCGTTGGAGATGCCGAGCTGCTCGGCCAGCTCCGCGACCGTCGGCGCGCGGTCCAGCCGCTGGGCCAGCTCGTCCCCGGCCTTGGCCAGGTCCAGGCGCAGCTCCTGCAGCCTGCGCGGCACGCGCACGGACCACGAGGTGTCGCGGAAGAAACGCTTGATCTCGCCGATGATGGTCGGCATCGCGAAGGTCGGGAACTCGACACCGCGGGTGAGCTCGAAGCGGTCGATCGCCTTGATCAGGCCGATGGTGCCGACCTGGATGATGTCCTCCATCGGCTCGCTGCGGGAGCGGAAGCGGGACGCGGCGAACTTGACGAGCGCGAGGTTCAGCTCGACCAGGGTGTTGCGGACGTACGAGTACTCGTGCGTCCCTTCCTCCAGCGACTGGAGGCGCTCGAAGAGGGTCTTGGACAGGGCCCGCGCGTCGACCGGGCCGATCTCGTCGTACGGGGGGATCTCCGGGAGTCCCTCGAAGGTGTCGAGGGCGTCGATGGGATGATCCAGTTGTTCCGGTGGGGGTGTCGACGTCGCGATCGGGGTATGCGATGCGTCGAGCCGGGGTGACATGGTGTCCTCCATCGTTCTCGGCATATGGCTGCCGAAGCCGGTGCGTGCACTGCGGTGTGCGGCGCCTCCAAAGCCGGCGTGTAGGGATAGGTGTCCTTACTAGCCCTACCCGCTTCACCGAGACGATCGCAAGTGCGTTCTGTTCAGGTATGTCCGGTTCTGTGAAATTCTTCGGGTGCCGGAGTGCGCATGGAAGGCGTAATGTTCGAGAGCAATCAGCGTCCACGACCTCGGGAGAGAGACGGCATGGACCACGGGACGGTCGGCAGCGCACAGTCGGGCCGGCTTCTGGTGGAGGTGCGGGAAGAGGGCTCCAGCGCCGTTGTGACACCGGCGGGTGAGCTCGATCACCACACCGCCGATCTTTTGCGTGAGCCCCTCGACGACCTCCTGGCCAAGGGCTTCTCGCGCCTCGTCGTGGATTGTTCACGCCTGGAGTTCTGTGACTCCACGGGCCTGAACGTGCTGCTCGGCGCCCGGCTGAAGGCGGAGGCCTCCGGCGGCGGAGTCCATCTGGCAGGGATGCAGCCGGTGGTCGCCCGCGTGTTCGAGATCACCGGGGCCGAGGCGGTCTTCACCGTCCACGACTCCGTGGAGGCGGCCCTGGCCGACGGCGCCGACTGAGCCCGCCGCCCCTCCCCGTGCCCCGGCCCCCGGGCGTTGCGTTCGTCACGCCGAAGACAGGGGTGTCGTGCCGGATCGGCCGGGCAGGAGAGGGCAGGAGAAGCGGGACAGACCCCGACGAACGCCGGCCCGGGACCGCACCGGGGCCGGTGCAACGACTGGACGGGACGTACGTGCGACGGACGGGCGAACAGGAACCCTGCGCGGACGACGGGCGGACGGCGTACGGACCGGCCGGCACGGACCGGGTGCCGGCCATTTTGAATCGTGAATTGGTGAATCGGTGAGGTGAAGCGCTGATGAGCACCACCCGGCCTTACTCGCCGGGCGACCGCGGCCCGGAGCCCAGCGGCGCTTCCGGGGTGTCCGAGGGGGGTGCGCCGACCGCAGGCGTACCCACGGGGGCAGCCGCGCCGTCCGGATCTGCCGGCGGCACTCAAGGCAGCGGCGGGCCCCAGGTCCGCAGACTCGGCCTGCGCGGCGAGAGCGGGGTCGTCCCGCTCGCTCGCGACTTCGCCCGCCAGGCGCTGTACGCGTGGGACTGGCTGCCGGCCGCCGGCGCCGACCAGCGGGCCGCCGCCGAGGACGTGCTGCTGGTCGTCTCCGAACTGGTCACCAACGCCTGCCTGCACGCCGAGGGGCCGGACGAACTGCTCCTGGCCTGCGACAACAAGGTGATCCGGGTGGAGGTCTCGGACCGCGGCAGCGGTCAGCCGGCCCCCCGCACCCCGCACCGCGCCGGCCGCCCCGGCGGCCACGGCATGTTCATCGTGCAGCGGCTGTGCCTGGACTGGGGTGTCGTCCGCGCGGCCGGCCGGCCGGGCAAGACGGTGTGGGCGGAGCTGGGCGCACCGGCCTAGGCTCCCCGCCCGGTGCCGGTGGAAATTCGGTTTCCGCCGGCCGCGGCACTTCCTGCCCTGGGCGCAACGCGCTGACGAAGACGAGTAGCCCGGAAACCGCGAGCCGAGAGAGCCGTCGGCAGCTGGGAAGGCGGCCTCGCACCCCGGGTGAATCCCCTCCCGAGTGCGGGGAGGAACGGGCCGCCGCGCCACGGCGGCCCCCATGCCCCGCCGGCCGGCCCCCGTCATCGGGCCCGACGAGGCCGTCGTACGACGGCGAAGGCGTGGTGGCACCGCGAGCACCCTCTCGCACCCTCCACGCCGGCCACGCGTCACACACGCCGGATCGCCACAACTCCGGCGTGTGATGCGTCTTCCCTCCTCATGGTGCCGGGCGTACCTTGACGGCCGAATCTGATGTGCCGTCAGGAACGAATGAGGTGGACCGACCGTGTCGTACCCGAAGCGAACCGCCGCGCTCGCGTCCGCCGCCGCCCTGGCCGGCTCGGCGGTGCTGCTGGCCGCGCCCGCGGCCCATGCCGACGTCGTCGACGTCAACTACCGCTGCCAGACGCCGATCGGTGTCAAGAGCGCCGTCTCGCCGATCGACATGACGGGCGTCAGGAGCGGCAGCGGCTACAAGATCACCATGTCCTGGCGGAAAGGCGTCTCCTCCAGCCCGGTCGAACTGGGCAAGGGTGCGATGACCCCGAGCGCCACCGTCAGGCTGGGCGGCGCCGACACCGGCACGCTCGCCGTCAGCGGGCCCGCCAACGCGGCGGCGATACCCGCCAACACCCCCATCAAGATCAGCGACCTGAGCGGCACGTACACGCCGAGGAAGACCGGCAAGGTCACCTTCACACCGGGCACGCTCGTCATCAAGGCGCTCGGCACGACGACGACCTGCAACCCGACCAACAGCCCCGGGCCGGGGCTGACACTGCAGGTGACCGCGCCCGGCGGCTCCTCCTCCGGGGCCTCCTCGTCGTCCTCTTCCGGCGGTTCCCCCTCCGGCGGACAGCTCCCGCAGACCGGCCCCGACGACTCCGCGATCGCCCTCGGCACCCTCGGCGGCACGGTACTCCTCGCCGGTACGGCGGGCGCCCTCTGGCTGACCCGACGGGGACAGACGGCACACCGCTGACCCGACGCACCCCAGGTCCCGCTGGAGCCGCCCATGCCGTCCGCCGCCCCCGCACCGATCCGCCGCCGGCGCCCGCGCCGCGCCGCCCTGCCCGCCGCCCTCTGCCTGTGCGCCGCGCTGGGTGCGGCGCCCCGTGCCTCGGCCGCCGCGGGCTGGTCCGTCGCGCCCGCCGGCGGCGGCCGCCCGTCCTTCTACGCCGAGGGCACACCCGGGACGGTCCTGCAGGACACGGTGTCCGTCACCAACCCCGGGCGGGCAGCGGTCGTCGTACGGCTGTCCGGCACCGGCCTGCGGACAGTCTTCGCCGAACAGGCCGGCACCGGGATACGCGTCCCGGCCCGCACCCGTGCCGAGGTGCCCTTCACCGTCACCGTGCCGGCCGGTGCGGCGCCCGGCGACCGCACCGGTGCCGTCGTCGCGCGGGACGCACGGGGGCGTACGGCGACCGTCCCGGTCCGGCTGCGCGTCGGCGGACCCACGCTCGCCGCGCTGACCGTCGAACACCTCGACGTGCACGCCGACCGCATCACGTACGAGCTGGTCAACCGCGGTACGACCGTCCTCGCACCGAGGCTCGCGGTGCGTGCGGACGGCATCCTCGGCCGGGTCCTGGACCGCGCACCGCGCACGCTCCCCGTCCGCCTGCGCCCCGGCGCGCGCCTGAAGCTCAGCGAGCCCTGGCCCGACCGTCCCGCGCTGGACGCCGTCGACGTCCGCCTGACGGTCACGGCCCCGGGCGGAGCCCGCGGTACGGCGACCGCCTCGGCCCGGTTCGTGCCCTGGCCGGCGGTGGCGGGGACGGGTGCCCCGCTGCTCGCGACGGCGGCCGCACTGACCGCCGCCCGCCTCCGACGCCGCCGCCCACGACCCGACGACCCGTCCCCCGACGGTACGTCGGCTGGTGTTCCCGCGTCCGGCGCCCGCCTGCCCGACACACCGGCCCCCGACGGGGCGTCACCCGGTGTTCCGGCGTTCGGTTCCCGCCTGTCCTGTGCCCGGGCGCCCGGCGCGCACTTGCCCGATCCCCCGGCTCCTGGCGGTCCGTCGGCTGATGTTCCGGCGTCCGGGGCGGGCCTGCTGGATGTCCTGGCTCCTGGCGGTCCGTCGGCTGATGTTCCGGCGTCCGGGGCGGGCCTGCTGGGTGTCCCGGCTCCTGGCGGTCCGTCGGCTGATGTTCCGGCGTCCGGGGCGGGCCTGCTGGATGTCCCGGCTCCTGGCGGTCCGTCGGCTGATGCCCCGCCGCCCGGCGCGCGGCTGTCCGGTGCCCCGGCTCCCGACGGTGCTACCCCAGGTGTTCCGGCGCCCGGCGCGCGCCTGTTCGACCCACAGGCCCCCGACGGTCTGTCACCCGGGGTTCCGGTGCCCGGCGCCTGCCTGTCCGACTCCCCGGCTCCCGTCGGCCCCTCGGCTGGTGTCTCGGGGCCGCGTGACGCGGTGGGTGGGGGGCCGGGGCCCGGTGGATCGGGGGGTGGGCAGGGCGTGGGGTCGGGCGGAGCTCGGGACCGCGACGGTGAGCTGACGGAAGGCGCGGTGAAGTGAGCCGGAAGGTGAGGATGCCGCGGCTGTCGGCGGTGGTGGCGGTGCTCGCGCTGCTTCTGCTGCCGGTGGGCGGCTGGGCGAGCGCGGCGGACGGGCCGGTCGTGAAGCTGTCGGCAGCGCAGGCCGGCACCGGCGGGTCGGTCACCGTCACCGGCACCGGCTGGCGGTCGCACACGTTGCTGATGCTGTTGGTCTGTGGACGGGCCACACCGTCCCGGGGTGTCATCGGCGGCACCAACTCCTGTGCCAACGGCGACGGCCGGGCGGTGACCACCGACGCCCGGGGTGCCTTCAGCCGGAAACTCCCGGTCGCCGAACCGCCCGTGCCCTGCCCCTGTGTGGTGCACGTGGCCACCGTCACCGGCGCCGGGGCGGAGTCGGACGCCGCTCTGAAGGTCGCCGGGCACCCCGTCGCCCCGCTGCCCGCCGAGACCACCGGCGGCCGGCTGGCGATCCTGTCCGACACCCGGCTGACCGGCTCCAGCGGCCCGCTGACCTGGTTCGGGGCGCCACCCGGCCGCACCCTGGTCTTCACCGTCGGCAACACCGGCACCAGCGCGGTCAAGGACCCGGTCTTCCAGGTCGGCGCCGCGCACGGCGTCTTCGCCCCGCAGTGGGACGACCGGCAGTGGCAGGGCACCCTGGCGCCCGGCCGGCGCGCCGAGGTCAGGCTGCCGGTCGAGCTGTCCGCCGGAGCGCACGGCGACTACACCGTGTCGCTGAAGTACGACGGCAAGATCCTCGCCGAACAGCCGTGGGGCGTCGGACGCCCCTGGGGCGTGACGCTGTTCTGGATCCTGCTCTGCCTGGTGGTCCCCGCCGCGCTGTTCCGCATCGGCATGGCGGTGGTGGACCGGCTACGGCCGCGCCGCCCGGGCGGCGCCCGCCACGACGGCCACCGGTTCCGGCCCATCCCGCGGCTGCCGCGCTCCCGCACCCCCGGACCGCCCCCCACGCGCCCGACCCTGCCGTGGTTCGCCCCGGACTCCGTCCCGGGCGACCCGGCCGGCCGGCTCTCCGCACCGCACACCGACAGCCCGACGAGTCCTACGACTCCCACCACGAAGGGACCCACGTGAGCATCCGAAGGAGAGGGACGGCCGCGGGCGCCGCGCTGGCGCTGAGCGGTGCGGGCGTCCTGCTGGGCATCGCCGCGAGCCCCGCGCAGGCGGCCGAGGTGGCGTACGCCACCCACTGTGTGCCGCCGGCGGGCATCAGCCCGGTCGACGGCACCACGAAGGTCGAGATCACCGCGCCGGCCACGGCGAAGGTCGGCGACACGGTGGACGTCGTGTGGAAGTTCGTCCAGGCGGCGTCCAAGAACCCCGACATCATCGACCTGCCCGCCAACTCGGTCCAGCCGTCCGGCGTGCTGAAGGCGGCCGGCGCGCAGAGCGCCGACATCGCGATGCAGGGGGCGCGGCAGAACCCGGCGATCCCCAAGGGCGGCGCCATGGTGCTGTCCGACATGAAGGGCAGCGTCAAGCTGACGGCGGCCGGCGAGGTGACGCTGACGCCGGACGCGTACACCGTCAACGCGATGTCGACGGACACCAGGTGCACGCCGAAGGAGACCGTGCAGAAGGCGGCGACGATCCAGGTGACGGGTGGTGGCGGCACGTCCGGTCCGACACCGACGCGGTCGGCCACTCCGACCCGGTCGAGCACCCCCACGGCCACCCCGACCGCGACCGGCGGCAGCGGCCAGACCGACTTCACCGGCAAGGAGGTGCAGATCCCCTACGCCTGCAAGACCCCGATCGGCGACAAGAACGCGACCTCGCCGGTGCAGATCGACGCCAGGAAGAACGGCGGCGACTTCGGCCTCACCGTCAAGTTCAAGAAGTCGGTGATGAACAGCCCCGCCGACATCCCGAAGGACTCCGTGAAGCCCTCCATGGAGGTGGTGCTGGGCGGCGCCGACAAGGGCACCGTGCACGTGGAGGGGCCGGCCAACCCCGCCCCCATCAAGTCCGGCGACCCGATCGACATCCCGGACCTCACCGGCACCTACAAGCCCGGCGCGAGCGGCAGTTCGACGCTGTCCCCGGGGGTCCTGACGGTCAAGGCGCTCGGCACGACCACGACGTGCACACCGACCAGGACCGAGGTCTCGCTGACCCTGGACACCAGCCGGCAGCAGGGCGGATCGTCCGGCGGCACGTCCACCTCCGGCGGCTCGACCGGCTCGACCGGCGGAACCAGCAGCGGCAGCGGCTCCGGCGGCCTCGCCGAGACCGGGGCGAGCGACCACGGCGCCCTGAAGGCGCTCGGCCTGGTGGCCGGCACGGCGATCCTGCTGGGCGGGGCGGTGTTCACGTTCATGCCGGGACGCAGGACACGCTGACACCCCTGACGTGAAGAGGGCCACCGCATCCGCAGATGTGGTGGCCCTCTTCAGCGAGCTGTGCCAGGGGACGTCAGTGGACGTCGCCCATCAGCTTGTTGACCTTCTTGCGGTACACCCACACCGCGACACCGGCGAGCACGGCCTCCAGGCCGACGTAGCCCATCTTGTCGAGGTTGACCCCGCCTATGGCCGGGTTCGACATCAGCGCGGTGAGCGAGTCACCCGCGGTGACGGCGAGGAACCACACGCCCATCATCTGGGAGGCGTACTTCTTCGGCGCCATCTTCGTCGTCACCGACAGACCCACCGGAGACAGCGTCAGCTCACCGATCGTCTGCACGAAGTAGATCGCGACCAGCCACATCGCCGCGGCCTTGTGACCGCCCTCGGCGACCGACAGCGGGGCGAGGAAGAGGAAGAACGACGCACCGATCAGGACCAGACCGGAGGCGAACTTCACGATCGTGCTCGGCTCCTGGCCGCGGCGGTTCAGCCACAGCCACAGCCAGGCGAAGACCGGCGCCAGGGCCATGATCATGACCGGGTTGACCGACTGGTACCAGGAGACCGGGAAGTCCCAGCCGAAGATCGAGTTCTTCGCGCTCTTCTCGGCGAACAGCGACAGGGTCGAACCACCCTGGTCGTAGATCATCCAGAAGACGGCGGCGGCGACGAAGAACCAGACGTACGCCGACACCTTCGAGCGCTCGTCGGCGCTCAGGTCCTTGTCCCGGTGGATGCGGGTGATGACCAGGATCGGCACGATCAGACCGATGAGGGTGAGCGGGATCAGCGCCCAGTTCAGGGTGAAGTGGCCGGTGCCGCCGACGACACCGTAGAAGACCGCGGCGACGGCCAGCCAGATCAGGCCCTTGCGCAGGGTGGCGGACTTCTCGTCGGCCGTGAGCGGGGTCGGGACCTCGCTGCTCTTCGCGCTCAGGTGACGGCCGCCCAGCAGGTACTGGGCCAGACCCAGCGCCATGCCGAGCGCGGCCAGCGCGAAGCCCAGGTGCCAGTTGACGTTCTCACCGACGGTGCCGATGACCAGCGGCGCGACGAAGGCACCGACGTTGATGCCGATGTAGAAGAGCGTGAAGCCACCGTCGCGGCGCGGGTCCTCCGGACCCTTGTAGAGGTGGCCGACCATCGTGGAGATGTTGGCCTTCAGCAGACCCGAACCGATGGCGACGAGGCCCAGGCCGACGAAGAAGCTGGCGGCCACGGGCAGCGCGAGGCACAGGTGGCCGAGCATGATGATCAGACCCGCGACGGCGACCGTCTTGCGGGGGCCGAGCACGCGGTCGGCGAACCAGCCGCCGGGGAGGGCGAGCAGGTACACGAGCGACACGTACACCGAGTAGATCGCGGTCGCCGTGCCCGCGTTCAGATGCAGGCCACCCGGGGCCACCAGGTACAGCGGGAGCAGGGCCCTCATGCCGTAGTAGGAGAAGCGCTCCCACATCTCGGTCATGAAGAGAGTGGCCAGGCCGCGGGGGTGGCCGAAGAAGGTCTTCTCGGAACCGGGGGTGCCCGGGCGGACCGAGTCCTTCGTCAGGCTGGACGCCATGGTCGTTCCTTGCTGGTCGGGACGCGCTGCTGGAGCGTTGCGCGCCCGGTGAGGGGTGCGGCCGGCACCGGCAGGGTCGGTCGTCCACCCCCCAACGCCCGGGGGGAGTCCGTTTCCGGGTCTCGGAAGCGGCGGACGGCGACCACCGGGATCCACGCCCCGACGCGACGATGCGTCCGGAGCCCGGCCAGAGGTCATTCCTTTCAAGGCTGATCTTGATCAGCCCGCACACAAAAGAGACCCTCAGCGTCAAGTGCTCGCCAAAGGTCCCCGGTGTACTACAGGCGTTCAGGTCACCATACGGCAGGACACTGCCGGATATGGAAGGACTTGAGACGCGGATCACAGGTGTCGGGGGAACCGCGGAAACGCATTCGAAGGTCTCTCCTACGATCGCACCCCCGGAGCAATGGTTCGTACCAGCCGTGTGCGAAGGTAAGAGTTCCTGGGAGCGATCACACCTCGGCACCGTGCGCGGGCGGTCTACCATCACCTCATGACCCGTGTACTGCTCGCCGAGGACGACGCGTCCATCTCGGAGCCGCTGGCCCGCGCCCTGCGCCGGGAAGGTTACGAGGTCGAGGTGCGCGAGGACGGACCCACCGCACTCGACGCCGGAATGCAGGGCGGTGTCGATCTGGTCGTACTCGACCTGGGCCTGCCGGGCATGGACGGCCTGGAGGTCGCCCGCCGGCTGCGGGCCGACGGCCACACCGTGCCGATCCTCATCCTGACCGCGCGGGCCGACGAGGTGGACACCGTCGTCGGCCTGGACGCGGGCGCCGACGACTACGTCACCAAGCCCTTCCGGCTCGCCGAACTGCTCGCCCGGGTGCGGGCGCTGCTGCGGCGCGGTGCCGCCGAGCCGCAGCAGCCGCCGGCCACGCACGGCGTGCGGATCGACGTCGAGTCGCACCGGGCGTGGATGGGCGACGAGGAACTGCAGCTCACCGCCAAGGAGTTCGACCTGCTGCGGGTACTGGTGCGGGACGCCGGCCGGGTCGTCACCCGCGACCAGCTGATGCGCGAGGTCTGGGACACCACGTGGTGGTCGTCCACCAAGACCCTGGACATGCACATCTCCTGGCTGCGCAAGAAGCTCGGCGACGACGCGGCGAACCCGCGCTACATCGCCACCGTACGAGGCGTGGGCTTCCGCTTCGAGAAGAGCTGAGCCCCCGCCGGGACCCAGCGAGCACCTCAGGTAACGGAACATGCGTCGACGACTCATCCAGTCCACCCTCGCCGTCGTCCTCGTGGTGATCGCCGTCTTCGGCATCTCCCTGGTGATCGTCGAGAGCCGGACGATCAGCAACAGCGCCCAGGAGCGGGTGGAGTCCGAGGCGGTGCGGCTGGCCAGCATCGTGGACAGCCGGATCCTCGCCACGGAGAACGTCAACGCCGACGTGCTGCGCAACCCGGTCAGCAAGGACCAGTACGCGGTGATCCGCATGCCCGGCAGGCCGCCGATCGAGATCGGCACCCAGCCGCGGGGCGACGTCATCAGCGCCTCGCAGACGGGCGAGGAGGGCGAGAAGGTCACCGTGCAGGAGCCGCGCTCCGCGGTGACCCGCGAGGTCGGCCGGACCCTGCTGATCATCGCGCTGGTGGCGCTGCTCGCGGTCGTCGCCGCGGTGCTGCTCGCCGTACGGCAGGCCAACCGGCTCGCCTCCCCGCTGACCGACCTCGCCGAGACCGCCGAACGGCTCGGCTCCGGCGACCCGCGCCCACGGCACAAGCGGTACGGCGTTCCCGAGCTGGACCGGGTCGCCGATGTGCTGGACTCCTCCGCCGAGCGGATCGGGCGCATGCTGACCGCCGAGCGGCGCCTCGCGGCGGACGCCTCCCACCAACTGCGCACCCCGCTGACCGCGCTGTCCATGCGGCTTGAGGAGATCACCCTCACCGACGACCCGGACACCGTGAAGGAAGAGGCGAACGTCGCCCTCACCCAGGTCGAGCGGCTCACCGACGTGGTCGAGCGGCTGCTGACGAACTCCCGCGACCCGCGCACCGGCTCCGCCGTCACCTTCGACCTGGACGAGGTCATCCAGCAGCAGCTCGCCGAGTGGCGGCCCGCCTACCGCAGCGCCAACCGGGCCATCGTCAGTTCCGGCAAGCGGCATCTGCAGGCCGTCGGCACGCCGGGCGCGGTCGCCCAGGTGCTGGCGGCGCTGATCGAGAACTCCCTCATGCACGGGGGCGGCACGGTCGCGCTGCGTACCCGGGTCACCGGCAACCAGGCCGTGGTGGAGGTCACCGACGAGGGTCCCGGCGTCCCGGCCGACCTCGGCGCGCGCATCTTCGAGCGGACGATCAGCGGTCGCAACTCCACCGGGATCGGCCTGGCCGTCGCCCGTGACCTCGCGGAGGCCGACGGCGGCCGACTGGAGCTGCTGCAGGCCCAGCCGCCGGTGTTCGGGCTGTTCCTCTCCCGCACGCCCCCGGCCCGCAAGCCGGAGGGGGACCGGCCGACGGTCCGTTGAGCCCGGCTAGGGCACTCGCTGGGACTTCGGCTCCGGCTCGGGGTGCGGCTTGCGCGACTCGGCCGCCAGGATCGACTCCGCCTCCTGTGCCGGCTGCGCGCGGAACACCCAGGTGCGGTACGACCAGAAGCGGAACAGGGTCGCGATGCCGATGCCGAGGAACTTGAAGACGTTGCTCTGCAGCGGGCTGTCCCAGCCGAAGCCGTAGGTCGCCAGGTACAGCACGCCGTTCTCGATCACCAGACCGATCGCGCTGAAGAACAGGAACAGCGTGAGTTCCTTGGTGCGGCCGTTCTTGTCACGGTCCCGGTACGTCCAGTAACGGAAGCCCACGTAGTTGAAGGCGATCGCGACCACCGTCGCGATGATGCTGGCGCGCACCACCGGCAGGTCGGAGACGTGCCGGACCAGGTTGAACACACCGAGATTGACAAAGATGCCCGCGCCGCCGACGGCGCCGAACTTGGCCACCTCGCGTACGAGCCGTTGCAGCCCCGAGGAACGAGGTTCCATGGTGGTGCAGCTCCCGTCGGTAGGTTTCGTCAGCCCCGCCATGCTATCCAGGCGGAACGACGGACGCCTCCGCACTGGGCCACAGCTCGGAAACAGGTCGGAAAGAGGGCGGAAAACGGCGGGTAAGAGATCGTGAGAGGGACGCGATCCGGCCGCGTCGGCGTGGCCGATACGCTAGGGGTGTGACGTTCCCGGTAGTCGGCATGGTCGGCGGGGGGCAGCTCGCGCGTATGACGCACGAAGCGGGCATCCCGTTGGGCATCAGGTTCAAGCTTCTCAGTGACACCCCTCAGGATTCCGCGGCGCAGGTCGTCAGCGATGTCGTCATCGGCGACTATCGCGACCTGGACACGCTGCGTGAGTTCGCGCGCGGGTGCGATGTGATCACCTTCGATCACGAACACGTACCCACCGAGCACCTCAGGGCCCTGGAGGCGGACGGCATCCCCGTGCGCCCAGGGCCCGACGCGCTGGTGCATGCCCAGGACAAGGGGGTGATGCGCGCGAAGCTCGACGCGATCGGCGTCCCGTGCCCGCGGCACAGGATCGTCGCGGACCCGCAGGACGTCGTCCGGTTCGCGGCCGAGGGGGACGGCTTCCCGGTCGTCCTGAAGACCGTGCGCGGCGGCTACGACGGCAAGGGCGTGTGGGTCGTGGATTCCGCCGAGGAGGCCGCCGAGCCGTTCCGGGCCGGCGTCCCGGTCCTCGCCGAGGAGAAGGTCGACTACGTCCGCGAGCTGGCCGCCAACGTCGTACGCTCCCCGCACGGCCAGGCCGTCGCCTACCCGGTGGTGGAGTCCCAGCAGGTCAACGGCGTGTGCGACACCGTCATAGCGCCGGCCCCGGACCTCGACGAGTCCCTCGCCCTGCAGGCCGAGCGGATGGCGCTGACCATCGCCAAGGAGCTGGACGTCGTCGGGCACCTCGCCGTGGAGCTGTTCCAGACCCGCGACGGCCGCATCCTCGTCAACGAACTGGCGATGCGCCCGCACAACTCCGGCCACTGGACCCAGGACGGCGCGATCACCTCGCAGTTCGCCAACCACGTCCGCGCGGTCCTCGACCTCCCGCTCGGGGACCCGCGCCCGCGCGCGAAGTGGACCGTGATGGCCAACGTCCTCGGCGGCGACTACCCGGACATGTACTCCGCGTACTTGCACTGCATGGCCCGCGACCCCAAGCTCAAGATCCACATGTACGGCAAGGATGTGAAGCCCGGCCGCAAGGTCGGACACGTCAACACCTACGGCGACGACCTGGACGACGTGCTGGAGCGCGCCCGTCACGCAGCCGGCTACCTGAGAGGCACGATCACCGAATGAGCCCTGTTGTTGGCATCGTCATGGGGTCGGACTCCGACTGGCCCGTCATGGAGGCCGCCGCCAAGGCCCTGGACGAGTTCGAGATCCCGTACGAGGTCGACGTCGTCTCCGCGCACCGCATGCCCCGCGAGATGATCACGTACGGCGAGCAGGCCGCCGACCGCGGCCTGAAGGTGATCATCGCCGGTGCGGGCGGGGCCGCCCACCTGCCCGGCATGCTCGCCTCCGTGACCCCGCTGCCGGTCATCGGCGTGCCGGTGCCGCTGAAGTACCTCGACGGCATGGACTCGCTGCTGTCCATCGTGCAGATGCCGGCCGGCGTGCCGGTCGCCACCGTCTCCGTCGCCGGCGCCCGCAACGCCGGTCTCCTCGCGGCCCGCATGCTCGCCGCGCACGACGAGGACCTGCTGCACCGGATGCGCGACTTCCAGCAGGACCTGAACGACCAGGCCACCGAGAAGGGCAAGCGGCTGCGCTCCAAGGTCGAGGGCCAGGGCCACTTCGGCTTCGGGAAGTGACGCGGATGACCTCCCTGGACGAGGCCCGCGCGCTGCTGCGCGAGTTCCCGGTCGTCGACGGCCACAACGACCTGCCGTGGGCGCTGCGCAAGAAGGCCGGCTACGACCTCGACGCGCTCGACATCGCCGCCCCCCAGAACGCGCAGCTGCACACCGACCTCCCGCGGCTGCGCGAGGGCGGCGTCGGCGCGCAGTACTGGTCGGTGTTCGTGCCCGCCGAGCAGCCCGCGCCGGTGGCGGCGACGCTGGAGCAGATCGACTGCGTACAGCAGCTGCTGGCCCGCTACCCGGCGGACCTGGCGCCCGCGCTGACCGCCGCCGACATGGAGGCGGCGCGCCGGGACGGCCGTATCGCCTCCCTGATGGGCGCCGAGGGCGGCCACTCCATCGCCAACTCGCTCGGCGCCCTGCGCGGCCTGTACGCGCTCGGCGTGCGCTACATGACGCTCACCCACAACTCCAACGTGGACTGGGCGGACTCCGCGACCGACGAGCCGAAGGCCGGCGGCCTGACCGCGTTCGGCCGCGAGGTCGTCCGTGAGATGAACCGGCTCGGCATGCTGGTCGACCTCTCGCACGTGGCGGCGACGACCATGCGGGACGCGCTGGACGCGACCTCCGCGCCGGTGGTCTTCTCGCACTCCTCCGCCCGTGCGGTGTGCGACCACCCGCGCAACATCCCCGACGACGTCCTGGAGCGGCTGCCCGCCAACGGCGGCGTGGCGATGGTGACGTTCGTGCCGAAGTTCGTGCTCCAGGCCGCCGTCGACTGGACGGCCGCGGCCGACGAGAACCTGCGCGCCCACGGCTTCCACCACCTCGACACCGGCGCCGAGGCGATGAAGCTGCACCGCGAGTTCGAGGAGCGCACCCCGCGTCCGATCGCCACGGTCACGACGGTGGCGGACCACCTGGACCACATGCGCGAGGTGGCCGGCATCGACCACCTGGGCATCGGCGGCGACTACGACGGCACCGCGTTCACCCCCGACGGGCTGAACGACGTCTCCGGCTACCCGAACCTGCTCGCCGAGTTGCTGGACCGCGGCTGGTCCAGGGCCGACCTGGCCAAGCTGACCTGGCAGAACGCGGTGCGGGTACTGGGCGCGGCCGAGGACGTGGCCCGCGGCCTTCAGGCGACCCGGGCGCCGTCCCTCGCCACCATCGAGTCACTGGACGCCGGCGCCGCCTGACCGTCCAGGGCGGGGTAGTCGTTGTACCCCTCCGCCCCGCCCACGTACATGAAGTACCGGTCCCGGACCGGGTTCAGGGGTGCGCCGCGGCGCAGCCGCTCGACCAGGTCCGGGTTGGCGAGGAACGGCCGGCCGAGCGCCACCAGGTCGGCGCCGGCCGCCAGCATCCCGCGTGCGGCCCGGGCGACGGCCTCGGCGGAGAGGTCGGTCAGGTCCGGGTTGCCGATCAGGACGCCGGGCCAGCCGGCGCGGATCCGCCGGTACCAGCCGCTGGCCGGGTCGGAGCGCACCAGGTGCAGATAGGCGAGGTCCAGCCCCTTCAGACGGTCCAGGAGCGCGGCGTAGAGGCCGTCGGTGTCCTCCTCCAGGACGCCGTTGACGGTGGAGGCGGGGGAGACGCGGATACCCACCCGGTCCGCGCCGATCGCGTCCGCCACCGCCTCGGTCACCTCCGCCGCGAACCGCACCCGCTGCCGCGCGGAGCCGCCGTAGCCGTCGTCCCGGCGGTTGGTGTTGTCCGCGAGGAACTGGTGCAGCAGCATCCCGTTGGCCGAGTGCACCTCCACCCCTTCGAAGCCCGCCGCGACGGCCCGGCGGGCCGCGGCGGCGAAGTCGGCGATCGTGGCGCGGATGTCGTCCGCCGTCATCGCACGGGGCACGGCGGCCGGCCGGTGCCCGCCAGGCGTGAAGATCGTCTCCGGCAGCGGCAGCGGCGAGGGCGCCACCGGGGTCAGTCCGGTGGTCGCCGGATGGCTGACCCGGCCGCCGTGCTGGAGCTGGAGGAACATCCGCCCGCCGGCCGCCCGCACCGCGTCGGTGACCTGGCGCCAGCCGGCCACATGCCGGTCGGTGTGGATCGCGGTGATGTCCGGGTACGTCTGCCCGACGGCGTTCGGCGTCGAACCCTCCGCGACGATCAGGCCGGCCGAGGCGCGCTGGGCGTAGTGGGTGGCCATGATCGGGGTCGGGGTGCCGTCGGCCGCCGCGCGGTTACGGGTCAGCGGGGCCATCACCAGGTGGTTCGGCAGGGCGAGCCGGCCGAGCCGGGCCGGGGCCAGGAAATCCGTTGTCTGCGTCATGCCGGCAAGGTAGAACTTGACACTGATGTCGGATTCAAGCCCGTCCCGGGGAGGCGGCAGATGCGGATCGGTGAACTGGCCCGGCGCACCGGCGTGAGCGAGCGCTCACTGCGCTACTACGAGACCCGGCAACTGCTCAGCAGCGAGCGCACCCCCGGCGGCCACCGCGACTACCCCGACGCGGCCGTCGACCGGGTCATCCGCATCCAGGAGCTGTACGCCGCCGGACTGCACAGCGACAAGATCCGGCAGCTGCTGCCCTGCATGCGCGACCGGGACGGCGGCCCCGCCGCGACCGCCACCCCGAAGCTGGTCGCCGACCTCACCGCCGAACGCGACCGCATCGACCGCATGATCGCCGACCTGCGGCGCTCCCGCGAGACCCTGGACGAGGTGATCCGCACGGCCCGCGACGCCTGAGCGGGCCACCACCCCCCGAACGCCCCACTCACCAGGAAGGCCCCCTCGGCTCCGTGCGACCGTGGCGGTACGCCAGCGACGCAGCCCACGACCTACGGAGCCCGCCATGGCCGACCTGCAGCCCGACAGCGCCACCACGGCCGAGGTCGGTGCGGACGACACCCTGCCGGACACCCCCGACGCCCAGCCGCCCTGCTCCGCGGCCGTCCTGGAACAGGCCCACGCCCTGCTCGCGGCCCACCCGGTCGCCGACGGCCACAGCGGACTGCCCTCGGCCCTGCGGCGGCTGTCCCGGTACGACCTGGAGCTGGGCGAGCCCGCCGTCGACACGGACATACCGCGGCTGCGCGAGGGCCACGTGGGCGCACTGTTCTGGTCGCTGCACCTGCCCGAGGCCACCGGCGGCGACCACCCCACGACCGCGGCCCTGGAACAGCTGGACTTCGCGCGCTCGGTGATCGACGCCCACCCGGAGGGGCTGCGCCTGGTGCACACCGCCGGGGAGATCATCGACGCCCGACACCGCGGCCGGGTCGCCGTGGTGCTGGGCCCCGCCCCGGCCACCGCGCTCGACGACTCCCTCGCCGTCCTGCGCGTCCTGCGCGCCCTCGGCCTGCACGTGCTCACCCTCACGGGCACGGCCTGGGCGGGCGAGCAGGGCCTGAACCGGTTCGGCGAGGAGGTCGTCCGCGAGATGAACCGGATCGGCGTGCTCGCCGACGTCTCCGGCGCCGCCACGGCCACCGTCGAGAGCACCCTCGCGCTCTCCAGGACCCCGGTGCTGTGCACCCGCTCCGCCGCCCGCGCCCTGCGCCCCCACCCGGCCAACCTGCCCGACGGGCTGCTCGCCGCGCTCGGCACGGCGCGGGGCCTGTGCCTGGTGCCGCTGACCGCGGAACAGACCGGGCCGACGGTCCATGACGTCGCCGACCACCTCGACCACGTCCGCGACATGGCCGGCCCGGACTGCGTGGGCCTGTCCGGCACCTACGACACCGGCGTCGTCCACCCCCGCGGCCTCGCCGACGCCTCCCGCTATCCCCACCTGATCGCCGAACTGCTCCGGCGCGGCTGGTCCGACACCGAGCTGTCCCTGCTGACATGGGGCAACGTCCAGCGGGTGCTGCGCAGCGCGCACTCCACCGCCCGCGCCGCGCAGCACCGCCACGGACCGCCCCCGGCGCAACCCGGCCAGCCGGAAGGTCCCTAGGGCCTCTCTTCGCCGGCCGTCGCGGTCCGCTCGCCGGCCGGTGCGGGTTGTGCCCTGCGGCCCGCTGGAAGGCGCCCCCCGGGACGGCTCAGCACGCGCACAGACAGAAGGGGTGCCCCGCCGGATCGGCGTACACCCGGAAGGTCCGCTCGCGGTCCTCCACGTCCAGGGGCCGGGCCCCCAGCTCCAGCACCCCCTTCTCCGCCACGGCCAGGTCCGCCACCCTCAGGTCAAGGTGGAACTGCTGCGACTCCTGCGGCGCCGGCCACTTCGGCGCCACGTACCCCGGCGCCCGCTGGAAGGCCAGCGCCGGCCCGCCGGGCACCTTCAGGTCCACCCACTCGCCGTCCTCCTGGTCCGCCTCCACCGTGCCGCCCAGCACGGAGGCGTAGAAGCCGGCCAGCGCGCGGGGATCGGGACAGTCCAGCACCACGACATCGAGCTTGGCGAGAGCCATCACTACCTCCTCGGGTCACCTGCGGGTCACCTGTCTGGTTACCGGTAAAGGCAAGTAACCGGTAACGGTTACTGCATGCTCCCGCATCAGCGGTAACGTCGCAAGCATGAGTGAGAGATCGGCCGCCCCCGGAGCCCTCGCGCTGGTCGAGTCCCTGGTCAACACGCTGGACCTGGAGACCGGCGCCGACACGCTCGACACGGAGAAAGGGCGCGGCCGCTTCGCGGTCCCCGAAGAGGGACTGGAGGAGACACGGGAACTGCGGGAGTCACTGCGGGCCGTCCTGCTCGCCCACGCCGGGCACCCGCCGCACCGCCCGGTGACCCCGCTCGGCGAGCTGCTGTCCCGGGCGCCCCTGTACCTCGCCGTCGACCAGCAGGACGGATCCGCGGGCATCGCCGCCCCCGCCGGCACCGCACCACTGCTCTCCCGCGTCGCCGCCGCCGTCGCCGAGGCACTCGTCGCCGGCACCTGGAGCCGGCTCAAGGCCTGCGAGGCCGAGGACTGCCACTGGGCCTACTACGACCGCAGCCCGGCCGGGCGCGGCCGCTGGTGCTCGATGCAGGTGTGCGGGGCGCGGGCGAAGATGCGCCGATACCGGGCCAAGGAGAAGTAAGACACAGGAAGTTCACCGGCCGCCCATGTGCCCGGTGGTGCAGAATGCGGAAAGACGCCGGTTCGGCCGACTGAGCCTCGGCCGAACCGGCGTCACCCCGCTGCCTACGCCGTCGGGCGCCCCATCGCCCGGTACGTCCAGCCCGCCCGGCGCCACAGCTCCGGGTCGAGCGTGTTGCGGCCGTCCAGGATCACCCGGTCCGCGGCGACCTCGCCGAGCGCCGCCGGGTCCAGCTCGCGGAACTCCCGCCACTCCGTGAGGTGCAGGACGACATCGGCGCCCCGGACCGCCGCCTGCGCCGAGTCGGCGTACCCCAGGGTCGGGAAGACACGCCGGGCGTTGTCCATGCCCTTCGGGTCGTACACGGTGACCTGACCGCCCTGGAGGTGGATCTGACCGGCCACGTTCAGCGCGGGCGAGTCACGGACGTCGTCCGAGTCGGGCTTGAACGTGGCGCCGAGCACCGCCACCCGCTTGCCGAGGAACGAGCCCCCGCCGAGCGCCTCCCGGGTCATCTCCACCATCTGTCCGCGCCGGCGCATGTTGATGGAGTCGATCTCGCGCAGGAAGGTCAGCGCCTGGTCCGCGCCCAGCTCACCGGCCCGCGCCATGAACGCCCGGATGTCCTTGGGCAGACAGCCGCCGCCGAAGCCGATCCCGGCGCGCAGGAACTTGGCCCCGATCCGGTCGTCGTGCCCGATGGCCTCCGCCAGCTTCGCCACGTCACCGCCCCCGGCCTCGCACACCTCCGCCATCGCGTTGATGAAGGAGATCTTCGTGGCGAGGAAGGAGTTCGCGGCCGTCTTCACCAGCTCGGCGGTCGGGAAGTCCGTCACCACGAACGGGGTGCCCCCACCGATCGGTGTCGCGTACACCTCACGCAGCAGCTTCTCGGCCCGCTCGCTGCGCACGCCCGCCACGATCCGGTCCGGCTGCAGGGTGTCCTGGACGGCGAAGCCCTCGCGCAGGAACTCCGGGTTCCAGGCCAGCTCGGCGTCCGCGCCGGCCGGCGCGTGCTCGGCGAGGTAGCCGGCCAGCCGGTCGGCGGAGCCCACCGGCACGGTCGACTTGCCGACGACCAGCGCCGGGCCGTGCAGATGCGGGGCGAGCGAGGCGATCGCGGCGTCGACGTAACTCATGTCGCAGGCGTACTCACCGTGCTTCTGCGGGGTGTTCACGCAGACGAAGTGCACATCGCCGAAGGCCCCGACCTCCGCCCAGTCCGTGGTGAACCGCAGCCGTCCGGTGGAGCCCTCGAAGCCCGCCACATGCTTCCTCAGCAGCTCCTCGAGCCCCGGCTCGTACATCGGGGTCTCGCCGCGCTCCAGCATCGCGATCTTCTCGGGCACGACATCGAGCCCCAGCACATCGAAGCCCAGCTCGGCCATGGCCGCGGCGTGCGTGGCGCCGAGATAGCCGGTGCCGATCACGGTGATCTTCAGGCTCATGGGGATGCGCTCCAGCTAGGGGACTCTCACGTGCGGTGCCTGAGCATAGTCGGGCCGCCCACCGGGCAATTTCCCGCTGTCGCGTAGCTCACGTAGGCGTCCTACCGGCGGCCCTCTAAAATTTGAGTTACTTAACGGTAATTAGCGTCAGTATCACTGCGTCTTTGGAGCGTGAGAGACCGTGGCCGGATCGGCTGACTTCGACCTGTACCGCCCGTCCGAGGAGCACGACATGCTCCGGGACGCCGTCCGATCCCTGGTCGAGGCGAAGATCGCGCCGTTCGCCGCGGCGGTGGACGAGGAGGCCCGCTTCCCGCAGGAGGCCCTCGACGCCCTGGTCGCAGGCGACCTCCACGCGGTGCACGTCCCCGAGGAGTACGGCGGCGCCGGCGCCGACGCGCTCGCCACGGTCATCGTGATCGAGGAAGTGGCCCGCGCCTGCGTCTCCTCCTCCCTGATCCCGGCCGTGAACAAGCTCGGCTCCCTCCCGGTGATCCTGTCCGGCGGCGAGGCGCTGAAGAAGAAGTACCTGACCCCGCTCGCCAAGGGCGACGCGATGTTCTCGTACTGCCTCTCCGAGCCGGAGGCGGGCTCGGACGCGGCCGGCATGAAGACCAAGGCGGTCCGCGACGGTGACCACTGGATCCTCAACGGCGTCAAGCGCTGGATCACCAACGCGGGCGTCTCCGAGTACTACACGGTGATGGCCGTCACCGACCCCTCCAAGCGCTCCAAGGGCATCTCCGCCTTCGTCGTCGAGAAGTCCGACGAGGGCGTCTCCTTCGGCGCCCCGGAGAAGAAGCTCGGCATCAAGGGCTCCCCGACCCGCGAGGTCTACTTCGACAACGTCCGCATCCCCGCCGACCGCATGATCGGCGAGGAGGGCACCGGCTTCGCGACCGCCATGAAGACCCTGGACCACACCCGCATCACCATCGCGGCCCAGGCCCTCGGCGTCGCCCAGGGCGCCCTCGACTACGCCAAGGGCTACGTCCAGGAGCGCAAGCAGTTCGGCAAGGCGATCGCCGACTTCCAGGGCATCCAGTTCATGCTCGCCGACATGTCGATGAAGATCTCGGCGGCCCGCGCCCTCACCTACCAGGCCGCCGCCGCCTCCGAGCGCGGCGACGCCGACCTCACCTACCTGGGCGCCGCCGCCAAGTGCTTCGCCTCGGACGTGGCGATGGAGGTCACCACCGACGCGGTCCAGCTTCTCGGCGGCTACGGCTACACCCGCGACTACCCGGTGGAGCGCATGATGCGCGACGCGAAGATCACGCAGATTTATGAGGGCACGAACCAAGTTCAGCGGATCGTGATGGCAAGGAACCTTCCCTAGCAGGGTTTTTGCAGGTCAGGAGCTGTTTCGAAGGTCCGGCGGGACGCCCCCGGCGTTCTGTTCGTTGCGGCCTGATCAGGGCCGTTCCTGGGCGTCATGCTGGGGGAATCCTGGGCAGATGCCGGGGTGAAAACAGCCACTGACCTGCACAAACAACACAGCCCCCGGTGCGACGCCGGGGGCTGTTGTCGTACGCGGATCAGGCGACCTCTGATGCCTCCGTCGGGTCGTCGGCGCCGGGCGTCAACATCGTCGCTGTCACCTGTGACGACCTGCACGCAGCGGCCTCCCTGGTCACATACGCCATGAACACGGTGGAGGCCATTGCCACCGGAAGCGGGAGCAAGACCAGGAAGTGTCAGCCGCTCAGTCTCGCGGAGAAGGTTCGGGCCAGGATCGAACTTCATGGAGGATCGGCCACGTCCTCGCAGATCCTCCCGTACGTGGGAGCGACGGCGGCTGACGTCCGAGCACTTCCGGAGGTTGTGGTGACTGTAGAACGGTCAGGCAAGACGGGTCGGCCGGCCACCGTTTTCGCACTCCGCGGTGAGGATTCCGAGTCCGAGCCAGAACCGGTCTCCCACTCTTCCGCCCCCATGCTGGCCGCAGCAGATCGGGAGGCGCAGCGGCCCACCGTGGTCCGCCTGGACGCTTACCGTCCGGAACCGAAGCAGGCCCCGGAGCCTGCGCCAGGACCGAAGCGGCCGGTTCGCCCGCCGGTTTCCGTGACCGAGCGGCCCGAACCGCTCCGAGAGGACCCGTTCCGCGCACTGCTCTAGCGAATAGGCCGGAAAAGCAGAAAACCCCCGCATCCGAACTGCGGGGGTTTTTCTTGCTTCTGAGACACGGCGGGCGCACAGCGACGCGTTCAGGCGCTCACCTCGGAGCGCACCGGAACGGGCGGGTGCACTCCCGTAAGTACCTCCGCTCGGGCAACCAGGTGGGGCGCGAGATCGGAGTACCACCCACGGGCTACGGCTTGCAGCATCTCCGCCAGGGCCCCGAGTTCCCCGATTCGACCGGCCGGGGTGTCGAGGATCGGCGCGAACTCCTTGCGGATGCGGGCGGCTACGTCGGGAACGAGGAGGCTATTGGCGTGGAGGAGTCCCGCGTCGTAACCGAACGGCACCCAGCCCCACCGCTCCCAGTCCAGAAGGCACAGGGGCACGGAGGTGAGGTTGCCCCAGTGCAAGTCACCGTGACCGGTCACCCGCTCCACCTTGGCGGGGGCCGGGATGCCGAGGAACTGGGGGAAGGCCCGTTCGATCCACCCGTCCCGGACGGTCGTCTTCACGCCCTTCGCTTCGGCGAGCAGGGCAAGGGCTTGGCGAAGGTCCGCCCACCACTCGTCGGGCAACCCAGGGTCGTGGTCGATGTCGGCCCGGTCCGGGGACACCACGGGTTGCGTGAGGTAGTCCAAGACTTCCGCCTCGAAGGCCCACTCGCCGTCTGTCCAGTCGTGCACTCCGTGCAGGCGGGGGCGCGGGACGCCGTCAGGCACCAGTTCCGAGGCCCCGACGATGCCCTCCCCCTGCTTCCTGCCCGCGTTGCGTTTCGCTGTCCGGCTGACCCGTAGCCACCGGTCGCCTGCCTGACGCCCGAGGGTGACACCGAGGAAGCCCCACGCGAGCGGACCCGAGCACGTCAGCCCCAGAGCATTGGCCGCCCGGTCGTGGGCGGCCTCCATCAGGGCCTGTACCTCCTTATTCAGAGGCGAGTTCATCCGTCACCTTCCTGAGTTCCGGGGCCGTCAGCGGTGCAGCCAGAGCCTTGGCGGCATCGTCCCAGTGTTCGCGGGTGCTCGCGGAGGTGAGGACGACGTCGAGGCCAGGGCATGAGCCAGCGGCCAGCAGGGCAGCGGCTGCGGCCGACAGGCCGGGGCGGATGAGGTTCACCAGTTCGGGTGTCATGGCATCGAGGAGTTCGCCCCCGTGCAGGGGCGCGGAGCCAAACGTGATCAGCCCCGCTTCCTTCGCCTGTACCAGTGGTCCGCCGCCGTTCAGGGCCTGTGCGATCGGGGCATCCATGATCAGGCTGACGGGCATCTGCAAGCCTGTGAGGTGGTGCTCGGCAGAACCCGCCGCCTGCCGCGCGAGCGTAAGTAGCTCGGGAACGCTGAACGCTCCGGAGGACAGGCCCGACCAGGTGGCGACGCCGTACCCGCCGATCCTGCCCGCATAGGCGAACTTCTCCAGCGCCGTGAAGGCTTCCCGTACACGCCCGTGCAGAGTGGCACGGTCAAGGCCGTGCCCGTGATGCTCAGGGTTGTGCACGAACACCAGGTCCACGCGCCCGAGCGCGGCCAACGAGTGCTTCGTCTGCCAGCGGACGAAGCCCCGTTCAAGGCTGTGCCTACCGGCCGCCTCTTCCTGGGTGAGCACGCCGTCAGTCAGGGCGGTGCGGCCCTGTTCCTCCGTGAAGAAGCCCGTCTTCGTGGCTACCCGGGCGGTCGGGTACTCCCCGAGAAGCGGGCGCAACTCCTCATGCGCCCGACCGTGGGCGTAATGGGGTGCCGTGTCCACCCAGGGGCTACCGGCAGCCAGGGCGGTGCGTGCCGCCTGGCTGACGGCACGCACGCGGTATGTCCCCAGGGAGAGTGCGGCGGTCACAGCGCCGTCCCCGTGACTGTGACGGCGTGGCCGTAGATGAGGACGGAGACCAGTTCGGCCACCTCCTTGACCTCCAGTCCGGCGGAGTCGGCCATCTCGCCCAGCGTGGTCGGCTGGTTGGTCAGCAGTGTGCCCAGCGCGGGAGCGGCGGACTCGGCGAAGTCCCATGCGGTACCGGCCGCCGAGAAGGTGACCGTGCCCTGTTCGCGGTTCGCCGTCAGGCGGCCCCTCGGAGCGGTGAGCTTGACCGTGATCCCCGACCGCGCGGGGAGTCCGCCGACGTACGGCAGGGACGGAATCGCGTGGCCCAGGTCGGTGGTGTCGATCGACTCCGCCCACCGCTCCACGAGGCGCCGGTCAGCCATCATGTCGGCCACCTCACGGTGTACGGCGTCGATGAATTCCGACTGTTCCGCCAGCGAGCCGAAGCGCGGAATGTCCCTGCGCAGCGCGAGGGACGCGCGGAGTTGATCGACGACCCAGAGCATCAGGTCAGCGCCCGTGTGCGGGACCATGCCGAACGTGAGGTGAAGGGATTCTGTCCCCTGGTCAGCGGTGACCGCGTGCCACCAGCCGCGCGGCAGGTAGAGCACGTCACCCGGGGACAGAACGAGGTCTGCCAATGGGTCGCCCTCCGGTTCCTCCGGCGACTCCACGTCCCGGAAGGTGGGCGCTTCACGGGTCATCCCCCACAGGCGCCACCGCTTGGAGCCGTGCAGCTGGACCACCACCACGTCGTGATCGTCCCAGTGCCGGCCGAAGCCTTCCCGTTCGGTCCACGAGGCGTACACGTTGGCCTGTACGGAAGTCCCGAGGAAGCGTTCCAGGCCCTCGGCAGCCGCCCCCACCGTGGGGTGGATCTTCTCCACCGCGTCGAGGACCAGCGACGCCCCGTCCCTGAGCTGGGCGTGGAAGTCAGACGGCTGGATGCGGGACCAGGTGACCGCGCGGCGGTTCGTGGTCGGGATCGCGTAGCGGTGCAGCGGGACCATCTCGCCGTCGACCGATAGGCGCAGCCGGGGCGGTTCCAGCCGCTGCGTGGCGATGATCCGGTTCAGGTCGTCCCAGGAGAACAGGCCCGCCGTGTCGGCGACTCCGGGGAAGTGTGCGTAGGAGCGGTGGTACGTCTGGGCGAGGAACTTGTCCCCGCCCAGACGCCCCGCCCACGAGGCTGCTTCAAGCAACGTGGGCGCTCCCGTCAGTCGTTGCCGTCGGAACGGCCACTGCTGACGTCAGACTCCTGCTCGGCGCGGGTCCGCGCGGCCACGATCTTCCGCTTCGCGACGAGCAGTCCACCCCCGTCTGGAGTCATCGAACTAACGTTCCCTTCCATTGTCGGACTACCTCTCTTCTCGGGAACTCCCACCGGGGATCCGGTAGGAAGCAGAGGGGGCAGCGACGAGCGCGGCGGTTACCGGATCGCAAGGACTCCGGCCAAGAACAGGGCCAGGCCGCCAAGGATCATGGCTAGGTAGAGCGGTCCCGCATGCGGGCCGAGGTGGCGCAGCACCCGCCGCCCTAAGCCGGACATCACGCCGTGCCCGGCGTAGTCAGGCGTCCCGCGCACTGAGGGCACCTGCACGGCGGGTACTTGGTCGGCGAACCCAAGATCAGTGCGTTGCGCGGGTTCACCTTCACCGTGCGCATCGGGCTGTACGTCCTACCGCCGTCGCACGACACGCGCAGCGTCATTCGTCCGCCGTCGCGGTTTCTCGTTTCGTTTCGCTCGGTCGCCGCCATGGGGGAAATCATTGACCCGGAAAGCGGCGGCTGTGTAGTTCTTTCCCGTCATGGACTAAAGATCATGAACGGCAAGCGGCAGACCACTCCGCCAACAAGGCTCGCGCTTCTTCCCCGAACAGTGCATAACTCTCCAGCGTGGAGAACAGCTCCAAGTGCATTTCGATGTCTCTTGGATCTCTCAGGATCACGACACCGGTCGTGTTCTCCACAGTGGCCAGCGTGTTGTCATAGACGGTGAAGGTGTCCATCGGAGCCATGGGCTTGTATCCCGCGATGGGGATAACGCCGAGCTTCACGTTCGTAAGGTGGGTCAGTGAGGTCAGCCGGTCAATTTGCATCGCCATCGCAGCCGGGGGCAGCAGCGGCCACCGAACAGCCTGCTCAGTCAGGATGAAGGTAAACCGCTTCTTCGTGTCGTAAAGAACCTCCTGCCGCTCCAGCTTCCTCGCGATCGTCTTGGTGACATCGGCCGGAGAATGGGCAAGACTGGCCCGGATGTACTCAGGAGTGGATAGCAGTCCTGTAATCATCGAGAGCACAAAGAACCGGAACTCCGTAGACGAGGATTCAAGCGCCGCAAGCTCAGTTTGCTTCTTCTCCAGGCCCCTACGGCGCAGTGACCGAAGGTCTTGCCATTCGGTGTTGGCCAGCCTCGCGAGGGCAATGACCTCCTCGATGACCTCAGGCGGAGCCACCACGGCCCGGAGGATTCTTTCCAGGTCCAGCAGGCTCGGTTGCGCTTTCCCATTCTCGATCCGGCTGATCTTCGATTGGGACATGTTGCAACGCCGAGCGAGCCGGTCCCTAGTGAGGCCGGCTCGCTTGCGTAGTTCTTTCAGCAGGGCTGCCAGTTCCTGTTTAGGCTGCCCCATCTCCGCAGGATCGATCGTCACCCGCTCACGTACTCCAGGAACGGGACTGATTCAGCAACGGCAATCTGCTTCCACTGCCGGTACGGCTCCGGATCACCCTCGTACAGTTCCCGGTTGATCTGCGTCCCGTCCGCCCGGTAGTTCATCAGGACCACCTTGGACTCATCGAACATCCAGAAATCCTGATCCGGAAGTCCCGGATTCTCCCGGTCGGTGAGGTCGAGGATGCGAATATCCTCGCCCACCTTCACGTGGTGTCGGTAGTAATACTCGAACTCGAACCGAAGGTAGGTCGAGAGCGGGCGGGTAACGACGTGCACCCTGCCGACGCTCTTTCCTTCCGAGGTCCATTGCCGGACCTCGTCCATCCAGCCCGACGTGTAATCGTCCGGCGACTTCTCACCTGCGAGGAAGCGTTTCAGTCTCTCCGCTTCCTGGGGCATGGTGTAGACGGGCAGCGTCTCCAACCGCCACGCCTCACGCTCCATGGAATCGAAGCAGTCATTCCACGCGTCACCATCCAAGTGCACGAATTGCCTCCCTGAGAACCGCCTCGGGGATCTCCACGAGCCCCTCCCCGGCGGGCGGGGTAAAGGCGTTGGACACGTCGCCCTGTACCACGAACGACCCAGCCGCCGTGCGGTACACGTTCGGGCAGTCCTTCTCTCCGCACTCGCCGTTGCCGTTGCCCGTGAGCCGGGTGAGTGCCGAACGTTCGGACATGCCAAACCCCCTTGCTCTGACCCCGTTTGGGCCGCCTGACCAACGACAGTAGAAGGGGTGACGCTACGCGTCTATGCGTGCACGCGACTATGCGTGTCCTTGCATAAAGTGGCCCGGACCACCCCGGGACGTGGTCATGCTCCGTGCCTGGGCAGACTGGACGGACCTGGCCGCCGTCGGGGACGGCTGACGACAGCCCCGAGGACGGACGCCGGAGGAGGGTTGGTCACATGACCAACCATCACAGCCTCGAAGGGCGCCGGGCCTGCTCGTCTACCGCGCGACTGGTAGCGCCTCCAGCGCGCCTCCTGCCTGCGCAGGCTGTTGGCGATCATGGGGAAATGCTGGGGAGGCCCGCTCTGGGAGGGGTGTTCGTGCAGGCCAGGGTCATGACCTGTAAAGCGCCCAGATCTATGAGGGCACGAACCAGGTCCAGCGGATCGTCATGGCTCGCAACCTGCCGTAACGGCGAGAGCCACGGTTGTTCGGGAAGGCGCCCCACGGGGCGCCTTTGCGCTGTCCGGGTGCACCTGCCGACCGGTCGGTCACATGCGGGGCGGCCACCGGGGACGTAGGACGGAAGCACACGGGACCCGTCCCGGGTCCCCGCCTCCGAGGAGGAGCCATGACCCAGCCCGGAACGATGACGCCCATGACCCAGCAGATGCAGGACTGCGTCAACGCCTGCATGGCCGCGCACACCATGTGCGAGGAGACCATGAGCTCCTGCATGCAGATGGGCGGCCAGGCCCAGATGCAGATCATGCGCGCGCTCATGGACTGCTCCGAGACGACCCGTATGTGCGCCGACATGATGATGCGCCGCTCGCCCATGTCGGGCGAGATGTGCGCGATGTGCGCCAAAGCGTGCGAGATGTGCGCCGAGGCGTGTATGGCGATGCCGGACGACCCGCAGATGATGCGTTGTGCGGAGGCGTGTCGCCGCGCGGCGGAGATGTGCCGCGCCATGGCGGGCGCCAAGATGTGACGCCCTGCCGAACGCGGTCGAGGGCACCCGTCCGGGTGCCCTCGACCTGTGTACGGCGATGACCGTCAGTTGCTGGAGACCGTGACCTTCTGGTCGTTGTTCAGCTCGTCCACCAGCGTCTTGACCTTCGCCTTGTCCCAGACGAGGTTGCCGCCGACGGAACCGGAGATCGGCATGTTCATGGACGTGCCGTCACCGCCCTGCACGCCCTTCATCGCCCAGAACATCGAGCCCAGGTCCCACAGGCTCATGTCCTTGTCGACGATCAGGGAGTCCAGACCCGCACCCATCACCGGGTAGAACTTGAACGGGTTGAGGATCGTGGACGGGGTGGCCACCTGGTGGGCCAGCGCCGACAGGAACTTCTGCTGGTTCTTGGTGCGCTGCAGGTCGGAGGTGGCGAACGCGTGCCGGGTGCGGACGAAGGCGAGGGCCTGCTGACCGTTCAGGGTCTGCTTGCCCGCCTTGAAGTCGGCGCCGGACCACTTGTCCTTGAAGCCCTTGTCGATGTCGATCTCGACGCCGCCGACCGCGTCCACGATGTTGGCGAAGCCCTGGAAGCCGATCTCGACGTAGTGGTCGATGTGCAGCCCGGTGTTGGCCTCGATCGTGCGCACCAGCAGGGTCGGCCCGTCCTCGGCGTAGGTCGCGTTGAGCTTCTCCTGCCGCCCGGTGGCCGGGTAGACCTTCCCGGACGTCGAGCCCTTGTACGAGGGGACGGTCACGTTCGAGTCGCGCGGCAGCGAGATCAGCGTGTCGCCGTTGTCGCCGACGTGCAGGATCATCATCGAGTCCGTGCGCTTGCCCTCGGCGCCACCGGTGTGCAGCTTCTTCTCGTCCGCCTTGGACATGCCCTCACGGCTGTCCGAGCCGACGATCAGGTAGTTCGTGCCGGAGCCCGACGCGGGCCGGTCGATGACCTTGGCCAGGTCGACCTCGCGGCGCAGCTTGGAGTCGGCCCAGAAGTAGGTGGCGACCGATGTGACGACCAGCACGGTCGCCACGGTGATCGTGGTCCACTTGATCCGGCGCCGCCAGTTCGGCGCGGGGCGCGGGGCGCGGGGCGGCGCATCCGGGCCGCGGCCGCCGGGGGCGCCGTAGACCTGCCCGGTGTTGTAGCCGCTGTCGTAACCGGCGCCGTCGTCGTATCCCTGGCCGTCGACGTACGACGGCTGCTGCGGGACTCCGGCCCCGTACGGCGGCGCCGCCGGGCCGGGGTCGCCGTAGGAGCGCTGCCCGGGCGGTACCGCCGGGCCGCGCTGCACCTGACGCATCACGCGGGCGCCTTCCGGCTGCGCGCCGGCACTGCCGCGTCCGTACCGCGGGCCGCGGTTGTCGTCGGACCATCCCTGGGGCCAGTCATTCATGGGCCCCAGTGTGCAGGGCGCCGCGGTGTGCCTTACAAGGGCTGTCGGAAAATAAGAGCGCCGCTGTTGCGAAGCTGACACAAATTCCCGGAAAGTCACTTCGGCATAAGGTGGAGGGCATGACAGACCAGGCCACGGACGCGATTCCGGACATCGAACCGGACATCCCCGGCAAGCCGACCTCAGCTTCGCGTACCACCCTCAGCCACATCATGACCCACAGCGACACCAATCTGCTGGGGACGGTGCACGGCGGGGTGATCATGAAGCTGGTCGACGACGCGGCGGGCGCCGTGGCCGGCCGGCACTCCGGTGGCCCCGCCGTCACCGCGTCCATGGACGAGATGGCCTTTCTGGAGCCGGTCCGCGTCGGTGACCTGGTCCATGTGAAGGCGCAGGTGAACTGGACCGGCCGGACCTCCATGGAGGTCGGCGTGCGCGTCCTCGCCGAGCGCTGGAACGAGTCGGCGCCGGCCACCCAGGTCGGCTCGGCCTACCTGGTCTTCGCGGCCGTCGACGCCGACGGCAAGCCGCGCCGGGTGCCGCCGGTGCTCCCGGAGACCGACCGGGACCGCCGCCGCTACCAGGAGGCCCAGATCCGCCGCACCCACCGGCTGGCCCGCCGCCGCGCGATCCGCGAGCTGCGCGAGAAGAGGGCCGCGGAGGGGTTCGAGGACTGAACAACTTCCTTGAACCGCCGGGGGGTTGTACGGAAGTGGCAAGTATCACTCCGATCGTCTGTCGATGGTCTGTGCGGATAGTGTGAGCGACCCGGTGGGTGGCGGTGTGCCCGCCCGCCGTCCGACAGACGGAGAGTGACGGGGGGCTGGGCGTGGTGGCCCCTGCGGGGGGTGCTGAGGCGTGGACAGGCCGGGCCGTGAGTGGGGCGACGACATCGATCCCGCGGACCAGTGGGTGCGCAACCCCCACACCGGCGAGTACGAGCTGCGGCCGGGCCCGCCCGCCGAGCAGCCCACCGTGCCCGGGCCCCGTTCCGCACCGGACGCCGGGCCGGGCCGGGAGGGCCGTGGACGGTCCACGGGGCGTCCGCAGCGCAGGGCCGCCGGGAAGGGGCCCGCGGGCAGGAAGTCGGCGGGTAAGAAGAGGTCCACCGGAAAAAGGATCCTGCTGTGGACCAGCGGCACCCTGGCCTTCGTGGTCGTCGCCGGTGCCGTCGGCGGCTACCTCTACCTCAAGCACCTCGACGACAACATCAGCACCACCGACACCGCCGGCGCCACCAGCGACTCCTTCAGCAAGGACAAGGCGTTCAGCGTCCTGGTGATCGGCACCGACAAACGGCAGGGCAAGGGCGACGCCGGCTACGGCGACGCGAACAGCGTCGGGCACGCCGACACCGACATCCTGCTGCACGTCTCCCAGGACCGGACGAACGCGACCGCGCTCAGCATCCCCCGCGACCTGATCACCGACATACCGGACTGCCCGACCAAGCAGCCCGACGACTCCACCAAGGTCATCCCGGGGACGAAGGGCGTCCGCTTCAACCAGAGCCTCGGCCAGCTGGGCCGCGACCCCGGCTGCACGGTCCGTACCGTCGAGCAGCTCGCCGGCGGGATGAAGGTCGACCACTTCATGATGGCCGACTTCAACGCGGTGAAGACGCTGACGACGGCCGTCGGCGGGGTCGACGTCTGCCTGGCGCACCCCGTGAAGGACAAGAAGTCACACCTCGACCTGCCCGCCGGACCGTCGAAGATCGAGGGCGAGCAGGCCCTCGCCTTCGTCCGCACCCGCTACAGCTGGGGCAACCACGGCGACCTCGACCGCATCAAGGTCCAGCAGAAGTTCCTCGGCGCCCTGTTCCGCAAGATGAAGTCCGACTCCACCCTGACCAGTCCGACCCGGCTGATGGACCTGGCGGAGACGGCGACCAGGGCACTCACCGTGGACAAGGGCATCGGGCACATCACCACGCTCAAGGACGTGGCCCTGGAGCTGAAGAAGGTACCGCCGAAGAACATCACCTTCCTCACCCTGCCGGTCCGCGACAACCCCGCCGACGGCCCGGTCCACAAGACGGTCCTCGTGCAGCCGGGGCCCGCCGGGCAGATCTTCTCCGCGATCAAGGGCGATGTCTCCTTCACCGAGGTGAAGAAGCGGCAGAAGGCGACCCAGGACGCCAGGCTCAAGGGCCCGCGGTCGGCGCCCGGCGACGTCCGCGTCGACCTCTACAACGCGGGCGCCCCCGACGGCTCCGCCCAGGCGGCCCTGTCCTGGCTGCAGACACAGAAGGGGGTCACCAAATCCACCCAGCTCGGCAACACGGGGGCGCACCAGCCGAAGACCACGCTGGAGTACGCCCCCGGCCAGGCCGCCCAGGCGCGCGAGCTGGCCGATCTCATGGGGCTGGCCGGCGACGCGCTGAAGCCGGGCAGGAGCGAGACCAACGACCAGGGGCTGCCGGCGATCGTCCTGCGCCTCGGCGCCGACTTCCAGGGCGCGGGCATCCCGGTCGACGGCCCGGCCGAGCCCCCGGCCGTGCCGAAGCAGACGGCCGACGAGGTCAAGTGCGCCTCCTGAGCCGGACAGACGAGGTCAAGTGCGCCTCCTGAGCCGGACAGACCGGGCACGCCGCGGGACTAGGAGCCCGAGCACACCACCTCGTTGCCGCGCACCACGTTCTGCTGCGGCTGCTGCGGGTCGTCGTAGCGGACCTTGCGCACGTCCTTGAAGTCGGCGCCGACGACCACCTTCAGCAGCGGGCCCTGGCTCGGTACGGGGCGCAGTTCGGCGCCGGGCAGGGCGGCGGCCAGGGAGCGGGCCGAGCGGTCCCAGCGGGGGTCGTAGGAGATGACGGTGTGCGGGGCGTGGGCGGGGGCGTCCACCGGCTGGTGGGTCGTGGCGAAGCCGGTCGCCGCGAGCGCCTCGTCGACCCGTTTGGCGAGGCCGGCCGTGCCGGTGCCGTTCGCCACCAGGACCCGGACCTGTCGCGGATCCACCTCCACCGGCGTCGCCGGGGCCGGGCCGTGTTCCGGGCGGTCCGCGGTGAGCGGCCGGTCGTCGCGCAGGGCCGAGAACAGCTGGGCCGCCCTGGTCTCGTCCCACTTCAGGGTCGAGCCGATGCCCTTGGCCGGGTAGTTCAGCTGCCCGATGGGCACGGTGGTGAACTCGGAGGAGGACGGGGAGAAGTTCCGCATGGCCCGGCCGAGGTCGAGCAGCTCGTCGGTGCCGAAGCCCTCGTCGGCGCGGACCGAGCCGAGCACCGCCCGGGTCACGTCCCGGAACCGCATCGGGTTCAGCAGCACCCCCGAGGAGGTCGCCTTGTCGATCAGCTCGGCAAGGAACTGCTGCTGCCGCTTCATCCGGCCCAGGTCGCTCGCCCCGTCGATGTGCCGGGCCCGCACGTACTGCAGCGCCTGACCGCCCATGAGGGTATGGGTGCCGGCGGCGAGGTCGAGGCCGGCGTAGGAGTCCTTCAGCGGCGTCGTCGTGCACACGGTCACCCCGCCGAGGACGTCCACGGTCTTCATGAAGCTGGCGAAGTCGACCTCCAGATAGTGGTCGATCTTCACATGCGTCATGTTCTCGACCGTGCGGACGGTCAGCTGGGGGCCGCCCTCCGCGTAGGCCGCGTTCAGCCTGATCGGGTGCGGTCCGTGCTGCTGCCCGGAGACCGGGTCGGTGTGCGCGGGCACCTCGGCGTAGGAGTCGCGGGGCAGGCTCACCACGGTGGCCCGGTCCCGGTTCGCCGAGATGTGCACGATCATCATCGTGTCGGTGCAGTGGCAGGGCGCCCCGCCCAGCCGGTACGCCCGCCGGTCCCGCTCGGTGATCCGGTCGCGGCCGTCGGTGCCCACCAGCAGCACGTTCGTGCCGTGGCCCGCGCGCGGCCGGTTCTTCATGTCCTTGAAGGCGTCGACCCGGGCGATGCCCGCGTCCAGGCTGCTCATGACCGCGTGCCCGATCCCGGCGGAGGCGAGCACCACGACGGACAGCGTGGTCACCGCCCGCATGGCCCAGCGGGGCCGCCGGGGCGGCCGGACGGACCGCACGGGCCGCACGGGCCGCTCGGGCGGGCGCGGTACACGGCGGGGCGGCTGCGGTCGACGCTGCGGACGCGCAGGGGACCGGGGCGGGCTGGCCAAAGGGGACACCTCCGGACGAGGCCGTACGTGGGATCCGTGAGCACCGTAGGCCGATACGATCTCCAGCCCGGTCTTACGCCCCTGCGGCGCGCACCGGTGTCCCCCGTTCGCGGTAACGTGAGGCCCCTATGAACGCCAAGTCCGACGTGCGGCTCCCCGCTGTGTCCGTGATCATGCCCGTCCTCAACGAGGAGCGGCATCTGCGCGGGGCCGTCCAAGCGATCCTCGCGCAGGAGTACGCCGGCGAGATGGAGGTCGTCATCGCCCTCGGTCCGTCCACGGACCGCACGGACGAGATCGCCGCCGAGCTGGTCAGCGAAGACCCGCGCGTGCACACCGTCCCGAACCCGACCGGCCGCACGCCCGCGGCGCTGAACGCTGCGATCAAGGCCTCCCGGCACCCGGTCGTGGTGCGCGTCGACGGCCACGGCATGCTCTCGCCGAACTACATCGCCACCGCCGTGCGGCTCCTGGAGGAGACCGGCGCGCAGAACGTCGGCGGCATCATGCACGCCGAGGGCGAGAACGACTGGGAGCACGCGGTCGCCGCCGCGATGACCTCGAAGATCGGTGTCGGCAACGCCGCCTTCCACACCGGCGGCGAGGCCGGCCCCGCCGAGACCGTCTACCTCGGCGTCTTCCGCCGCGAGGCCCTGGAGCAGCAGGGCGGATACAACGAGGAGTTCATCCGCGCCCAGGACTGGGAGCTGAACTTCCGCATCCGTGAGGCGGGCGGCCTGATCTGGTTCTCGCCCGAGCTGAAGGTGTCGTACCGGCCGCGGCCGAGCGTGCGCGCCCTCGCCCGGCAGTACAAGGACTACGGCCGCTGGCGGCATGTCGTCGCCCGCTACCACTCCGGCTCCATCAACCTGCGCTACCTCGCCCCGCCGGCGGCGGTGTGCGCGATCGCCGCCGGGATCGTGGCCGGCGCGGCGCTCACCCCGTGGGGCTTCCTCGTCCCCGGCGGCTATCTGGCGGCGATCGTCGCCGGCTCCGTCCCGGCGGGCAGCGGGCTGCCGCTGAAGGCCCGGCTGCAGATCCCGGTGGCCCTGGGCACCATGCACATGTCGTGGGGCTGGGGCTTTCTGACCAGCCCGAAGTCGCTGGCCAAGAAGGTCATCGCGTCCCGGCGCCCGGCGGTGCTCGTCTCGCGCTGAACACGGCGGTGCACCACGAGGCCGGCCGGACCCCGGCCCGGTGCGCGGACGCGAGGGGGCCCGCTGCTCAGGCAGCGGGCCCCCTCACCTCTGTCCGGTCCGTCCGGTCGCGGGCCGGCCGATCACCACTGGTAGGGCTTGTACACAGGCATGCACGGGGTGGAGTCCGAGCCGTTGATGGCGTCGGAGCCACCGGGCAGGTCGCCGGCCTTCGGCTTGGACTGCTTGGGGTAGCCCGTACCGGTGCGCCAGTCCGCGCCGACGACGACCGTGACCCCCGAGACGTCGGTCGACTGCTTCACCGCGGTCATCGGGATGCCGAGTGCCTTCGCCACCGCCTGCGCGTCGCCCTGCAGATCCGCGCTCGGATACTGCACGACCGTACTGTCCTCGGACAGCGTCCCCGAGGTGTCGGCGGTCGCCCGGGTGTAGCCCTTCTGCCCGAGCACCTCGCTGATGTCGTTCGCCCGCCCGCCGACCGCGGCCTCCGTGGCGGTCCGGGTGGCGTTGCGCACCAGCACCCCCAGCCGGCCCGGGTCCGTGGAGGGCGCCTTGGTCGCCGGGGCCGTGCTCGCGACCTGCTTGGCGGCCGACGGCTTGCCGTTCTTGTCGAAGGGCACGTCGTCGCGGAGCATCTGCCACATCTTGTCGGCGTTGGCCTGGTCCGGCACGACGTGCTCGCCGTTCTGCGGGTCGTCGACGTGGGGCATCGTCATCGACGTGATGCGGTTCGTCGGCACCGACTTGAGCTCCATGGCCAGGTCGTACAGCTTCTTGACCGTGCCGATCTCCTCGGAGACCTGGAGCGACTTGGTGGCCGCCTCGGCCAGGTCCATCAGCCGCCCGCTGTCGGTGAACACGTTCTGCTTCTTGAGCGTACGGATCATCGAGTTCAGGTACATGTGCTGGGCGCGGGCCCGCATCAGGTCACTGCCCCAGGCGTGCCGGGTGCGCAGCCACTGCAGGGCCTGCTCGCGGTAGATCTTCTGCGACCCGGCCTTCAGCTTCAGCCCGGAGCCGCCGGGCTGGGCCGACGTCGGGTGGTCCCAGACGTTCTGCTTCACACAGACCTCGACGCCCCCGATGGCGTCCGCCATGTTCACCACACCCGCGAAGTCGATCATCATCCAGTGGTCGATGTAGACCCCGGTGAGGTCCTCCCAGGTGGCCAGCGTGCAGCCGGCGCCGCCCCGGGCCAGGGTGGTGTTGATGATGTCGTCGGTCTCCGGGTACTTCCTGCCGGTCTTGGGGTCGGTGCACTTGGGGATGTGTACGCGGGTGTCCCGGGGGATGCTCACCATGGCGGCGCTCTTGCGGTCCGCGGACAGGTGGATGAGCATCTGCACGTCGGCCAGCGGAGGGGCACCGACGCTCTGCCGGTGCCCGCCGAGCTTCAGGTCCTCCGGGGTGTTACGGCTGTCGGAGCCGATCAGCAGGATGTTCAGCGGCGTCTGCCCGGCCGCGTTCGCCGGCGTCCTGACCGCCTTTGAGTCGTCGCCGCTACTGCGCTGACCCTTGCGGATGTTGGAGTTCAGGTGCTGGTAGTACAGGTAACCGGCGCCGGCCGTACCGAGTATCACCACCGCCAGCACCGTCGCCGACCAGCGCAGGGCGCGCCGTCTGCGCCGTGGCCGCTCGGCCCGTGGATCGCCTCTGCGCCGTCCCCCGCCGTGCCGGCCGGACCCCTCGGTCGCCTTCCGGGACCGCGGTTCGAGCGACATGCCGTCGTCGACCGCAGGGTCCTGCCCGCGCACATCGCTCTGCGTCAAACTTCCTGCCCTCCCCACCCTTGCGCCGTACAACGGGTCCGTCCCGCGCCCAGTTAGACGCGCGACGGACCCGTTGGGTTACCTACGACGCGCACTTCACCTTGTCCGCCGTGGACTTGTCGACGTCCGGTGCCTTCGCCGAAGCGGTGAGCGAGACACCCGCACCCTTGAAGTCCTTGCCCAGGGTCAGCGTCATCGCCGGCAGCCCCTGGGAGTTGGTCACGCTCTTGCCGGGCTTGAGCGCGGAGCCGGGCAGACCCATGAGGTGCGCCAGCTCCCGGGCCTGTGCGGCCTGGTCGGGCGCGTACTCCAGTGTCGTCTTGTCCAGCGGCGCCGGTGCGTTGCCCGCGTTCTCGGACTTGAGCACGCCCTCCTCGGTCTGCATCCACCGGAGGGTGTCCTGCGCGCTGCCGGGGTCGGCACCGCCGTTGAGGACCCGCACCCGTACGTCGGAGGGCGCGGACCGGCTGCCCTTCAGGCGCGCGGCTTCCGCGTCCTTCTCCGCCTTCTGCCTCTTCTTCACCTCGGTGAAGGAGACGTCGTTCTTGATCGCGTCGAAGACCTGGGGCGCGGTGCTCTGGTTGACGACGACCGTCTTGTGGACGACGCCGTCGGCCGGGTTGTCGATCACGGGCACCGTCACGAACGAGATGTTCTTCGGCGGTACCTTCTTCAGCTCCAGCGCGATGTCCTTGAGCGTGCCCACGGAGCCGATGCCCTTGTCGACGGTCAGCGCCTTCGTGGCGGCCTCGGCGAGTTCGACCAGCTTGGTCGGGTTGGTCAGCGTGTCGCTGGAGGACATCTTGCGCATCAGCGAGGCCATGAACTGCTGCTGCACCTTGATGCGGTCCAGGTCGCCCTGGTTGCCCCAGCTGTGCCGGGTCCGGACGAAGGCCAAGGCCTGCTCGCCCTCGACCTTGGACGGGCCGGCGGGCAGCTTCAGGTGGGAATCCTTGTCGTTCACCGCGTGCGCGAGGCACACGTCCACCCCGCCGACCGCCGTCGTCAGCGTCTTCACCGCGTTGAAGTCGACCATCATGAAGTGGTCCGGCACGATCCCGGTGACCTCCTGCACGGTGCGCATGGTGCAGCCGGGGTCGCGGTCGTCCTGGCCCAGGCTGGTGTTGAAGCGCACGTTGTCCGTGCCCGGGATGACCTTCTCGCTGCCGTCCGGCTGTTTCGTCGGGCAGTCCGGCACGTTCACGATCAGGTCGCGCGGGATGCTGAGCGCGGTGGCGTTCGTCCGGTCCTTGGCGACGTGCAGCAGGATGTTGGTGTCGGCGTGCCCGACGCTGCCCTTGTCGCCGTAGCCCTCGTTGCCCTTGCCGGTGCGTTTGTCGGTGCCGATGATCAGGATGTTGAAGGCGTCGTCCTTGCTGAAGCCGTCCTTGGCGGCGCTGCCGACGTCCGTCGTGGTGACGTTGCCTTCGAGGTGCTTGAGATACAGGTAGCCGGCGGTGCCGATGGCGACCAGCACGAACGCCGTGGTGCCGGCGGTCCACACCAGCACCTTCTTCGCCTTCGACTTCTTCTTCACCGGCCGCCGGGCCGCCCGCCGCCCCTGCGGCGTCTCCGGCTCGCCGCCGCGACGCCGGGCCGAGCGCGGCGGCGGTACGTCACCGCCGCGCCCCTGGCGCGTCCCACGGGCGGCGCCGGACGCCGGGCCGTCGCGGCGGCGCGGCGCCCGGGCGTTGTCCGGGGGAGCGGGTCTGCGGGGGCTGGGGACCGACGACTGCGGTGCGGAAGGACCCAGTCGCAGTTCGTATTCGCCGGTGTTCGGATTGAGCACCCACTGGTCTGCGGGGTCGATGTTGTCCGCCCGCCCACGGCCTTGCGCGTCCACGGTTGTCCGAATCCTCCGTCGGGGCCACGCGGCGCCTTCCCCCCAAAGGCGCTCGGGTCTCGGTGAAACAGTGCACGACCCCAGGACGGACCTCGCGGCCAGGTGCACCGGATCGCTCACCCTATCCGCCCAGTTCAGCCTGGAGCGACGCCGGTGACAAATTCCCTCCGCCTACAACTGGGCAATCCGTCGCATTTCCCGGACGGAGATTCGGTGTCTTGATGTGCGCATTACTCACAGGTGTGTTCGGCGGCGGTGTTCCCCTGGAAGGTGGGCGTGGGGGAGGGGTCGCTCCTGCCGTCCGCCTCCTGGGCGCTCTGCGGCGCCTTCCGGGCCACCGCCACGGGCTGATCGGCCCGCAGCCGGGCGAACAGCTTCTCGGCCTCCGGCTCCACGAGTTGGTCACGATTGGCGTCGTAGACGTACGACTCCCTCGGTACGGTCAGGAACTGCACCCGTTCGGTGGGGATGTCGCGCAGCCCGCGTACCAACTGGTACAAGCCACGCAGACTGGCCAGGTCCGGGTCGGTGGTCAGCGAGGAGGTCGCCGCGTCCAGCACCGGGTACAGCTTCACCGGGTTCAGCAGCACGTCGTTGCTCTGCACCTTGTCGACGAGCGCGCCGAGGAACCGCTGCTGGCGTTCCATCCGTTCGGTGTCGCTGCCGTCGCCGAGCGACTTGCGGGCCCGCACGTACCCGAGGGCCTGTTCCCCGTCGAGCAGTACCTTGCCCGCGGGCAGTTTCAGCCGGGCGGCCTTGTCGTCGATGGGTTCCTTCAGGCAGACCTGCACCCCGTCGACGGCGTCCACCATGTCCTTGAAGCCGCTGAAGTCCACGACCATGTGGTGGTCGACCCGAATGTCCGTCAGCTTCTCGACCGTCCGGATCGTGCACGCGGAACCGCCCACCTGGAAGGCGCGGTTGAACATCGCGAACACCGGCAGGCTGCGGCTGCCGTCCGACTGCCGGCAGCCGGGGATGTCCACCATCAGGTCCCTCGGCAGCGACACGGCGGTCGCGCTGCGCCGGTCGGCGGCCAGATGCAGCAGGATCGTGGTGTCGGAACGCTCGCTGCCCAGATCCCGCCCGTAGGCGGAGTTGCCGTCCCCGGCGCGGGTGTCGGAGCCGATCAGCAGGATGTTCTGCGCGCCCCGCACCAGCGTGGTGGGCCGCTCCCGCTCGTACCGGGCCAGTTCGCGGGCGGCCGCCTCGTCCGGTGTGATGTTCGCGCTGAGCTTGGCGTAGACGGCCCAGCCGGCCCCCGCGGCGGCCGCGACCAGCACGGCCAGCCCGAGCGCCGTCCCCTTCGCCCACCGCCGCCGACGCCGCCGCCGCAGCCCGTCCCCGGTGGCCGCGGCCCCGGGGCCGGGGACCTTGCGGGCGGAGTCGGTCACGGGCGGGTACCCCCTCATGGCGTACGAGCGTCACGTCCTGCTCCTACGACCATGGCGGGGGAGGGGGTCCCGCAGCGCCCTTTGCTACTCCGACCGGGGGAAGCGCGGCCCCGTCACCGCCGGACCGCGGTCACCCGCTCACTCTCGATCCGCTGGGCGAGGGCTTCCTCGTCCAGCCGCTCCAGATGCCGGCACAGCACCACCGACCCGCCGACGGCCAGCGGCGCGTACAACCCCGCGCTGACGCCCTCCCACGTGTCGTACGAGAGCCCCGACAGCAGCCTCGAACCCGGCCCGGTCAGCTCCAGCGCGGGCGCCTGGGCCATGGCCCGCTCCACGACCTCCGCCCCGCTGAACTCCCGTCCGGCGACGATCAGCGCGGCGTCCTCCGGGTCCACCGCGGCGAACGGCGCGAACCGGTCCCCCTGCCCCGGCACTTCCACGGCGTAGTCGACGAACCCCTCCGGGGCCTGCGGGAACCTCCCGCCCAGCGGCCGCAGCGCGAGAGCGATCCGCTCTCCCCGGCAGGCCCGCGCCGCGTCCAGCGCGTCCGGCCCGCTGACGACCACGTCGGCGGCGGCGGGATCCCCGCCGAGGTCCGCGACCGCGCCCACCGACGCGCACGCCAGCAGCCACACCGCCGTCTGCCAGTGCGCGGGCAGCAGCAGCGCGACCCGGTCACCGGGTCCGGCGGAGAGCTCGCCCTGGAGGAGGTTCGCGGTCTTGGCCACCCAATTGGCGAAGGTGGCCACGGACAGTTCGACGCGTTCGCCCGTGGCGTCGTCGTAGAAGGTCACCAGCGGGCGGCCGGGGTCCGCGGCGAGCGCGGAAGCCAGCAGGTCGGCAGGGGTGCGATCGGTGGCGTTCACCCGGAAAAGGGTACGCGCGGGCGCTCGCGCCCGGCGTGCGGCGGGGGCACCGGTTCGGCGGAACGGTTGCCGACGGCCCGTCAGTTCACCGATGGACAGATTTGTCTGACTATGTCCAAGATCGTAAGCATGCGTGGATTCCTGACCTCGTCCCTGGGCACCCCGTGGATCGCCGTCTGCTCGATCGGCGTGACCTGCGCCGCGACCCTCGCAGTCCCGCTGACCCCGCCCGCGTCCGCCGCGCCCGCACGCGCCGCCGCCCCGAACGCCGCCGATCCCGTGATCCCCGGAAGCACCCGCTCACTGCCCCTCGGCCCGCTGTCCGCCGAGCGGGTTCGCGGCACCGCCCCGGAGCAGGGTCTGTACCGGCCCGACGGCGAGGACTTCTCGCTGGTCGGCGTCGTCTGGCGCGACCCGGGCACCGCACTGCGCGGCCGGGTCCAGGTGCGGGCCCGGTCGGCCGCGACGGGGGAGTGGTCCCGGTGGCAGGACCTCGACCCGCACAACGCCGACCACGGCGCCGACCCGGGCACGGCGGAACGGGACGCCCGGCGGGTGCGCGGGGCGACCGCGCCGCTGTGGGTGGGCGCTTCGGACGGCGTGGACGTACGGGTCCGCGCCGACGCCGCCCTGCGGGGCGGCCGTACGGGCGGGCAGCGGCCACCGCTGCCGTCGGGACTGCGCGTGGAACTCGTCGACCCCGGCGACGAGGGGCCGCCCGCGGGCGCGCCGGCCGGCCCGCCCCACACCAGCCTGCACACGGCCGCGGCACGGGAGGCCTCGGCCGCCAACACCGACGTCACCCGCTTCGGCGCCATGGCGATCCCGGCGCTGGACAAGCGGGCCACCGAGCGCGAACTCGCCCGCCTCCAGGGCCCGCTGCGGGGCAAGCCGCACATCGGACCGCGCCCGCGGATCGTCACCCGCCGCGGCTGGGGCGCGGACGAGTCACTGCGCCTGAGCGGGTTCACCTACATGAAGAAGATCAAGGCGGCCTTCGTGCACCACACGGCCTCGGGCAACAAGTACGCCTGCTCCCAGGCCTCCTCGGTCATCCGCGGTATCTACCGCTACCACGTCCAGAGCATGGGCTGGCGGGACATGGGCTACAACTTCCTCGTCGACAAGTGCGGAACCATCTACGAAGGCCGGGCCGGCGGCGTGGCGAAGGCGGTCCTCGGCGCGCACACCGCCGGCTTCAACGCCGACAGCATGGGCATCGCCGTGATCGGCACGTACGGCTCGGCGAAGCCGCCCGGCGCCGCGGTGCGGGCCGTCGCCCGGCTCACCGCGTGGAAACTCGGGCTCTACGGGGCCAATCCGCGTGGCAGGACATATCTCACGTCCGGCGGTGGCAACCTCTACCCCAAAGGTAAGAAGGTACGACTGAACGTGATCTCCGGCCATCGGGACGGATACGCCACCGAGTGCCCCGGCAAGCGGCTTTACGCCAAGCTCGGCACGGCCCGTTCCAGCGCGGCGCGCTACCAGGGGCGCTGACGCGGCCGGGGAGCGCGGTCAGCACCGTCTCGGAGGGCCCTGCCGGTCTCACACCGTTCTCATACCGATCTCGCGGGAAAACGCGGGGTCGTCAAGGGCGCCGCCGCTACGGTCTGCATACACTGACCGGCCGAAACGAGTAGAACGAGCAGTTCGGCCGATCCCGGCAGGAAGCAGAGACGACAGGTGACAGAAGCGATCCTCCTGGTCGGCGGCAAAGGCACCCGGCTGCGTCCGCTCACGGTGCACACGCCCAAGCCCATGGTCCCGGCCGCCGGGGTGCCGTTCCTCACGCACCAGCTGGCGCGCGCCAAGGCGGCGGGCGTGGACCACATCGTCCTCGCCACCAGCTATCTGGCCGAGGTCTTCGAGCCGTACTTCGGCGATGGTTCCGGACTCGGCCTGCACATCGAGTACGTGACCGAGGAGGAGCCCCTCGGCACGGGCGGCGCCATCCGCAACGTCGCCTCCCGCCTGCACTCCGGCCCCGACGACCCGGTGCTGATCTTCAACGGCGACATCCTGACGGGCCTGGACATCAGGGCCCTGGTCGACACCCACGCGGCGACGGGCGCGGACGTCTCCCTGCACCTGACCAAGGTGACGGACCCGCGGGCCTACGGCCTGGTCCCCACGGACCCCTCCGGCCGGGTACTGGCCTTCCTGGAGAAGCCGCAGACGCCCGAGGAGATCGTCACCGACCAGATCAACGCGGGGGCGTACGTCTTCCGCCGCTCGGTCATCGACACGATCCCGGTGGGCCGCCCGGTGTCGGTCGAACGCGAGACGTTCCCCGAGCTGCTCGCGGCCGGAGCCCATCTCCAGGGCATGGTCGACTCCACGTACTGGCTGGACCTCGGCACGCCGGCGGCCTTCGTCCGCGGCTCGGCCGACCTTGTCCTGGGCCACGCGCCCTCCCCGGCCGTCCCCGGCCGCTGCGGCGACCGCCTCATCCTCCCCACGGCCACGGTGGCGCCGGACGCGAAGCTGACCGGCGGCACGGTGGTCGGCGAGGGCGCGTTCGTCGCCGAGGGCGCCCGGGTCTCCGGCTCCACCATCCTGCCCGGCGCCGTCATCGAGCCCGGCGCGGTCATCACCGACTCCCTCATCGGCACGCGGGCCCGCGTGGGCGAACGCACGGTCCTGACCGGCACGGTCATCGGCGACGGCGCGGTCATCGGCCCCGACAACGAGCTGCGCGAGGGTGTGCGGGTGTGGTGCGACGCCCGCATCCCGGCGGGGGCGCTCCGCTTCTCCTCCGACCAGTAGCCCACCCCGGGCTACCGGGGATCACGGTCTCGGCACTCCGCCTGCCGTTCGGCCGTTCGGCCGTTCGGCGGAGGCCGCTGGGGGCGCCGTGTGGGTGGCTCGGTGTGCGGCTCGACACGGGTCGCTCGGGGGCGCCGTGTGGTCGCTTCGCCTGCGGCCCGGTGGGGGCTGCTCGCGCAGTTCCCCGCGCCCCTGAGGAACTGCAGCACCGTCGGCTCGAAGGCCCCGCCGTCTCCGCCCAGCGTCCACCCAGCTGCGGGCAGTCGTGCCGCTGGGTCCGTGTCCAGTGGTGCCGCTGGGGCGGTGTCCACCTGGCAGCGGGTCCGTCTCCACCCAGCTGCGGGCAGTCGTGCTACCGGACCGGCGCCCACCTGGCAGCGGGTCCGTCTCCACCCAGCTGCGGGCAGTCGTGCTACTGGACCGGCGCCCACCTGGCAGCGGGTCCGTTTCCACCCAGCTGCGGGCAGTCGTGCTACTGGACCGGCGCCCACCCGGCAGCGGGTCCGTCTCCACCCAAGCTGCGGGCAGTCGTGCCGCTGGGGCGGCACGGGTGGGCGCAGCGGCACCCCGCGAGCGCGGGCAAGTGAACCCCCCGTCGTCTCGCGGCAGCACCGCGCACCCCGCAAGCGCCGGCAAGCGAAGCCGACCCCCGCCCGCGAAGCGCGCAGGGCGCCTCAAAGCAACCCGATGTCCACCCGAGGCATCTTCGGCGCCCGCCGAGCCGGCCCCTGCCCGCTCAACAAGATCAGCCGCACCGCCCGATGCCGCTGCCCGGCATACGGCTCCAGCAAGCGCAGCATCCCCGCGTCATCGGCGTGCCGGTCCCCCGCCAACGCCCACCCCACGATCCCCGGCAGATGCAGATCCCCCACGGTCACCGCATCCGCCGCCCCGTGACTGCGCTGCACGACCTCCGCCGACGTCCACGGCCCGACCCCCGGCACGACCTCCAGCCGCGCCTGTGCCTCGGCCGCCGGCATCCCCACCGCCTGCTCCAGCCGCGCAGCGACCCGCACGGCCCGCAGGATCGTGGACGCCCGCTTGTCGTCGACCCCGGCCCGATGCCACTCCCAGGAGGGAATCAGCGCCCACCCCCGCGGCGCCGGCATCACGAACATCGGCCGCTCCCCGGCGCCCGCCGGTCCCGGCGCCCGCTCCCCGAACCGCCGTACGAGCAACCGCCACGCCCGGTACGCCTCGTCCGTCGTGACCTTCTGCTCCAGCACCGACGGGATGAGGGACTCCAGCACCAGCCCCGTCCGCGTCAGCCGCAGCCCCGGCCGCCGATGCCGCGCCAGCGCCACCACCCGGTGCCGGGGCACGAACGCCTCCGGCTCGTCGGCCGCGCCGAGCCACTCGGGCAACCGGTCCAGCAGCCACTCCGCTCCCGGCCCCCACGCCTCTCCGAGCACCTCACCGCCGTACCCGCGCACCCGTAGCGTGCCCGGCCCGGCGGGCGTACGGCAGGCGCGCCACACGGATCCGTCCGCGGTGGCCCGGAAGGTGGGGTCGGCGGGCCCGCGCCGCAGTGGTCCGAGCACCAGTCCCAGATCGAGCGGCCCCTCGGGCACCCACCGGCGCACCCGGACCGGCGCCGCCGCCTGCCGCGGTATCCCGGCACCGGCACCCGCGGGTACGCCGGCATGGCCTCCGCGCACGGTCGTACGCGTGGGCCGCTGAGGGAAACGTCCTGCCACGAATGAGGTCCTAGGGGAGCCGGTGCCGTCCTCTGAGCCTAGGCGCTGCCCAGGCCCTCTCACCGCACTTCACCGCACTTCGACGAACCCGCTCGCGTCCCGCTCCGGCCTCGGTCTCGGCTCCTCGGCCGGATGCCCGACCGCCACCGCGCCCATCGGCTCCCAGTCGGCGGGCAGCGCGAGCGCCTCGCGCACCACGTCCCGGCAGAACATCGTGGACGACACCCACGCCGAGCCCAGCCGCTCCCCGGCGAGCGCGACCAGCAGGTTCTGCACGCCCGCGCCCATCGCGACGACGAACATCTCCCGCTCGGCGCCGTCCCGCCGCGCGTCCCCGTAGTGGTGCGCGCCGTCCATGACGAGGCACGGCACGACCAGACAGGGAGCGTGACGGAGGACGTCGCCGCGGCGGATCCGCTTCGCGACGGACTCCTCGCTCTTGCCGTCCCGGCGCAGATCGGCGATCCACGCGTCCCGCATGGCGTCCAGCAGCCGGGTCCGGGACTCCGCCGACTCCAGCAGGACGAACCGCCACGGCGTGGTGTGGTGCGGCGCCGGCGCGGTCACGGCCGCCGCCACCGCGCGCCGTACCGCGCCGGGGTCCACCGGTTCGTCCGTGAAGGCCCGGACCGTACGCCGCTGGGTCACCGCCTCCCGGACCGCCTCGGACGTGCCGAGCCGGAACATGTCGTCCCGCGCGGTCCGCACCAGTGCCCGCGCGCCCTCGCCGTCCTCGCGGTCCACCACGTGCGGCAGCCCGCGCACCACGGCCACCGGCCGGCCGGTCGCCTTGCCCTTGACCAGGTCGCCGGCGGCGGCCAGCTCGTCCGCGCTGGCGACGACCGTCGCGCTGAGCGCATTGCCGTGCCCGTCCGTACCCCCGCGCAGGTCGTCCAGCACACGCACCCCGGCCGCGCCGATCGCCACGTCCGTCAGTCCCGCGCGCCAGGGGCGCCCGAAGGTGTCGGTGATGACGACACCGACGTCGACGCCGAGGGCCGCGCGCAGGCCCGCGCGGATCGCCCGCGCGGACGCGTCCGGGTCCTCGGGCAGCAACAGCACCGTGCCGGCGGGGGTGTTGGAGGCGTCGACCCCGGCGGCGGCCATGACCAGGCCCTGCCGGTTCTCCACGATGCGCAGCGCGCCGCGCCGGGCCACGACCCGGACGGTCTCGGCGTCGATGGCCGCCTCCCGGTCGGCGGCCTGCACGACCCGGCCCTCCGCCTTGGAGACGATCTTGGACGTGACGAGCAGCACGTCCCCGTCGGCCAGCCCGGGCTCGGCGGCGGCGATCAGCTTGGCGAGGTCGTCGCCCTGCTGCACCTCGGGGATGCCGGGCAGGGCCCACACCCGGTACTCGGAGCGTTCCTCGCTCACGCTCCCCGCACCTCCTCGGCCAGCTCCAGCGCCTCCCGCGCCATCTGCGCGGATGCGTCGACGTCGGTCATCATCAGCGGCACGGCCCGGCAGCGGATCCCGTCCGCCTCGACGCGCTCGACCGCGGCCGCGTCCACGGTGTCGACCAGCCAGCCGTCCAGCAGCCCGGAGCCATAGTGCTCGGCGACCGCGGCGGCCGTGGACTCCACACCGACCGCCGCGAGCACCTTGTCGGCCATGCCGCGCACGGGCGCGTCCCCGACGATGGGGGACAGGCCGACCACGGGCACGCCCGCGTCCGCGATCGCTTCGCGGACCCCGGGCACGGCGAGGATGGTGCCGATGGACACGACGGGGTTGGACGGCGGGAAGAGGATGACGTCCGCCTGGGCGATGGCCTCCAGCACACCGGGTGCCGGCTTGGCCTGCTCGGCGCCCACGGGCACCACCGCCTGCGCCGGGACCGAGGCGCGCAGCCGTACCCAGTACTCCTGGAAGTGGACAGCCCGGCGCTCGCCCTCGACCTCGACGGCGACATGGGTCTCCACGCGGTCGTCGGTCATCGGGATCAGCTTCACGCCCGGCTTCCAGCGCTCGCACAGCGCCTCGGTGACGGCGCTGAGCGGATATCCCGCGCCGAGCATCTGCGTGCGGACGATGTGCGTGGCGAAGTCCCGGTCACCGAGGCCGAACCACTCGGGTCCGACGCCGTAGGCCGCCAGTTCCTCCTTGAGGTGGAAGGTCTCGTCGGTCCGCCCCCAGCCCTGCTCCTCGTTGATGCCCCCGCCCAGCGTGTACATCACCGTGTCCAGGTCGGGGCAGACCTTCAGCCCGAAGAGATGGATGTCGTCGCCGGTGTTGCCGATCACGGTGACGTCCGCGTCCGGCACGGCCCGCTTCAGACCACGCAGGAAACGGGCACCGCCGATGCCGCCTGCCAGAACCACAATGCGCATGCGCCAAGTCTTGCAGGCGGGTACGACAACGCGTCAGGCAGTCACCGGACGAGCCTCGCAGTGCGGTGCGCTGTGCATGGGCATCGCGGTCAGGCCCGGGTAGTAGACGTGCAGGCTGACCGCCGGCTCCAGCGCGTCGTTGACGACCTCGTGGACGTAGCCCGGCGCGAAAACCCGCTGCGCTCCCGGCGTCAACGCGCGCGTGCCTCGTTCGGTGCGCTCGGTCAGCGTTCCCTCCAGGACGGTGAGGACGCCCGAGGAACGGCCGTGGTCGTGCAGCCCACTGGCCTGCCCGGGCACCCAGGACAGCAGCCACACCTCGTAGCCGGGACCGGTGCGCAGCCGGTGGTACCAGCGGGTGGTCGCGTCGTAGCGGACGAGGTGGGCCCACTGGGAGCGGTCGGCGGCGATCGAGCGGGCGAGGCCCGCGAACTCGGCGACGGTGGCCGGGTGCTCGCGCGGCGGCTGGAGCAGGTGCGGGACTTCGAGGATGTCGCCGGCGATCTGGAGGTCGTTGTCGCTGTTCATGGGGCGCGGTGGTTCCTCAGCGGAAGAAGTGGGGTCCTGGCGGAGGGTCCTGCGAAGGACGGAGCGGCCGGGTCGGCTGGGAGGACTCGGCGACAGCTGGAGCGACGGACGGGCTCAACAGCTGCAACAGCGACAGCAGCTACAGCGAGACCGGGCAGCACCGTGGGACCCGGCGGTGCGGGTCGAGGTGGGTGCCAAGTTCGCGAGCATGCCCACTAGGACACCGGCTCACACCTGAGCTGTCAACTCGACGCCCGGTATGTGGGACAGGTTTCACCTCATCCGGTTCATCTGTCAGGTGAAAGGTTTGTTCACCCGGACCCGGGGACACATGGGGCACATCCGAGCGCTCAAGCCTCGTGCAACGCGATCGAACACAGAGGCGTCCTTCTTCGTACAGAGGGTTGTGCGGGGTTCGACCGCCTCCTCGGCCCTCGCCCGCGTGTCGAGGTTTATGCCGATTTGAACACTTTCCGCATGGCCTTGGTTCCGCAGAGTGAATAACGGGCTCAATAGCAGATCTCGGCTTGACTCGCCCGGAGCAGCACACTTGTAATTTCACTCGTGTCGTTCAGCCGAAATCGGTAGCGGCAACACGGGGACGCGAAAGACAGACGAGGGGCGCACATGACCGAGCTGGTGCAGCAACTGCTGGTCGACGACGCGGACGAGGAACTCGGCTGGCAGGAGCGCGCACTGTGCGCCCAGACCGACCCCGAGTCCTTCTTCCCTGAGAAGGGCGGCTCCACCAGAGAGGCGAAGAAGGTCTGCCTCGCCTGCGAGGTCCGCTCCGAGTGCCTCGAGTACGCCCTCGCCAACGACGAGCGCTTCGGTATCTGGGGCGGCCTGTCCGAGCGGGAACGCCGCCGGCTGAAGAAGGCCGCCATCTGACCGGACATTCAACCCAAAACATCATGAACGGCCCGTCGCCGGTGGGTTATCCACAGGCGGCGGGCCGTCGTCATGGCCAGCCGATAGTGTGGTCGCTCGTCCGAGACGCCCCGCTGTCCCCTCGGCACCCGAGAGGGCGCGGGCGTCCACCGCAGTCCATCGAACCGGGGCCCGCACCTCGATGTCCGTGCACAGCCATACGGCAGCCCAAGACTCGGCTGCCACACCTGAGTTCCCGCGTCACGTGGTGACCGCGGTCCTCGTCTCCCACGACGGCGCCCGCTGGCTGCCCGACGCCCTCGCCGGGCTGCTCGGCCAGGAGCGCCCCGTGCAGTACGCGGTGGCCGCCGACACCGGCAGCGCGGACGACTCCGCCCGGCTGCTCACCGACGCCCTCGGTGACGCAGGCGTCCTGCACCTCGCCCGGCGCACCGGCTTCGGCCAGGCCGTCGAGGAGGCGAGCCGTACGGCCCCGGCCCTCACCGCGGAAGAGCTGCCGTACCTCAAGCGCCCCAGCGGCTGGGACCCGGTCACCCGCTCCTGGCGCGACGACGCCTACGACCTGCCCGACCTGCCGTACGGCGAGCCGATCCAGTGGCTCTGGCTGCTGCACGACGACTGCGCCCCTGAACCCGACGCCCTCGCCCAGCTGCTGCGGGTCGTCGACACCGAACTGGAGCTGGGCCGCGACGACGTGGCGATCGTCGGCCCCAAGCTGCGCGGCTGGTACGACCGTCGGCAGCTGCTCGAGGTCGGCGTCTCCATCGCCCACTCCGGCCGCCGCTGGACCGGCCTGGACCGCCGCGAACAGGACCAGGGCCAGCACGACCACGTCCGCGCCGTGCTGTCCGTCTCCACCGCCGGCATGCTCATCCGCCGCGACGTCTTCGAACAGCTCGGCGGCTTCGACCGCCGACTGCCCCTGATGCGCGACGACGTCGACCTGTGCTGGCGCGCCAACGCCGCCGGCCACCGCGTCCTGATCGCCCCCGAAGCGGTCGTCCGGCACGCCGAGGCCGCCTCCCGCGAGCGCCGCACCGTCGACTGCGTCGGCCGCACCGCCGCCTCCCCGCACAAGGTCGACAAGGCCGGTGCCGTCTACACCCTGCTCGTCAACGCCCGCGGCGCCGCGCTGCCCTGGGTGCTGCTGCGGCTGGTGTTCGGCACCGTCCTGCGCACCCTCGCCTACCTCGTCGGCAAGGTGCCCGGCCAGGCCGTCGACGAGATCCGGGGCCTGCTCAGCACCCTGCTGCGCCCCGAGCGGATCATCGCCGCACGGCGCCGCCGCGGACGCCCGCAGACCGACAAGAGCGAACTGCGCCCGCTCTTCCCGCCCCCCGGCGCCACCGTCCGCGCGACCGTGGAACAGCTCGCCGCCAACTTCAGCAGCGGCTCCGACGACACCGCCCGGGCCGGCCGGCACGGCGGCGCCGTCGAGTCCGGACCCGGCGGCGACGACGCCGACTTCCTGGAGGTCGAGCAATTCGCCCGGCTCAAGCGGATCGCCCGCAGGCCCGGCCCGGTGCTCTTCCTCGCCCTGCTGCTCATCTCCCTGACCGCCTGCCGCGCCCTGCTCTCCGGCGGCGCGCTCGCGGGCGGCGCCCTGCTGCCCGCCCCCGCCGGCGCCGGCGAGCTGTGGTCCCGCTTCGCCGACGCCTGGCACCCGGTCGGCGCGGGCGGCACCCCGCCCGCCCCGCCCTACCTCGCCGTCGTCGCGACCCTCGCCACGATCCTGTTCGGCTCCACCGGACTCGCCGTCACCGTCCTGCTGGTCGCCTCCGTACCGCTCGCCGGATGCACCGCCTACTTCGCCTCCCGGCCGCTCGTCACCTCCCGGCTGCTGCGCGCCTGGGCGGCCATCGCCTACGCCTTCCTGCCCGCCACCACCGGCGCCCTGGCCGGCGGCCGCATCGGCACCGCCGTCCTCGCCGTGCTGCTGCCGCTCATCGCGCGCGCCGGCATCGCCGCGAGCGGCCTCGCGAACCGCTCCGGCGCGCGCGGCAGTTGGCGAGCGACCTGGGCGTACGCGCTGCTGCTGAGCATCACCACCGCCTTCACGCCGATCGTCTGGCCCATCGCGCTGCTCCTCGGCGTCGGCGTGCTCGTCCTGCGCCGCGGCGACCTCGTCGCCCACGTCCTGCGCTTCCTCGCCCAGCTCGGCACCCCGCTGCTGATCCTCGCCCCCTGGTCGCTGACCCTGCTGCCGACCGGCTTCTTCAAGGAAGCCGGCCTGGCCTACGGCACCTCGGCCGCCTCCGCGCTCGACCTGCTCGGCGCGAGCCCCGGCGGCCCCGGCACCGTGAACGGCCTGATGCTCATCGGAATCGTCCTCGCCGCCCTCGCCGCGCTGCTGCGCTCCGAACGGCAGCGGGCCGTCCGCACCGCCTGGGTCGTCGCCCTGGCGGCCCTCGTCCTCGCCGTCCTGTCCAACAGGTCCGCCTGGGCCGGCCCGGCCACCCTCGTCTACGGTCTCGCCCTGCTGGCCGCCGCCGCCCTCGGCGCCGACGGGGCCCGCGCGCGCGTGGCCGAGCAGAGCTTCGGCTGGCGCCAGCCCGTCGCCGCCCTGATCGCCTTCGCCAGCGCCGCGGGCCCGCTGCTCGTCGCCGCCGGCTGGATGCTCCGCGGCGCCGACGGCCCCCTGGAGCGCCGCGACCCCACCCAGGTGCCCGCGTTCGTCGCCGAGGACTCCACCACCGGCGACCGCGCCCGCACCCTGATCCTGGACAGCGACTCCACCGCGCGCGTGCGCTACACCCTGGTCCGTGGCTCCGGTGCCCGCATGGGCGACGCCGAGGTCAGCACCGCCGACGGCCAGAACACCCGGCTCGACAAGGTCGTCGCCAACCTCGTCGCCGGCTCCGGCGCCGACCAGGCCGACGAGCTCGGCGGCTTCGCCGTGCGGTACGTCCTGGTCCACAAGGGCGCGCCCCGCGACATCACCCGCGTCCTCGACACCACCCCCGGCCTGAGCCGGCTCAGCCAGCAGAACGGCAGCGCCCTGTGGCGTGTCGACCAGGAGGTCTCCCGCGCCACCATCGTCCCGGCGGGCGGCTCGGGCACCGCCCAGTCGGTCACCGCCGGGCCGGTGGAGATCCACACCACCGTCCCCGCCGGTCAGGCCGGCCGCGTCCTGCGCCTCGCCGACACCGCCTCCGACGGCTGGACGGCCGCCCTGAACGGCAGGCCGCTCACCCGTACCACGGTCGACGGCTGGGCCCAGGGCTTCCAACTGCCCGCCGACGGCGGCAGGCTGGACGTCACCTATAGCGATCCGATCACCCACACCGCGTGGCTGTGGGCCCAGGGCGCCCTCGCCGTCGTCCTGGTCGTCCTCGCCCTGCCCGGCCGTCGCCGCGATGTCGACGACGACCTGCCCGAGGAGGAGCCGGTGCCCGCCCAGGCCACCGCGGGCGAGGGCCGCCGCGCCCGCCGCCTGCGCGCCCAGGCCGAGGAACAGGCCGCCGCCGACGACGAGCAGCCGGCCGCACCCACACCGCCGGCCGAGCCCCCGGCCGCCGTACCGCAGCAGCAGTCCTATGAGGACTGGGACCAGGCCTCCTACTCGAACACCGGATACCCCGGCTACGGCACCGACCAGTACCAGACCGGCGGCCCGTACCAGCCCTCCGGCTACGACCAGCAGGCGTACCCGGCCGCCGACCCGTACCAGACGGGCCAGTACGACCCGTACGCCTACGGCGGTACGACCGGCCAGATGCCCTACGACCCGACGGCCTACCAGCAGGGCTACGACCCGGCGTACGACCCCGCCCAGCAGGGCTACGACCCGGCCCAGCATCCCCATGGCACCGGCAGCGAGCGTTCCGACGGGAGCCAGCAGTGAACCGCACCACCCTGTCCCTGATCGCCGGCACCACCGCGCTGGCCGCCGTCACCGCGTTCGCCGCGTTCGACGGTCCGTCCGCGTCCGGGGCCGCCGCCCCCAAGCCGGCCGCGAACCTGCCGGTGCAGCGCACGAGCCTGCTGTGTCCGGCACCGAGCATCTCGGACATCGCCGACACGGCGTACACGTCGTTCACGCCCGTCACCCAGGGCGCGGAAAGCAGCGGCAAGGCCCAACTCCAGGCGGCCGAAGAGCAGTCGACGGACGACGCGGGAGCCAAGGACACCAAGGGGTCCAAGGGGGCGAAGAAGACCGCGGACGAGCCGGTGCTGACCCCCAAGGCCCCGGGCACCCCGGCCACCGGCGACACCTCCGGCGCCGACACGCCCGCGCTCATCGGCACCGCCGACGGAAGGTTCGCGCCGGGCTGGACCGTCCAGGAGACCACCGAGGTCGCCGCCGGCACCGGCCGCGGCCTCCAGGGCGTCAACTGCACCGCCGCCGACACCGATTTCTGGTTCCCGGGCGCCGGCACGGCCGCCGGCCGCACCGACTACGTGCACCTGACCAACCCCGACGACTCCGCCGCGGTCGTCGACATCGAGCTGTACGGCAAGGACGGCGCGATCAAGTCCCCGCTCGGCGAGAACCTCACCGTCCCGCCGCACGCGAGCAAGCCGATCCTGCTCTCCACGCTCACCGACGAACGCCAGGCCGACCTGACCGTGCACGTCAGCGTGCGCAGCGGCCGGGTCGGCGCGTCCGTGCAGGCCCTGGACGACAAGGCGGGCGGCGACTGGCTGGCCGCGGCCGTCGACCCGGCCGGCAGCCTGGTGCTGCCCGGCATCCCGAAGGACGCCACCGACGTCCGTCTGATCGCCTTCACTCCCGGCGGCGACGACGCCGACCTGAAGGTCCGCCTGGCCTCGCCGGACGGCCTGATCACCCCGGCGGGCAACGAGACCCTCCATGTGAAGTCGGGCATGACGACCACGGCCGACCTCGGCGAGGTGACCCGCGGCGAGGCGGGCTCCCTGGTCCTGACGCCCACGGACCAGTCGGTCCCGGTCGTCGCGGCCCTCCGGGTCGTGCGCGGCAAGGGCGACAAGCAGGAGACGGCCTTCATCCCGGCCACCGCCCCCGTCGGCTCGCGCGCCACCTCGGCCGACAACAGCGCCAAGGGCACGACACTCGCCCTGACGGCGCCCACCGCCGCCGCCACGGTCAAGGTCACCGCCTCGGCGGGCAGCGAGGGCGGCACGGCGACGTCGAAGACGTACACCGTCAAGGCCGGCACCACGCAGAACGTCACCGTTCCCGTCCCCGCCGGCCTCAAGGGCACCTACGCCCTCACCGTCGAGCCCCTCTCCGGCGGCCCGGTCTACGCCTCCCGCACCCTGACAGCCACCGAGGAGGGAGTCCCCGGCTTCACCATCCAGACCCTCCCGAACGACCGGGGCATGGTGGCGGTACCGACAACGACAGAAGACCTCTCGGTCCTGCAAAAGCCCTGACCGCGCCCGTCCGCCCCGCTCGGATCGCCTCCGGTACCCGCCCCGGCTGCGGGCGGTCGTGCCGCTGGGGCGGCACGGGTGGGCGGAGCGGCATCCCGCAAGCGCGGGCAAGCGAAACGCCCCGTCGTCCCGCGGCAGCCCCGCCGGACTAATCCTCCCCGTACCGCGGATCCACCGTCTCCGGAGTCAGCCCCAACAACTCGGCAACCTGCTCCACCACCACCTCGTGCACCAGCGCGGCCCGCTCATCCCGCCCCTTCGTCCGGATCTCCACCGGCCGCCGGTACACCACCACCCGCGCCCGCCGCCCGTCCCGCGCTGCGACGACCCCGCCCAACGGCACGGCCTCGTCGCTCCAGGCCTGCTCGCCCCGCCCCTCCAGCCGGGGCACGTCCAACACGAGGAAATCGGTGTCGGCCAGCTGCGGCCACCGCCGCTCAAGGCGCTCCACGGAGTCCTGCACCAGGTCCGCGAACACATCGGCACGGCTGGCCGCGAGCGGCACCTGCGGCGGTGCGATCGGCCCCCTCATACCCCGCCCATGACGATCACGGCGACGGGGCCCGGGGCCGGTGGCACGGGGCGGTACACGGTTGTCCATCACCGGGGAAGCGTAGTCCCCGCACGCTCCGCACGCCCGGTCCCACACGGCAACCCGCCCCTCCCCCCACGGCAACCGGCCACCACCCCGGACCGCCCGGCGCCCGCCGCCGATCGGCCCGCCGCCGATCGGCCCATTCCCCTCCGATCGGCCGTATCCACCCCCATGTCGCCAGATGACCGTTCCAGCCAACGAATGGCTCGTTTCCGTAACCCTCCAAGACCGCCGAACACAAGGCATTTGACGGTGTTTGTGCCGACTCGTGACCGTATCGAGGTGGGCCCAAAACCCCACGGGAACCCGTCCGTGCAGGTCAACAAGGTGTCCCCGAAGGGGTGTGTGGGACGTTTCACAGCACGACACGGTGGAGTGACCTGGTGGAGAGTCGTCGCGGCCCGCTCAAGAGTGCGGTACCGTCCAACCTCGTGAGCCCTGTACGTCGCTGTTCGCGCACCGCCTGCGGTCGACCCGCCGTCGCGACGCTGACGTACGTCTACGCCGACTCGACCGCGGTCCTCGGCCCCCTCGCCACCTACGCCGAGCCGCACTGCTACGACCTGTGCGCCGAGCACTCCGAGCGCCTCACCGCCCCCCGCGGCTGGGAGGTCGTACGCCTCCTCGACGGCTCCGCTCCCGCGCGGCCCAGCGGGGACGATCTGGAAGCGCTTGCCAACGCCGTACGCGAGGCCGCCCGCCCCCAGGAGCGCGCTGCCGAGGCGGGCGGCGGCGGAGCCCGCACGGCGGATCCCATGGAGGTCGCCCGCCGCGGACACCTGCGAGTCCTGCGCTCACCGGACAACTGAGCCCACCGCGCCGCACACCTCCCCCTTACCCCCAACGGGTAGTTTGTGGGCACCCATAGAACTTTCAGGAGGGTTGGCCGTGGCTGCTGATCTGTCGCAGATCGTGAAGGCGTACGACGTACGCGGAGTGGTCCCGGACCAGTGGGACGAGTCACTGGCCGGACTGTTCGGCGCGGCCTTCGCCGAGGTGACAGGGGCGGCGGCGATCGTCGTCGGCCACGACATGCGGCCCTCGTCCCCGGCTCTGACCCGCGCCTTCGCGCGCGGCGCGGCGGACCGCGGTGTGGACGTCACCGAGATCGGCCTGTGCTCCACGGACCAGCTGTACTACGCCTCGGGCGCGCTGGACCTGCCCGGCGCCATGTTCACCGCCTCGCACAACCCGGCCCAGTACAACGGCATCAAGATGTGCCGCGCCGGCGCCGCCCCGGTCGGTCAGGACACCGGCCTCGCGCAGATCCGCGAACTGGTCGAGCAGTGGCTGGACTCGGGCGCCCCCGAGCCGGTCGCCGAGCCGGGAACCCTCTCCTCCCGCGAGACGTTGGAGGACTACGCGGCGCACCTGCGCTCCCTGGTCGACCTGACCTCCATCCGCCCCCTGAAGGTCGTGGTCGACGCCGGCAACGGCATGGGCGGCCACACGGTCCCCACGGTCTTCGCCGGCCTGCCCCTGACCCTCGTCCCGATGTACTTCGAACTGGACGGCACCTTCCCCAACCACGAGGCCAACCCCCTCGACCCCGCCAACCTCGTGGACCTGCAGAAGCGCGTCCCGGCGGAGGGCGCCGACCTGGGCATCGCCTTCGACGGCGACGCCGACCGCTGCTTCGTCGTGGACGAGAACGGCGACCCGGTCTCCCCGTCCGCCATCACCGCCCTGGTCGCCAGGCGCGAGCTCGCCCGCAACGGCGGCAAGGGCATGATCATCCACAACCTGATCACCTCCCGCACGGTCCCGGAGGTCGTCACCGAGCACGGCGGCAGCCCGGTCCGCACCCGTGTCGGCCACTCCTTCATCAAGGCCGAGATGGCCCGCACCGGCGCCATCTTCGGCGGCGAGCACTCCGCGCACTACTACTTCAAGGACTTCTGGAACGCCGACACCGGCATGCTGGCCGCCCTGCACGTCCTCGCCGCCCTCGGCGGCCAGCAGGGCCCGCTGTCCTCCCTCGTCTCCCAGTACGACCGCTACACCGGCTCCGGCGAGATCAACTCCACGGTCGCCGACCAGGCCGCCCGCCTCGCCGCGATCCGCTCCGCCTACGAGGGCCGCCCCGGCATCACCCTCGACGACCTCGACGGCCTCACGGTCGCCGCCGCCGACTGGTGGTTCAACGTCCGCCCCTCCAACACCGAGCCCCTCCTGCGGCTGAACGCGGAGGCGAAGGACGAGGCGACCATGACGAAGATCCGCGACGAGGCCCTGGCGATCATCAGGGCCTGACTCCGCGGACGGCGCTTGCCCGGCGGCCTCAGCCGACACCGCCGGGACCCGACGTCACAGCCGACCCAGCGAGCGGCCGGACGGGCAGACGGCGGTCCAGGGGGCGCAGCCCCCTGGGCGGCACGTGAGCCCAGCTCAGCCCGCCCGCCAGCGGTACGCTGACCACCGGCCAAAGAAATACCCCGTCCTCGAAGGGAACGCTCATGCCGCTCGAAGCCGGCCTCCTGGAGATCCTCGCCTGCCCGGCCTGCCACGCCCCTCTCAAGGAGCAGCACAACGACCAGGACACCGAGCTGATCTGCACGAGCCAGGACTGTGGCCTCGCCTACCCGGTCCGCGACGGCATCCCGGTCCTCCTCGTGGACGAGGCCCGCCGCCCCGAGTGACGACGCCCGTCACGTCGTAGACAACCCCCACAGGACCCCCGGCGATCGGAGGCTTCCGCCCATGCTGGACGAATCGCTGCTCGACACCCCGGAGGGCCTGGCCGAGGCCGACCGCCGGGGCCTGCTGCGCGGCGCGGCCGAGGCTGGCGCCCGCGTCCGCACCGCCGCCCGGCACGCCACCGAGGCCGGCGTCGGCGATCTCAAGCCCGACGGCCGCCCGCGCTCCGTGCTGATCGCCGGCCCCGGCGCCGCCGCCACCCACACCGCCGACCTCCTCGGCACCCTGGCGGGCGTGGGCAGCCCCGTGGTCCGCCTGGCCCCGACCGGCGTCGCCTCGGCCGCGGGCGCCCTGCGCTGGGAACTGCCGGGCTGGACCGGCTCCGTCGACCTGCTGCTGATCGCCACCCCGGACGGCACCGAACCCAGCCTCTCCCTCCTCGCCGACCAGGCCTACCGCCGCGGCTGCTCGGTCGCCGCCGTGGCCCCGCCCGGCACCCCGCTCGCGGAGGCGGTCGCCGGCGCCCACGGCCTGTTCGTACCGATGGCGACAGCGCCGTACGACCAGGAGGAACCGCTTGCCGCCTCCTCCTCGGGCGTCTTCTGGGCGCTGCTCACCCCGCTGCTCGCGCTGCTGGACCGCATCGGACTGCTCAGCGCCCCGCCGGAGACGCTGGAGAAGGTCGCCGACCGCCTGGACCACATCGCCGAGCGCTGCGGCCCCGCCATCGCCACCTACAGCAACCCGGCCAAGACCCTGGCCACCGAACTCGCCGACGCCCTGCCCGTGGTGTGGACGGAAGGACCCTCGGCGGGCCCCGCCGGGCGCCGTTTCGCCGCCGCTCTCGCCGAACTCGCCGGCCGCCCCGGACTCGTCTCCGAACTCCCCGAGGCGCTCGCCGCGCACAGCGCCCTGCTGGCCGGACCGCTGGCCGCCAGCGCCGACCCCGACGACTTCTTCCGCGACCGCGTCGAGGAACAGCCCGCGCTGCACGCGCGCGTAGTGCTGCTGCGCGACCGCCCGATCAGCGGCTTCACCGCCGCCCCGGCCGCCCGCGACCTGGCCCTCACCCACGACACGCCGATCAGCGAGCTCGAACCGGAGGAGGGCGGTGAACTGGAGACCCTCGCGGAACTGATCGCCGTCACAGATTTCGCCGCTGTTTACCTGGCGCTCGCTTCGGGGGCCTGATCTTTGCTCCGGGTCCACCGACCCGCGCCCACCACCAGCACGGCAACCGGCTCAGCCGCCGGTCCGGCTGAGCCGCGTACGTACGGAGACAGAGAAGACACATGGACCGCCTCGACAACACCGTCCGCCCCTACGCCTGGGGTTCCCCCACCGCCATCCCGCACCTGCTCGGCGTGGAGCCGACCGGTGAACCGCAGGCGGAGATGTGGATGGGCGCGCATCCGGGAGCCCCCTCGCGCACCGCGCGCGGGACACTCGTCGACGTCATCGACGCCGACCCGAAGGGCGAGCTGGGCGCGGAGACGGTCGCGAAGTTCGGCCCTCACCTGCCCTTCCTCCTGAAGGTCCTCGCTGCCGGCGCCCCCCTCTCCCTCCAGGTGCACCCCAACCTGGAGCAGGCCAAGGAGGGTTACGCCGACGAGGAGCGCCGCGGCATCCCGGTCGACGCACCGCACCGCAACTACAAGGACGCCAACCACAAGCCCGAACTGATCTGCGCGCTCACCGAGTTCGACGGCCTCTGCGGCTTCCGCGACCCCGTCCAGGCCGCCGACCTGCTCGACGGACTCGGCGTCCCCTCCCTCAAGCCGTACGTCGACCTGCTGCACGCCCACCCCGAGGACGCGGCCCTGCGCGAGGTCCTCACCGCGATCCTCACCGCCGACCCGGAGGAAATGGCCCGCACGGTCACCGAGACCGCCGCCGCCTGCACCCGCCTCGGCGGCGACTACGCCCCCTACGCCGTCCTCGCCCACCACTTCCCGGGCGACCCCGGCGTCATCGCGGGCATGCTCCTCAACCGCGTCCGCCTGCAGCCGGGCGAGGCCCTGTTCCTCGGCGCCGGCATCCCGCACGCCTACATCAGCGGCCTCGGCGTCGAGATCATGGCCAACTCCGACAACGTCCTGCGCTGCGGCCTGACCCCGAAGCACGTCGACGTCCCCGAGCTGCTGCGGGTGGTCCGCTTCGAAGCGGGCGACCCGGGCGTGCTCCGCCCCGAGGCCTCCCCGGAGGGCGAGGAGGTCTACGAGACGCCGATCGACGAGTTCCGGCTCTCCCGGTACGTTCTCTCCGAGGGCGGCACCGCCCGCGACCTCACCCTCGCCACCCCGCAGATCCTGCTCTGCACGGCCGGTACGGTCCACGCGGGCGAACACGAGCTGAAGCCGGGGCAGTCGGTCTTCGTCCCCGCCGCGCAGACGGCGGAGATCTCGGGTGCGGGCACGGTCTTCCGCGCCACGGTGGTCCTGTGACGGGGCTGTGGAAAACCGACGTTGTGATCGTATGACCGGGGTTGTGGACACCTGACGCGCCGGCGCCCGGCCGGGCTGCAAGAATGGCCCACCGGCAAAGGCCGGGCAAAGCCGGGGCACGCCCGGACACGGTGGCCGTACGAAGGCGCCGTGAGAAGGCGCCGTACGACGGCGACGACGAGGTCGAAGGGACAACGCGGACACATGAGCGCGTCAGGCGGTACGAAGGCGATCGTGGCGGCACTCGGCGCCAACCTCGCGATCGCGGCGTCGAAGTTCGTGGCGTTCGCGTTCAGCGGCTCCTCGTCCATGCTCGCCGAAGGCGTCCACTCGCTCGCCGACTCCGGCAACCAGTTCCTGCTGCTCATCGGCGGCAAGAAGGCCCAGCGCGAGGCGACCCCGCAGCACCCCTTCGGCTACGGCCGCGAGCGGTTCATCTACGCCTTCCTGGTCTCGATCGTCCTGTTCTCCATCGGCGGCATGTTCGCCGTCTACGAGGGCTACGAGAAGATCGTCCACCCGCACGAACTGGAGAACTGGTACTGGCCGGTGGGCGTCCTGCTCTTCGCGGTCGTCGCCGAGGGCTTCTCCTTCCGCACCGCCATAAAGGAGTCCAACGAGCTGCGCGGCAGACTGTCCTGGGCGCAGTTCATCCGCCGCGCCAAGGCGCCCGAACTGCCCGTCGTCCTGCTGGAGGACTTCGGCGCGCTCATCGGTCTGGTCCTCGCCCTCCTCGGTGTCGGTCTGGCCGTGCTCACCGGTGACGGCGTATGGGACGGCATCGGCACCGTCTGCATCGGCGTCCTGCTCGTCCTGATCGCCCTGGTGCTGGCCGCCGAGACCAAGTCACTGCTGCTCGGCGAGGCGGCGGGCCTCGACGTGATCAAGGAGATCGAGGAGGCGACCGTCGACGGCGACACCGTCACCGGCGTCATCCACATGCGCACGCTGCACCTCGGCCCCGAGGAACTGCTGGTCGCCGCCAAGATCGCCGTCCAGCACGACGACACGGCCGCCGAGGTCGCCAACGCCATCAACGCCGCCGAGGCCCGCATCCGTGCCGCCGTCCCCATCGCCCGCGTCATCTACCTCGAACCGGACATCTACAGCGAGGCCGAGGCCGCCAAGGGCCCCGACCCGGCGGCGACCCCGGGCGGCCCGACCCCCCACGCCACCGACCACTGAGCCCCGTATCCCCCGTCCCGCGGACCATCCCCCGCAGCCGCGTGAGCCGGCCAGAGCCGCAGGGCCCGGAGCAGAGTCACGGGCCCTGCCGCCAGGGGGTACGGAGGGGCCCCACACCCTCTCGTCGGGGGGCCAGGCCCTGGCTGCCGGCACAGCCGCCTGAACGTGCATCCCCGGACCGGCGGACCCGCATCTCCCGGACAGCCTGCCGCGCGAACCGGACCGGCGGAGGGTATGAAACGGACCCGCGGAGGGTGCGAACCGGACCGGCGGCGTGCGGGCCCGGACCGCCGGCCCGGCACCCGCACCCTTTCGCTCATCTCGCCCGGCTCACCCAACTCACCGGACTCACCCGACTTCGGCCAGCACGTCGAGCACCGCCCGCCCGTCCGGCGCGGCCAGCAGCCGCTCCCGGAAGCCGGGATCCGTCAGCTTGCGCGAGAGCAGCGCGAGGATCCGCAGGTGCTCGTCGCCCGCGGCGGCCTCCGGTACGGCGATCATGAAGACCAGCCGGGCCTTCGTGCCGTCCAGCGAACCCCACTCGACCCCCTCGGCCGACCGCGCGAAACCCACGACCGGCGCGGTCACCGCATCGGTCTTCGCATGCGGGATCGCGATCTCCTCACCGAGCCCGGTCGTCCCCTGCGCCTCGCGCCGCAACGCGGTCGCCACCAGTTCGTCCACATCGGCGACCTGCCCGCTCCGCGCCAGCAGTTCCGCCATCTCCCGGATCGCGGCGTCCTTCCCCACCGCTTCGAGCTCGCCCCGCACGGTCCGCTCATCGAGATACCCGGACAACACCCCGGCCCGGCCGCCGGCAGCCGCGCTCTCCCCCTGCGCCGAGACAAGTACCGGGCTTTCCGGACCCCCCGCCTCAGCCCCGCCCACCGAAGTCTCTCCCCGCTGCCCGGGCACGACCGCCCCGGAACCCGCACCGACACCAGCCGCCCGCGCACCGGCACCCGCAGAGGGAGCACCAGCACCCACCACCGCGGCACCCGTACCCACCACCGGATCGCCCGCACCCGCAGCGCCCCCATGCACCGACGACGCACCCGCACCCGCCGACGGCGAGGGACCCGCACCAGGGACACCCGCACCCGCGGACCCACCGTCAGGCACCCCGCGCCCCCGACGCCCACTCACATCCACCATCGCCACGGTCGCCAGCGCGGTGACCCCCGCCCCGATCACGACGGCCACGAAGAACATCGGCACCCCACTCACCGCACCCAGCACGGCCACGATCGGCCCTCCATGCGGCACCGCGTCCTTCACCCCGGCCAGCCCCGCGACCGCACCGGCCACCGCGCCGCCGAGCATGTTCGCCGGAATGACCTGCGCAGGCCGCGCCGCCGCGAACGGGATCGCACCCTCCGAGATGCCGAAACACCCCATGAACAGCGCCGCCAGTCCCGTCTCCCGCTCCTGCTCGGTGTACAGCCCCCGACGGATCAGCGTGGCCAGACCCTGCCCGAGCGGCATCACCGGAATCGCCGCGGCACACATGCCCATCACCGTCTGGTTGCCGCTCGCGATGAGCCCCGCACCGAACAGGAACGCCGTCTTGTTGACCGGCCCACCCATGTCGAACGCGATCATCAGCCCCAGGATCGCGCCGAGCAGGACCGCACTCGTCCCCGTCATCCCGGCGAGCCAGCTCGTCAGGTGCTCGAACATCCACGCGATCGGCTTGCCGATGACATAGACGAAGAACAGCCCGAGCGCGCTCGTGGCCACGATCGGGATCACGATGATCGGCATGATCGGCCGCACGAACCTCGGCACCCGGACCTTCTTGATCCACAGCACCAGATACCCGGCGAGGAACCCGGTAACGATCGCCCCGATGAAGCCCGCGCCCGCCTTGGAGTCGTACAACGCCCCCGTGTTGGCGATCCACCCGCCGATCATGCCCGGCACCAGCGCGGGCCGGTCGGCGATGGCATAGGCGATGTAGCCCGACAGGACCGGGATCATCAGCTGGAACCCGATCCCGCCGATCGCGTTGACGTGCGCCCAGAACGTGCCGTCCGGGATCACATAACCCTTCGCCGTCGCATGCCCGCCGAGGGCCAGCGAGACCGCGATCAGCAGACCGCCGACGACCACGAACGGGATCATGTACGACACGCCGTTCATCAGCGCCTTGTACACCGGCCCCCGCTCCTTGCCGCCCCCGGCGGTCCCGGCGGCCGAACCACCCGCGGCCCCGCCCGGCGCGTACACGGGCGCCGACCGCACCCGGTCGATCAACTGCTCGGGATGGTGGATGCCCTCGGCGACCCCGACCGTCAGCACCCGCTTGCCCGCGAAGCGGCTGAGGTCGACGTCCTTGTCCGCGGCGACGATGATCCCGTCCGCATGTCTGACATCGTTGTCATCGAGGACGTTCTCGGCCCCGATGGACCCCTGTGTCTCCACCTTCATCCCGATGCCACGGCTCGCCGCGGCCTGCGCGAGCTTCTCCGCCGCCATATAGGTGTGCGCGATGCCCGTCGGGCAGGCGGTCACCGCCAGCAGCTTCAGCTGCCGCGGCTCGTCGTCGAGGTCTTCCGCGGAGGGAGGGCCGGCCGGACTGGTCACGTCGATCTCCTAACGCCTTCGTCGCACGAGGCGCCATCCCGGACACCCCGCGAGCGGAACCGGACGGCCCCGGTTCCCCTGCATCCTGCATCACCCCGCCCACGGCCAGAAGACGCCAAAGTCCCTGTCCATACCGGATTGTGGGCTCCCGTTCCCCGGATTCCGCACCCCTGCCGGCCCCGCTCCTGCCCCCACCCCGCACCCCGAAACCGCCGCCCGGGCTCTTCGAACCGACCGGAGGCGGACTGGGGCCGACCGGGCCGTCCGGTGTAGCTTGGGACGGAGCCAGACGTCGCTGCTGATGGCGGTCGGGCGGTCCCCATGCGGACCGGCCGAGGGAGAGAGGGCCTCCGACGGACTGCGCTGCGCGTACGTGGGCATCCCTGTGTCCTCTTCTCGGGCACTCCTGTGTCCGCCGCCGCGCAGACCAGCCGTACCCACCTCGCCCCGATACCGAGGAGCAGCTCGCAATGACGACTGTCGACAACCGACAGGACTTCAAGGTCGCCGACCTCTCGCTGGCCGAGTTCGGCCGCAAGGAGATCACCCTCGCCGAGCACGAGATGCCGGGCCTGATGGCGATCCGCAAGGAATACGCCGAGGCCCAGCCCCTCGCCGGCGCCCGCGTCACCGGCTCCCTGCACATGACCGTGCAGACCGCCGTACTCATCGAGACCCTGGTCGCCCTCGGCGCCCGGGTCCGCTGGGCCTCGTGCAACATCTTCTCCACCCAGGACCACGCGGCCGCCGCCATCGCCGTCGGCCCGAACGGCACGCCGGACAACCCGCAGGGCGTCCCGGTCTTCGCCTGGAAGGGCGAGACCCTGGAGGAGTACTGGTGGTGCACCGAGCAGGCGCTGACCTGGCCGGACAGCCCCACCGGCGGCCCGAACATGATCCTGGACGACGGCGGTGACGCCACCCTCCTCGTCCACAAGGGCGTCGAGTACGAGAAGGACGGCAAGGTCCCCGGCCTGGAGACCGCCGAGTCCGACGAGCACCGCGTCATCCTCCAGCTGCTGCACCGCACCCTGGGTGAGAACCCCCAGAAGTGGACCCAGCTGGCCTCCGAGATCCGCGGTGTCACCGAGGAGACCACCACCGGCGTCCACCGCCTGTACGAGATGCAGCGTGACGGCGTCCTCCTCTTCCCGGCGATCAACGTCAACGACGCCGTGACCAAGTCGAAGTTCGACAACAAGTACGGCTGCCGCCACTCCCTGGTCGACGGCATCAACCGCGCCACCGACGTCCTGATCGGCGGCAAGACCGTCGTCGTGTGCGGTTACGGCGACGTGGGCAAGGGCTGCGCGGAGTCCCTGCGCGGCCAGGGCGCCCGAGTGATCATCACCGAGATCGACCCCATCTGCGCCCTCCAGGCGGCGATGGACGGCTACCAGGTCACCACCCTCGACGAGGTCGTCGAGACCGCCGACATCTTCATCACCACGACCGGCAACAAGGACATCATCCTTGCGTCGGACATGGCGAAGATGAAGCACCAGGCGATCGTCGGCAACATCGGCCACTTCGACAACGAGATCGACATGGCCGGCCTCGCCAAGATCCCCGGCATCGTCAAGGACGAGGTCAAGCCGCAGGTCCACACCTGGAAGTTCCCGGACGGCAAGGTCATCATCGTGCTGTCCGAGGGCCGCCTGCTCAACCTGGGCAACGCCACCGGCCACCCGTCGTTCGTGATGTCCAACTCCTTCGCGGACCAGACGCTGGCCCAGATCGAGCTGTTCACCAAGCCCGACGAGTACCCGACCGGCGTCTATGTGCTGCCCAAGCACCTCGACGAGAAGGTCGCCCGCCTCCACCTGGACGCGCTCGGCGTCAAGCTCACCAAGCTGCGCCCGGAGCAGGCCGCGTACATCGGCGTGGAGGTCGACGGCCCGTACAAGTCGGACCACTACCGCTACTGAGCCGGCGAATCCCGGACCCGCCCGCCGGGGAGCGCGCCGGTGCACCGCCGCGCTCCCCGGCAGCAGGTCCTCAGAGACAGGCCCCCGCACCCCCGTGCCGGGGGCCTGCCCCTTTGGCCGGTCCCGCCCGTCTCCGGCCGCCCATGACCCAGCCGAAACGGCCCCGCCCACGGCCCGACCCCAACCGAACGGCCCGTATCGGCCGGAGTGACCCGGGCGCCGGACCGCCAGCCCGTCAAGACCCAGGACCCCCATGCCCCGCGGCCGCTATTCGCTCCACGATCCGCACGATCGCACCCCCCTCGCCGAAGAACACTTCCAGTGCGCCCCCGGCCCGTCCGGCTGGCGCTATGTCTCCCGGGTGACCAGCCCCGCCGGCGATCACCGCGGCTCGGTCGACCTCGCCCTGGACGACCTGGGCCGCCCCATCCGCCTTGAACTCCACGCGGGTGAGTGGCAGGTGCGCGGCGCCGCCCTCGACGGCGTCACCTGGGTCCGCACCGACCCCACCGGGACCCACGCCACCGAAGGCCATGTGCGCGCCCACGCCTTCACCGGCACGTCCCCCGCGTTCCTCGTCGCCACGGCCCGTCTCCTGCGCCTCACCCCCTCGTCCGACGCGACCCGCGTACGCCTGGTCGCCTTTACGGACCCCGTCCTCGCCCCCCGCACCGTGGACCAGTCCTGGGCCCTGCTGAAAAGCGAAGCACACGCCACTGACAGCGGTCCCCTGATCGTGGACGAGTACCAGGTCACGGACCTGGACACAGGCGAACGCCACACCGTCCACATCGCCGGGGACGTCGTCCTGGCCGCGCCCGGGATCGAGCTGGAGGACCTGCAGTCACCGCCGTCGACGTTCGGCTGAAAGTCGCCGGGCGGACCTCTTCCTACGCCGGCGGTGCGAAACCGGTGGCCGGGCGGTCGGCCGACGGCTCTTCCCGCAGTGGTGCGGCCGGCGGCGCAAGCGGAGCCTGCGGCTGGGCCGTCGAAGAGGCCGGGGAAGCGGGCGGCTGATATCCGGCCGGCGCGCCGGCCGCGGCCACCGGCGGAGCGGATCCACCGGCACCGAACGCCTGCCGGGCCTCACGCGACTGCCGCTCGTGCACCACCGCCGCCAGGAAGGCGGCCGCCGGCAGGTCCTGCGGCACCGACGCGCCCGTCCGCGCCGCGAGGTCGACAGCGAGCCGCTGGGCCATCCCCAGCGAGACCTGAGGTTCGAGCTGCCCCATCCGGGTCAGGTACTGCCGGACCGCAAGCCACAGCCCGTCCGGTACCGCCGACAGATCCAGCCCCGCGAACCGCCCGGCAAGCCACGGAGGCGGCGGCGGAACGAAGGCGGCGCGACCGGCGGGTATCCGCTCACGCACCACCAGCGTGCCTGCGAACACGTCCCCGAGCCGCCGGCCGCGCGCCGACACCAGTGAGGCGATGCAGGCGATCACCCCGAACGTCAGCAGGATCTCGACCACACCGACAGCACCCCGCACCAGCGCGTGCCGGAACCGGATCGGCCCACCGTCGTCCCGCACCACCCGCAGCCCCAGCGCCAGCTTCCCCAGCGACCGCCCGTGGCTGAGCGTCTCCACCGCGATCGGCCCACCGACCAGCACCAGAAGAAACGTCGCGATCGACAGTGCCACCTGCGCGGCCTCGTCCAGAGAAGCCGTCGCCACGAGCACCGCGATGCTGACGACGACGTACGCGACCACGGCCACCACGAGGTCGAGCAGCACGGCCAGGGCCCTGCTCGGCAGCTTGGCAGGCCGCAATTCGAGGGCCACCGCCTCGCCCGTCACCAGCTCACTCACGCCCGTCGTCCTTCCCTGATCTGCCCCCGGGAGCGCAAGTCTGCCAAGCTGTGGGCGCATCGCGCCCCAGTACGACAAGCTGATCGCGATCGAAAGCATCCGCGACGCCACGACGAGCAGCCGACGACCGGCCGAGGAGCAGGCAGACCCGATGGACCTGGACGTCTTCGTCTCCGTACACCGAGCCGAATGGGACCGCCTGGACGCCCTGCTCAGCCGTCGGCGCCGCCTCAACGGCGCCGAGGCCGACGAACTCGTCGCCCTCTACCAGCGCACCGCCACCCATCTCTCCCTCATCCAGTCCAGTGCCCCGGACCCGCAGCTCACGGGACGGCTCAGCCAACTGGTGGCACGCGCGCGCAGTGCCGTCACCGGCACCCGCCGCGCCTCCTGGAGTGACGTCACACGTTTCCTGGGCCAGGGCTTCCCGGCCGCCGTCTACCGCGCCCGCCACTGGTGGGTACCCACAGCACTGGTCTCCACGGCCGTCGCGATCCTCCTGGGCTGGTGGATCGGCGCCCACCCGGACGTACAGTCCTCCATCGCGGCACCCAGCCAACTGCGCGAGCTGACGCGCCCCGGCGGCGAGTACGAGACGTACTACTCCAGCCATCCCGCGGCGGCCTTCGCCGCCCAGGTATGGACGAACAACGCCCGAGCAGCTGCGATGTGCCTCGTCCTCGGCGTCTTCCTGGGCCTGCCTGTCCTGTGGATCCTCTTCGAGAACATGCTCAACCTCGGCGTCGGATTCGGCCTGATGTCCTCCGCCGGCCGCCTGGACACGTTCCTGGGTCTGGTCCTTCCCCACGGCCTGCTCGAACTCACCGCCGTCTTCGTCGCCGCCGGAACGGGACTGCGCCTGGGCTGGACACTGATAGACCCCGGGCCGCGGACCCGCCGCGCGGCTCTCGCGGAGGAAGGACGTGCCGCGATCGGCATGGCGATAGGCCTCGCCCTGGTCCTCTTCGTCTCCGGCGCCATCGAAGGCTTCGTCACCCCGTCCGGCCTGCCCACCTGGGCACGCATCGGAATCGGCGTCCTGGCCGAGCTGGCATTCCTGACGTACGTCTACGTCCTGGGCGGCCGAGCGGTACGCGCAGGGGAGACCGGCGATCTCGAAGCGGCGGACCGCAGCGCCTCGGTCCCCACCGCGGCCTGATGTGCGTCTCACCCCCCTGAGCTGCTAGTCTCCTCTTCGCCCCGCAAAAACCGTTGACACGGATGGCGTGGGGAGGTAGATTCAAACAGTTGCCTGGAACTGGACAAGTTCACGGGTCGCCGTTAGACTCTACAAGCCTCCTGAGAATGTCGAGAACGACTTCTCGGTGAAGCACCTCCCGATTACTCAGAAATGAGCGGCCGGTCAGACCGGCCAAGAACTTCTGATAAAGTCGGAACCGCCGGAAAGGGAAACGCGAGAGCGAGAACCTGGAAAGCACCGAGGAAATCGGATCGAGAAAAGATCTGATAGAGT
>NZ_JNXR01000026.1:0-108308 GCF_000725475.1 Streptomyces durhamensis
GGGTGGTGGCGGTGTGGGTGTCGGCGTCGGTGGGGTGGGTTGGGGGCAGGGCGGCAGGGCGGGCCGGTAGTGCCCGCCGGCGTAGGCCGTCGCCACCGGGCCGTCCGGGCCCGTGGAGGCGTACGCACAGGCGTCGGCCGACGCGCTGCCGACCGGGCAGCCCACCAGGGTCCAGGTAAGCGTCACCAGGGCCAACACCCGTGCTGCGGGCGCGCGTCGGGTCGCTTCGGGTCCATGCACGACGAAGATCATGGGGTGTCGAACCCGGTCGTACGCCGTAGTGCGCCGGGATTGCTCCGAAAGGGGTACATCGTGTGATCAATGGTTTGAACAGGTGAACTGTGCTGGTGGTGCGATGTGTACGTCTGTGCGAGCCGTCCGTGGCGGCACGTGTCACAGGATCCGGAAAGGATTTCCCGAAGAACTTCTCCCTCCCGTTGAACGCTCCGCCCCCCTCGGTGCGTACCCATGGCCGTGCGGCGACGCGGCAGAGCGCTGCAACATCCAGGCGATGATGGGGAGTTGGACATGAAGACCTCGTGGCGGACCGCCGCACTGGTGGCCACGGCCGCCTCGGTGCTGACGCTGACGACGGCGTGCGGTCAGGACAACAGCACCACCCCGGCATCGGCGGCCCAGAACGTCGGGGCCACCGCGCCCGCGGGCAGCCCGACCAACGGCGCCGGCACGGGCACGGGCACGGGCAACGGTTACGGTGCCGACGGCAACCAGGCCTCCAGCTCCCCGACCGCGGCCGCCCCCGCCGGCAAGCTGACCGTGGCCGCCAACCCCGACCTGGGCAACGTACTGACCGACGGCTCCGGTCTGACCCTGTACCGGTTCGACAAGGACACGGCCAATCCGCCCAAGTCGAACTGCGACGGCGACTGCGCCACCACCTGGCCGCCGGTGCCCGCCGACGACGCCACCGCCGGCGCGGGCATCGACAAGGCGCTGCTCGGCGAGGTCACCCGCGCCGACGGCAGCAAGCAGCTCACCATCGGCGGCTGGCCCGCCTACCGCTACGCCAAGGACGTCAACGCCGGTGACGTCAACGGCCAGGGCGTGGGCGGCAAGTGGTTCGCGCTCGCGCCCGACGGCAAGAAGGCCTCCCTCGCCTCCATGCCCGGTCTGTCCGTGCGCAAGGACGCCAAGCTCGGCGACATCGTCGTGGACAAGAACGGCAGGACGGTCTACCGCTTCCTCAAGGACAAGGCCTGGCCCAAGTCCGTCTCGAACTGCACCGGAGCCTGCCTGGAGAAGTGGCCGGCCGTCGCCCCGGTCAAGCCCGAGGACACCAAGGGCGTCAAGAAGAAGGGCCTGATGGGCTTCACCCGTCCCGACGGGGTGAAGCAGATGACCGTCAACTGCTGGCCGATCTACACCTTCTCCGGCGACAAGGCCCCCGGGGACACCAACGGTCAGGGCGTGGGCGGCACCTGGTACGCCGTCTCGCCCGACGGCAAGCCGGTCGGCGCGCCGGGCAACTAGATCACCTCCCCAGGGTCGATCGCCCCGCCCGACCCGGAGCGCCACCGCCGGCCCGCCCCCTCCGCACCGCACGGAGGGGGCGGGCCCTTTCGCGCGCCCGGAAGGGGCGCGGGCAGGCCGATACGCGGCTCCGTCGCGCGGGTCCGGCCGCCCCCCTCGCGACCCGCATCCGTAAGACGGGCAAACCCGGCACACGCGACAGCGATCTCGCAGGCAGTGACCGGGAACGGACGGTCAATTTCCGGTTTGGGTCGCTCCTTTGGCGGGCGATCAGTAGCCTCAGCTCGAACACCGGATCGCCTGTCCCTGTCGCCTACGCCTTGGAGTGATACATGGAGCGCCCCGCCTGGGCCCCCCGGAGCATCGACATCTCGGTGCCGAGCGTCTCGCGGATCTACGACTACTACCTGGGCGGTTCGCACAACTTCGAGGTGGACCGGGAAGCGGCCCGCAAGGCGATGGAGTTCATGCCGGGCCTGCCGAAGATCATGCAGGCCAACCGGGCGTTCATGCGCCGCGCCGTGCGGTTCGCGGCCGGCGAGGGCATCACCCAGTACCTCGACATCGGATCCGGCATCCCGACCTTCGGCAACGCCCACGAGGTGGCCCAGGCGGCCGTACCGGGCGCCCGCGTGGTCTACGTCGACCACGACCCGGTCGCCGTCGCGCACAGCCAGGCCGTCCTGGCGGGCAACGACGCCGCGGACGTGGTCGCCGCGGACCTGCGCAAGCCGAAGGAGATCCTGTCCAGCCCCGAAGTGGAGCGGCTGATCGACCTGAACCGCCCGGTCGCGCTCCTCCTCGTTGCCATACTGCACTTCGTGGAAGACGCGGACGACCCCTACGGTGCGGTGGCCGAGCTGCGCGACGCGCTCGCGCCCGGCAGCCTGCTGATCCTCACCCATGCCTCGTACGAGGGAATCCCGGTGCCTGCCGAGCGGGCCGAGGGCGCGGTGGACGTATACAAGGACATTCGCAACCCGCTGATCATGCGTTCGCGCGACGAGATCGCGCGGTTCTTCGAGGGGTACGACATGGTGGAACCGGGACTGGTGCCGATGCCGCACTGGCGGCCGGAGTCGGCGCCGGAGGACGAGGATCCGTTCGCCTTCTCCGGATTCGCCGGCGTGGGGCGCACGGCGTGAGCGCCGAGCCGGACGGGCCGGAGGACAGACTGCGCCGGTTCACGACGATCTGGAGCCGGGCGGTCTACCCGGTGACCTCCACGTCGCTGACCCGTGCCGAGTTCGAGCAACAACTCCTTCCGCTCGCACGCCGGTTGAGCGAGCTGCTGCGCGCGCACGGCTTCGACGCCGACGGTGCGAAGGCGGTGGGCGCCGCGCTGGTCGGCGCGCACTGCACCGACCCCGAGGCGCTCGCCCGCACGCTGGACTGCGTCGACGCCTACCTGGTGCTGTACTGCGCCGGCGACGGCCCCCAGGACGAGCCGCGCATACGGTGCTCACGGCTGCAGCACGCGATGGCCGCCGGATACGCCGAGGCGCTGCGCCGGCGCACCCTCGCCGAGCAGGAGTCCATCGCCCAGGCCGCGCTGCGGGCCCAGGGCGTGGTCGCGCAGGCGCTGCACGCCAGCGAGGCCCGCTTCCGCGCGGTCTTCGAGGGTGCGGCCATAGGGGTCGGCATCGCCGACCTCGACGGCCACGTCCTCCAGGCCAACCAGGCGCTGCTGCGCATGTTCGGCCTCTCCGAGCAGACCCTGCGCGGCCGCCGTGTCCAGGACTGGGTGCACCCCGAGGACGCCCCGCAGACCTGGAAGCTCTACGACGAACTCGTCCGCGGCGAGCGCGAGCACTACCACCTCGAAAAGGCCTTCAACCGGCCCGACGGCACGGTCCTGTGGACCAATCTGACCGTCTCCCTGCTGCGGGACGCCGACGGCAGCCCGCAGTACCAGCTCGCCCTCATGGAGGACACCACCGAGCGCCGGCTGCTCAACCTCCGGCTGCGCTACGAGGCGACGCACGACGCGCTCACCGGCCTGCCCAACCGCACGCTGTTCTTCGAACGCCTGGAGAAGGTGCTGAACGCGGGCGAGGGCCAGCGCTTCGGCCTGTGCTACCTCGACCTGGACGGCTTCAAGACCGTCAACGACAGCCTCGGCCACGCGGCCGGCGACCGGCTGCTGGTGGAGGTCGCCGACCGGCTGCAGTCCTGCGCGACCGCGCCCGGTGAGATGGTCGCGCGGCTCGGCGGCGACGAGTTCGTGGCCCTCACCACCGGCCCCGGCACCGCGCGCAAGGTGGACGAACTGGCCGATCGCATCATGAACGCGCTGATCACCCCGATCAGCATCGACGGCCGGGACCTGATGGTGCGCGGCAGCCTCGGCATCGTCGAGGGCCCGGCGGGGGAACGCACCGCCGCCGAGGTGCTGCGCAGCGCGGACATCACCATGTACCGGGCCAAGTCGGCGGGCGGCAACCGCTCCGAACTCGCCGACCCCGAGGCCGACGCCCGCGCCATCACCCGCCACGGCCTGACCACGGCCCTGCCGACGGCGCTGGAGCGCGGCGAGTTCTTCATCGAGTACCAGCCGCTCGTGCATCTCGGCGACGGCAGTGTGCGCGGCGCCGAAGCCCTGGTGCGCTGGCTGCACCCGCAGCACGGCGTGCTCGGCCCCGACCGTTTCATCCCGCTCGCCGAGCACACCGGCCTGATCGTCCCGCTCGGCCGCTGGGTCCTGGAGGAATCCATCCGCCAGGCCCGCGCCTGGCGAGAACGCCACGGTGAGGACGCCGCTGCCGGGCCCCTGCGCATCAACGTCAACCTGTCGCCCTGCCAGCTCAGCCATCCGGGCCTGGTCCAGGACACCGTCGACATCCTGGAGCGGGCGGGCGTGGCCCCGGACGCCCTGTGTCTGGAGGTCACCGAGTCCGCGCTCATCGGTGCCGACGACGATCTGCTCAAACCCCTGCACAGGTTCGCCGAGATGGGCGTCGACATCGCCCTGGACGACTTCGGCACCGGCTACTCCAACCTGGCCAACCTGCGCCGCCTTCCGGTGCGCATCCTCAAGCTGGACCGCTCCTTCACCCGGGGCATGCAGCAGTTCCCCGCCGACCCCGTCGACCTGAAGATCGTCGAGGGCATCGTCTCCCTCGCCCACAGCCTCGACCTCGCGGTGACGGTCGAGGGCGTGGAGACCGGCGCCCAGGCCGAACAACTCCGGATACTGGGCTGTGACACGGCCCAGGGCTGGTACTACGCCCGCCCGGGCCCACCGGAGCGGCTCCACGACCTGGCCCTGGTGGACGCCACGGGCTGAACGGGTCTCATGGCTGCGCGGTGGCGGCCGCCGACGGGGCCGGACGAGGCGGCGCTTGCGGCGTCGTCAGCTGGTCCGCCCAGGCGGTCGCGAGCACGGTCACGGCCGCCGTGACAGCGGCGACCAGGACCGTGCTCACCGGCGCGGCCAGGGAGGAGAGCCGGCGGAAGTGGCCCTTGCCGGGCCGGGAGCGTGCGAGGGTCCGGTCTCTCGACGAGCTGAGTGTCCTTGACGACGTGCTTCTCCGTGCGCCGCTCATACGTCCGGACCTGCGCCTGCAGTCCTCGGTCCACTGCCGAGACGCGCCGTGCCCGCCGCGCCACCGCAGAGCCGAACGACCTCCCTCCGCCGGAGGCGGCTTCAGCGTTCCAGCAGCATCCGCTGCAACTCCCTGGCGGCCCGCGGCGGAGCCACATCGCTGCGGTGCGCCAGCGCGATCGTCCGCTGCAGCCCGGGACGGGCCAGCGGCGTCACCCGGAGCCCCAGCCCGGCCCGGGTGGCCACCATCCGCGGCACCACGGCCACCCCCAGCCCGGCCCGCACGAACCCCAGCACCGCGTCCATCTCGCCCCCCTCCACGGCGAACTCCGGCTCGAACCCCGCGGAGCGGCACGCCGCCACGGTCAGCTCCCGCAGGTCGTACCCGTGCCGGAACATCACCAGCCGCGCGCCCTCCAGTTCGGCGATGTCCACCGCCCGGCCGCCGCGCCCGGGCGCCGGCGCCTCGGCCGAGGACACCACGACCAGTTCCTCCCGCAGCAGCTCCACCGTGGACAGCGCGGGCGCCGGCGTGGGCAGCGGCAGAACGACCAACGCGAGATCAAGGGCACCGCGCGCCAGCTCCCGCACCAGGTCGTGCGAGCCGCCCTCCTCGACCAGCAGCTGAATGCCGGGATAGCGGTCGTGGAAGGCGCGCAGCACATCCGGCAGCAGGCCGGTGCACAGGCTCGGTGTCGCGCCGAGCCGTACCCGGCCCCGCCGCAGCTGCACCAGCTCCTGCACCTCGTACCGGGCCGTGTCGGCGTCGGCGAGGATCCGCCGGGCCAGCGGCAGCAGCGCCTCGCCGGCGTCGGTGAGCGTGATGTTGCCCCGTGCGCGCAGGAACAGATCCGCGCCCAGCTCCCGCTCCAGCGCCTTGATCTGCTGCGACAGCGACGGCTGGGCGACATGCACCAGCTCGGCGGCGCGGGTGAAGTGCCGGGTCTCGGCGACGGCCACGAAGTATTGGAGCTGCTGGAACTGCATACAGCAATGATAGGCGCCACCTATGGAAACGAGCTGGACCATGTCTTGGACCGATCGGGTCACTCGCCCCTAGCGTGCTGTTCCATGGCTCTGGCAACGCGGACGGACCGACGGCCGTCCATGGCGCGCACGATGTGGGACTCCACCGTCGGCAAGAAGACGGTGATGGCCGTCAGCGGCCTGATCATGCTGCTGTACCTGGTGGCGCACATGATCGGGAACCTGAAGATCTACTTCGGGGCGGGCGAGTTCAACCACTACGCCCACTGGCTGCGCACCGTCGGCGAACCCTTCATGCACTACGAGTGGACGCTCTGGCTCATCCGGATCGTCCTGGTCGTCGCCGTGGTCGCCCACGCCACCTGCGCGTACCAGCTCAGCCGCCGCGACATCAGGGCACGGCCCAGCAAGTACGTGCACAGGAAGCAGCGGGCCACCTACGCCACCCGCACCATGCGCTGGGGCGGCGTCATCCTCGGCCTGTTCATCGTCTGGCACCTCCTGGACCTGACCACCGGCACCGTGCACTCCGGCGGCTTCCAGGAGGGGCACCCGTACCAGAACGTGGTCGACACCTTCTCCACCTGGTACGGCGACGTCGTCTACATCGTCGCGATGCTCGCGCTCGGCCTGCACATCCGGCACGGCTTCTGGAGCGCCGCGCAGACCCTCGGCGTCGGCAGCCGCGCCCGCGACCGCGCCCTGAAGACCGTCGCCGACGTCCTCGCGTTGCTGCTCACGGCCGGTTTCATCGCCGTACCCGTGGGCGTCATGACCGGAGTGGTGAGCTGACATGACCGACTACGTGAACTACGCGACCGGCGAGCCGGTCACCGACGCCAAGGCCCCGTCCGGCCCGATCCACGAGCGCTGGGACAAGCGCCGCTTCGAGGCCAAGCTGGTCAACCCCGCCAACCGGCGCAAGCACACGGTCATCGTCGTCGGTACCGGCCTCGCCGGCGGCTCCGCGGGCGCCACCCTCGCCGAACAGGGCTACCACGTCGTCCAGTTCTGCTACCAGGACTCCCCGCGCCGCGCCCACTCCATCGCCGCACAGGGCGGCATCAACGCGGCGAAGAACTACCGCAACGACGGCGACTCGATCCACCGGCTGTTCTACGACACCGTCAAGGGCGGCGACTTCCGGGCGCGCGAGTCGAACGTCCACCGGCTGGCGCAGATCTCCGTGGAGATCATCGACCAGTGCGTGGCCCAGGGCGTGCCGTTCGCCCGTGAGTACGGCGGTCTGCTCGACACCCGCTCCTTCGGCGGTGTCCAGGTCTCCCGCACCTTCTACGCCCGCGGCCAGACGGGTCAGCAGCTGCTGCTCGGCGCCTACCAGGCGCTGTCCCGGCAGATCGCCGCCGGGAACGTGGAGATGCACCCGCGCACCGAGATGCTGGACCTGATCGTCGTGGACGGGCGGGCCCGGGGCATCGTGGCGCGGGATCTGGTCACGGGCCGCGTCGACACCTACTTCGCCGACGCGGTGGTGCTGGCCTCCGGTGGCTACGGCAACGTCTTCTACCTCTCCACCAACGCCATGAACTCCAACGCGACCGCCGTCTGGCGGGCGCACCGGCGCGGCGCCTACTTCGCCAACCCCTGCTTCACACAGATCCACCCGACCTGCATCCCGCGCACCGGCGACCACCAGTCCAAGCTGACGCTGATGAGCGAGTCGCTGCGCAACGACGGCCGGATCTGGGTGCCCAAGGCCAAGGGCGACACCCGGCCGCCGAACCAGATCCCCGAGCACGAGCGCGACTACTACCTGGAACGGATCTACCCGTCCTTCGGCAACCTGGTGCCGCGCGACATCGCCTCCCGCGCCGCGAAGAACGTGTGCGACGAGGGCAGGGGGGTGGGCCCCGGCGGCCAGGGCGTCTACCTGGACTTCGCCGACGCGATCCGGCGCATGGGCCGGGCGGCCGTCGAGGCCAGGTACGGCAACCTCTTCGACATGTATCAGCGGATCACCGACGAGGATCCCTACGAGGTGCCGATGCGGATCTACCCGGCCGTGCACTACACCATGGGCGGCCTGTGGGTCGACTACGACCTGCAGACCACGATCCCGGGCCTGTTCGCGGTCGGCGAGGCCAACTTCTCCGACCACGGCGCCAACCGGCTCGGCGCCTCCGCGCTGATGCAGGGCCTGGCCGACGGCTACTTCGTGCTCCCCGCCACCATCAACGACTACCTGGCCCGCAACCCCCGCCAGGAGCCCGTCACCACCGAACACCCCGTCGTCCAGGAGGTGCTGGCCGAGACCGAGGACCGCCTCAACCTGCTGCTGTCCGTCGACGGCGACCGCACCCCCGACTCCTTCCACCGCGAAGTCGGCGAACTGATGTGGGAGTTCTGCGGCATGGCCCGCACCGACGCGGGGCTGCGCAAGGCCCTGGAGCGCATCCCGCAGATCCGCGAGGAGTTCTGGCGCCGGATCAAGGTGCCCGGCACCGGCGAGGAGTTCAACCAGTCGCTGGAGAAGGCCAACCGCATCGTCGACTACCTCGAACTCGCCGAGCTGATGTGCCTCGACGCGCTGCACCGCGCGGAGTCCTGCGGCGGCCACTTCCGCGAGGAGTCCCAGACCCCGGACGGCGAGGCCGCGCGCAGGGACGACGCGTTCGGCTACGCGGCCGCCTGGGAGTTCACCGGCACCGGTGAGGCCCCCGTCCTGCACAAGGAAGACCTCGTCTTCGAGTACGTCCATCCCACCCAGCGGAGCTACGCATGAAGCTCACCCTGCGCGTCTGGCGGCAGAAGAACGCCGGCGCCGAAGGAGCGATGTCCACATACGAGGTGGACGGCATCTCGTCCGATATGTCCTTCCTGGAGATGCTGGACGTCCTCAACGAACGGCTCATCCTCGCCGGCGAGGACCCCGTGGCCTTCGACCACGACTGCCGCGAGGGCATCTGCGGCGCGTGCTCGCTCGTCATCAACGGCGACGCGCACGGGCCGGAGCGCACCACCACCTGCCAGCTGCACATGCGGTCCTTCCAGGACGGCGACACGATCGACATCGAGCCGTGGCGGGCCTCGGCCTTCCCCGTGATCAAGGACCTGGTGGTCGACCGGTCCGCGTTCGACCGGATCATCCAGGCCGGCGGCTACGTCACCGCGCCCACCGGATCCGCGCCGGAGGCGCACGCCACGCCGGTGCCGAAGGCCGACGCCGACTTCGCGTTCGAGCACGCGGAGTGCATCGGCTGCGGGGCGTGCGTGGCCGCCTGCCCCAACGGTGCGGCGATGCTGTTCACCTCCGCCAAGGTCAACCACCTGAACGTGCTGCCCCAGGGGGCCCCCGAGCGGGAGACGCGGGTGCTGGACATGGTGGCGCAGATGGACGCGGAGGGGTTCGGCGGGTGCACGCTGACCGGTGAGTGCGCGACGGCTTGTCCGAAGGGGATCCCGCTGGTCTCGATCACCGGCATGAACAAGGAGTGGCTGCGGGCCGCCCGGAAGGCGGGGAAGAGGTAGCGCCCCCCTGAGCAGGAGACGTTCGTCGCACAGGCGAACGGGCGGGGCCGGGAGTGGTGCTCACCGGCCCCGTCTGGTCTTCACCGTGATCGCCGGACCCCGGCGTTCAGCAATCCCACATCCGCTCTCCCCGCTCAGGTCACGCGCACGCCAACCGGCGTCGGAAGAACAGGAGCGGCGGGCCGAAACGCAGTGCCCGCCGCCGTCGCCGAACCGGCCCGTGACCAGGAGAGAGCCATGACCGGCGTTTCCACCCTCGACCGCCCCCCACAGCCCGCGGCACCGACCCGCTACACCGTCACCCTCGCCCGCGACGAGGACGACGTGCGGGCCGCGCAGCAGCTGCGGCACGACGTCTTCGCCGGTGAGATGGGGGCCCTGCTGGCCACGCCGCAGCCGGGGCTCGACGTCGACGCCTTCGACGCCTACTGCGACCACCTGCTCGTCCGGGACACGGCGACCGGCCAGGTCGTCGGCACCTACCGGCTGCTGCCGCCGGAGCGGGCCGCGGTCGCGGGCCGGCTCTACTCGGAGGGCGAGTTCGAGCTGGCCGCGCTCGATGCGATCCGGCCCGGGCTGGTCGAGGTAGGCCGCTCCTGTGTGCACCCCGACCACCGCGACGGCGCCGTCATCGGCCTGATCTGGGCCGGGATAGCCCGCTACATGGTCGACCGCGGACACGAGTGGCTCGCGGGCTGCTGCTCGGTGCCGCTCGCCGACGGCGGGGCCCTCGCGGCGGCCACCTGGGAACGGGTGCGCGCCAAGCACCTGGCGCCCGAGGAGTTCCGGGTACGGCCGCTGCTGCCGTGGGTCCCGGACGCCGAGGCGCCGGCCGGGCACAGCGAGCTGCCCGCCCTGCTGCGCGGCTACCTCCGCCTCGGCGCCTGGGTGTGCGGCGAGCCCGCGCACGACCCGGAATTCGGGGTCGCCGACCTGTACGTGCTGCTGTCGATGCGCCGGGTCAACCCGCGCTATCTGCGGCACTTCCTCTCCCTCGTGCCGGCCTGATGAGCGTCTGGCTGCCCAGCGCGCCCTGCACCCCGGGCGCCTGTGTGGAACCGGCCCCGGCCGCCGCGGCCGTACCCCGTGCGGTGCTGCGGCTGGCCGCGGTCGTGGTCCTGGTGCTCGCCGGGATCGTGCTGTCCCCGCTCGGCGGGAGGATTCCCGCCGAGTGGGTCAGGCGGTGGTGCCGGGCGATCGTGCGGGCCGTCGGGGTCCGGGTCCGCCTCACCGGTGCCGCCCCACCGGCCGGCGGGCTGCTGCTGGTCGCCAACCATGTCTCGTGGCTGGACATCCCGCTGCTGACCGCCGTACGGCCGGCCCGGATGCTCGCCAAGACCGAGATCCGGCGGTGGCCGGTGGCGGGCGCGCTGGCCGCGCGCGGCGGGGCCCTGTTCATCGAGCGGGACCGGCTGCGAGCCCTGCCCGAGACGGTGGCCCGGATCGCCGGGGCGCTGCGGGCGGGGGCGGCCGTGGCCGCGTTCCCCGAGGGCAGCACCTGGTGCGGGCGGGCCCACGGCCGCTTCCACCGGGCCGTCTTCCAGGCCGCGCTCGACGCGGGCGTGCCCGTGCAGCCGGTGCGGCTCCGCTACACCCAGCAGGGCGGTACGGCCAGCACGGCCGCCGCCTTCGTCGGCGAGGACACCCTGCTCGCCTCCCTGTGGCGGGTGGCCCGTACCCGGGGAATGACCGCGGAGGTGGAGATCCGGCCGGCGATCCTGCCCGGCACCCACGCCGACCGCCGTTCCCTGGCGCGTGCCGCCCAGCCGGAGGCCTCGGAACCGGCGTGGACGCACGCGGCCCTGGTCACCACCTGACAGCAAAATAGCCGGTATGCCTAGAATTGCGCGGAAGGGGAACCTGGGAAGCGCACATCACTACTCCCCGAGGAGCGTGTGCCCATGTCCACGGGAACGCTTCTGGCGATCATCATTCCGATCGTGGTGGTGGTCGCTCTGGCCGCTGTGGCGGTCTCACAGCTGATGCGGCGCCGTCACCTTCGTGAGCGCTTCGGCCCGGAGTACGAGCGGACGGTCGAGGGATCCGACAGCCGGCTCGCCGCCGAGCGCGAGCTGAGGGAACGCGAGAAGCGACATGACTCGCTCGACATCAAACCGCTGCCCCCCGTCTCCCGGGACCGCTACACGCGGGAGTGGAGCAGCGTGCAGGAGGAGTTCGTCGACCGGCCGGAGGACGCGGTGCACGATGCCGACCGGCTGGTGACCTCCCTGATGCACGAGCGCGGGTATCCGACCGAGGGGTTCGAGCAGCAGATGAAGGATCTCTCGGTGGAGCACGGCGCCACGCTGGAGCACTACCGGGCCGCGCACGAGGTGGAGACCCTCTCCACCCGCACGCGGGCCACGACCGAGCAGCTGCGGGGTGCCATGGTGCACTACCGTGCCCTGTTCGACGAGTTGCTCTCCGACGGTGGCGGCCGCGCGCAGGCCGCCCGGTCCTGACCGACACCACGACCCCGCATGGAGGAACGCCATGCACAGAAACGAGGACGCGGACCGCACCACCAGCGGTCTGTCCACCGAAGACCTGGCCCGGCCGACCGGCGCCGACACGGACGCCGCACCGGACGCGGCCTCCTCGGAAGCGCCCGTCTATCCCGGTGAGAGCACCGGGACGGCGAGCGGGGAGGGGGCGTCCGGCGCCGGTGGTGCCGATGCGCAGGCAGCGGCCCCCGAGTCGTCCGGCACCGCCACGGCCGCGGACGCCACGGGTGCTCCCGGCGCTTCGGACGACGAGGCTCCGCAGCTGATGACGGACGACGAGGAACGGGCCTTCCGCGACCGCTGGCAGACGATCCAGAACAGGTTCGTCGACGACCCGCGCGAGGCCGTGCACGACGCCGACACCCTGGTCGCGGACGTCATGCAGAGTCTGGCCGCCACCTTCTCCGAGCACAAGAAGGGCCTGGAAGGGCAGTGGAGCCAGGGCGAGAAGGTCGACACGGAGGCCCTCCGCGGAGCGCTGCGGCGCTACCGGTCCTTCTTCAACCGGTTGCTCAGCACCTGACACCGGCCCGCTGTGCTAAGGAGCCCACGGCGCCCTGCCGACCTCAGGGCATGACCCGGGCCAGATAGGGCGCCGTCACACTGCCCGCCGCACGGGCCACCTGTTCCGGCGGCCCCGCCGCCACGATCCGCCCGCCCCGGTCACCCCCGCCGGGGCCCAGGTCGATCACCCAGTCCGCGGCCGCGACCACCGTCATGTCGTGCTCGACCACCACGACCGTGTGCCCGGCGTCGACCAGCCCGTGCAGCCGGTCCATCAGCACCTCCACGTCGGCGGGGTGCAGCCCGGTCGTCGGCTCGTCCAGCAGATAGAGCGTGTGGCCGCGCCGGCCGCGCTGCAGTTCGCTCGCCAGCTTGATCCGCTGTGCCTCGCCGCCGGACAGCTCGGTCGCGGGCTGGCCGAGCCGCAGGTAGCCGAGGCCCACGTCGAGCAGGGTGCCGAGGCTGCGGACGGCGGCCGGGATGTCGGCGAAGAACTCCGCCGCCCCCTCCACGGTCAGGTCCAGCACCTCGGCGATGTTCCTGCCCCGGTACGTCACTTCGAGCGTCGCGGGGTTGTAGCGGGCACCACCGCAGTCGGGGCAGGGCGCGTACGTGCTCGGCAGGAACAGCAGCTCGACGCTGACGAAACCCTCGCCCTGACAGGTCTCGCAGCGCCCACCGGAGACGTTGAAGGAGAAGCGCCCGACACCGTACCCGCGCGACCGCGCCTCCTCCGTTTCGGCGAACACCTTGCGTACGACGTCGAACAGGCCGGTGTACGTGGCCAGGTTGGAACGCGGGGTGCGCCCGATGGGCTTCTGGTCGACCCGGACCAGCCGGTCCACCCCCTGAAGTTCCTCCGTCAGCTCGCCGACGAGCGTGGACTTTCCGGAACCTGATACTCCGGTGATGGCGGTGAAGGCACCGATGGGGAACTCGGCCGTCACCGCGCGCAGGTTGTGCCGGGTCACCGGGCCCACCTTCAACCAGCCGCGTGCCACCCGGACTTCGCGAGCCGGTCCGGGCGACTCGTCGAAGAGGAACACGGCCGTCGCCGACTCCTCGACGGACGCCAGCTCGGCCGGCGGCCCGCTGTACAGCACGCGTCCGCCGTGCTCGCCGGCGCCGGGGCCCACATCGACCAGCCAGTCGGCGCCGCGCACCACCTCCAGGTGATGCTCCACCACGAACACCGAGTTGCCCGCGGCCTTCAGCCGGTCCAGCACGGTCAGCAGTGCCTCGGTGTCCGCCGGGTGCAGTCCGGCGGACGGCTCGTCCAGCACGTACACCACGCCGAACAGCCCGGAGCGCAACTGCGTGGCCAGCCGCAGCCGTTGCAGCTCGCCCGCCGACAGGGTCGGGGTGGAGCGGTCCAGGCTCAGATAGCCGAGGCCCAGCTCGACGACGGGCGCGATCCGGGACGTGAGGTCCTCGGTGAGCACCCGGGCCGTCTCGGTGCCGCCCTCGCCGCCGCCGTCGAGCAGTGCGGCCAGGTCGGTCAGCGGCAGTGCGGCCAGTTCGGCGATGGTCCGGCCGCCGAAGGTCACCGCGAGCGCCTCGGGCCGCAGCCGGCTGCCCCCGCACACCGTGCAGGGCGTGCTGGTCAGGAACCGTTCCGCCTTCGCCCGCAGCGACGCGGACCTGGTGTCCGAGAAGGTCTTCAGCACATACCGGGCGGCGCTCGTGTACGTGCCCTGGTACGGCCGTTGGATGCGGTCGGCGTCCCGGACCGGGTGGACGGTGACGACCGGCTGCTCGTCCGTGAACAGGATCCATTCCCGCTCCCTCGCGGGCAGCTCGCGCCAGGGCCGGTCCACGTCGTGGCCGAGCGCGTCGAGGATGTCCCTGAGGTTCTTGCCCTGCCAGGCGCCGGGCCACGCGGCGATGGCGCCCTCACGGACGGACAGCGAGGGATCGGGCACCAGCAACTCCTCGCTGGTGCCGTGCACATGGCCCAGGCCGTGGCATTCCCGGCAGGCCCCGGCCGCCGTGTTCGGCGAGAACGCGTCCGAATCGAGCCGCTCCGCGCCCGGCGGATACGTCCCGGCGCGCGAGAACAGCATGCGCAGGGAGTTGGAGAGGTTCGTGACCGTACCCACCGAGGAGCGCGCGGAGGGGGCCGAGCGGCGCTGCTCCAGCGAGACCGCGGGCGGCAGCCCGGTGAGCTCGGCGACCTTGGGCGCCCCGACCTGGTGGATCAGCCGGCGTGCGTAGGGCGCGACCGACTCGAAGTACCGCCGCTGCGCCTCGGCGTAGATCGTGCCGAACGCCAGGGACGACTTCCCCGAGCCGGACACGCCCGTGAACACGGCCAGGACGTCCCGCGGGATGTCCACGTCGACGCCCTTGAGGTTGTGCTCACGGGCCCCGCGCACGCGGACGTACGGGTCGTGCGGATCATGGGGGCTGCGCATGGGGGGCAACTCTATCCGCCCCCTTGCGCTACGACTGCGGCGGGTTGTCCCGGTTCGGACGTGTGCCGAACTCGTCCCTCATCTTGTCCTGGGCGGTGTCGACCTGGGACTTGTACGTGTCGCCGGTGCGCTGGTCGATGTAGTCGCCGCCCTTGTCGATGCCCTTGTCGGCCATGTCCTCATGGCCCTTGAGCATGCCCTTGATCTTGTCCATGAAGGACATGGCAGCCCTCCTCGTCGCTTACGGCTTCCTCTCCCAGGGTCACCGGCCCCGGCCGGGTTCGCATCCCGAGCCCGTCAGTGGTCCGGCGCGAACAGCGCGGCCAGGCGCCGGTAGGAGTCCGACAGGGCCGTACGGTCGTACCCACTGGTGGTGACGAGGACCTCGTCGGCCTCCGTCTCCTTCAGTACGGTCCGCAGCTCGTCGGCGACCTGCTCGTCGGTGCCGGCGACATGACCGGCGAGAGAGGCCTCGTAGAAGCCGCGCTCCTTCGCGGTCATCGGGCGGCCCTCGGTCTCCTCGGCCGGCGCGAGGGGCGGGAAGGTGCCGTGGGTGCGCGAGTACGCCATCGACCAGGCCTCCGGCACCAGCAGCCGCCGTGCCTCCGCCTCGCTGCCGGCGACGGCTATCGTGCCGGAGATCACGACATACGGCTCGGCCGCCCACGGGGACGGGCGGAACCGGGAGCGGTACACGTCGATGCCGCGCAGCATCTTCTCGCGGCCGCGCAGATCGCCGATCACCATGGGCAGCCCGGCGCGCGCCGCGATCAGCGCGCCCTCGCCCATGGCCAGCACGAACGGCGGCACCCGCAGCCCCTCCGCCGGGCGGGCCCGCACCCCGGTCGGCGAGCTGCCCTCGAACCAGCCCAGCAGCTCGGCGAGCTGTGCCGCGAAGTCCTCGGCGTCCTCCTTGTCCCGGCCGAGGGCCCTGCGGACCCCGTCCGTGAAGCCGACGGAGCGCCCGAGGCCCATGTCGATCCGGCCGGGGTACAGGGACTCCAGGACACCGAACTGCTCGGCGACGACGAGGGGTCGGTGGTTGGGCAGCATCACACCGCCGGTGCCGACCCGGATCGTACGGGTGGCGGCGGCGACCGCGGCGGCGAGCACGGTCGGCGCGGACCCGGCGACACCGGGCACGCCGTGGTGTTCGGACACCCAGAAGCGGTGGTAGCCGAGCGCCTCCGCCTCCCGCGCCAGGGCGACGGTGTCGCGCAGGGCCTCGCCGGGCGGGCGCCCCGCACGGGTGCGCGAACGGTCGAGGACGGAGAACCGGGTCCGGGCGATCACTGTGCTGCTCACGCACGGTTCAACGTCCTGGCGGGCCGGGGATTCCCGGGGCGGTCGCGGCCGGCCTCGGCGGGCCTGGCTAGGGTGGTCCCGTGACCGACAGCAACGGGCGTCCGCTCGCCGTGTTCGACCTTGACAACACCCTGGCCGACACCGCTCACCGGCAGCACTTCCTGGAGGGCCGGCCGCGGGACTGGGGCGCGTTCTTCGCCGCCGCGCCCGCGGACCCGCCCCTCGCCGAGGGAGTGGCGCTCGCCTTGGAGAGCGCCCGGGAGTGCGAGGTCGTCTATCTCACGGGCCGCCCCGAGCGGTACCGCCGGGACACCCTGGAGTGGCTCGCGCGGCACGGGCTGCCCGAGGGGCGGGTGTACATGCGGAGCAACGCCGACCGCAGGCCGGCCCGGTTCACCAAGCTGGAGATCCTGCGCCGGCTCGCCCGGGACCGGGAGGTCCGGATCCTCGTGGACGACGACGAGCTGGTCTGCGACGACGCCGAACGCGCCGGGTTCACCGTGGTGCGCGCCCGCTGGGCCGCCAAGTCCGCAGCGCTCGAAGAGGCGCAGGAACGCGAAGGGCGAACCTGACGGCTCAGTCGCCGCCCTCGATGCGGAAGCCCACCTTCAGGCCCACCTGGTAGTGCTCGATCCGTCCGTTCTCGATCTGGCCGCGGACCTGCGTCACCTCGAACCAGTCCAGGTTGCGCAGGGTCTGGTCGGCGCGGGCGATGCCGTTGCGGATGGCCTGGTCGACGCCCTCGTGCGAGGTGCCGACGATCTCGGTGACCCGGTAGGTGTGGTTCGACATGCGGGTGCTCCTCTCGTGTCACGCCGTACTCCACGGTGCCGCATCCGGGCCCGGACCGCACGGCGGTCGCGCGCCTACCGTGAGTAGCCCTTGACCTCCGTATTGGTCCATACCAAAATCCCAGCACACCCGTACGAGCCCCCCGCTCGTCCCCCCACGTCGGGCCCCCAGCCCTGTCCGCACCGCTCTGCCAGACAGAACAGGACCCCTCGTGAGACGTCGTCTGCTCGCCCTCGTGTGCGTCACCGCCTCCCTCGTCAGCGCCTGCGGGATGCTCCCGCACGAGCACCAGCGCAAGACGGTCACCGTGTGGCTGATGAAGGACAGCGCCTCGGAGGGGTTCCTCCGGCGCTTCACCGCCGACTTCGAACGCACCCACAAGGACCTGCGCCTCGACATCCGCGTCCAGGAATGGACCGGCATCGTCGACAAGGTCCGCAAGGCGCTCAGGGACGACTCCGGCAACGGGCCCGACGTCATCGAGGTCGGCAACACCCAGGTGCCGCTGTACGCCGACGGCGGCCGACTCGCCGACCTCACGCTGGAGTCGATGCGCGACTGGGGCCAGGACACCTGGCTGGCCGGCCTCGCCGAGCCGGGCAAGGACGGCAACAAGCAGTACGGCATCCCCTGGTACGCGGCCAACCGCGTCGTCGTCTACCGCAAGGACCTGTTCGAGGCGGCCGGTGTCAGCCGCCCGCCGAAGACCCGCGAGGAGTGGCTCACCGACACCGGGAGGCTCAACGCCGGCGGCAACCAGGGCATCTACCTCGCCGGCCAGGACTGGTACACCCTCTCCGGCTTCATCTGGGACGAGGGCGGCGACCTCGCCCAGCAGCGGGACTACCGGTGGAAGGGCGCCCTGGACACGCCGGCCGCGCTGCGCGGCATGGAGTTCTACCGGCGGCTGCAGTCGCTGGGCCGCGGGCCGGTGGACGCGGACGAGGAACACCCGCCCCAGGCCGGGGTGTTCGCCGCCGGCAAGGTGGCGCAGATCGTCGCCGTACCGGGGCTCGCCCGGTCCATCGTGGAGCAGAACCCGGATCTCAGGGGCAAGCTGGGGTTCTTCCCGGTGCCGGGGAAGACCGCCGCGCGCCCCGGCACGGTGTTCACCGGCGGCTCCGACCTGGTCGTCCCGGAGAACACCCGTGACCAGTTCGCCGCGACCGCCGTCGTCGGGGCGCTGACCGGCGCCCGCTGGGACACCGAACTGGCCCGCACCATGAACTACGTCCCCAACCGGACCACACTGGCGCGTGCGGTCGCCGGCGAGGAGGGGGTCGCCGCCATGGCCGCGGGCGCGGCCCACGGCCGGGCGACCCCCAGCACCCCTCAGTGGGCCGACGTCGAGGCCGACAACCCGATCAAGGGGTACATGACCCGGGTGATCGAGGGGGCGGACCCGGCGACGGAGGCCCGCCGGGCCTCCGCCAGGATCACCAGGGACCTCGCGCCGGACGTCTGACTCACCGCACCACGCTCAGCGAGAGCGCGAAGCGGTCCTGCGCGTCCGTCCACCAGTGGGTCAGCTCCAGCCCGGAGGCGGCCAGTTCGGAGGTCACGCCCTCCTTGCGGAACTTCGCCGACACCTCGGTGCGCAGGTCCTCGCCCGCCGCGAAGTCCACGGCGAGGTCCAGCGCGGGCACCTTCACGGTCTGCGCGGTCCGGGAGCGCAGCCGCATCTCGATCCATTCGCGCTCGGCGTCCCACAGCGCCACATGGTCGAAGGCGTCCGGGTCGAAGTCGGCGCCCAGCTCGCGGTTCACGACGGCCAGGACGTTCTTGTCGAACGCGGCCGTCACCCCGGCCGCGTCGTCGTACGCCCGGACCAGCACCCGCTCGTCCTTGACCAGGTCCGTGCCGAGCAGCAGCCCGTCCCCCGGCTCGAGCAGGGAGCGCACGGAGGCCAGGAACGCCGCACGCTCACCGGGCAGCAGATTGCCGATCGTGCCGCCGAGGAAGGCCACCAGCCGGGGCCCGGGCGTGGCCGGCAGCTCCAGCGGGGCGGTGAAGTCGGCGATCAGCGCATGCACGTCCAGGTCCGGGTGATCCTCGACGAGGGCCTTGCCGGCCTGGGTGAGGGCGCTCTCGCTGACGTCGACCGGGACGTACGCCGCCGGGGAGAGCGCCTCCAGGAGGAAGCGGGTCTTCTCCGAGGAGCCCGAACCGAGTTCGATCAGCGTGCGGGCACCGCTCGCCTCGGCGATCTCGCGGGACCGGGTGGCGAGGATCTCCCGCTCGGCGCGGGTGGGGTAGTACTCGGGCAGCTCGGTGATCTGCTCGAACAGCGCGCTGCCGCGGGCGTCGTAGAACCACTTGGGCGGCAGCGACTTGGGGTGGACGGTGAGGCCGTGCCGGACGTCGGCGCGCAGCGCGGCGTCCGTCGCGTCCTCGGGGAGGGTGCGGGTGACATACAAGGGGCTCACGTACAGGGCTCCTTCGATGGTGCGGATGCCGGATCCTCCAGCGATGCGAGCAGCACGCCGGCGCGGCTCGCGGTGAGCACGGTGCGGTCGGGGACCTCCTGCCACAGCGGGTCGTCGTCGTACGGCTCGGAGGCGACGACCGTGCCACGGCCCGGCTCCGTGCGGTACCACAGGCTGTCGCCCCAGGCGGTGGCGGTGATCGTGGTCCCGTCCGTCAGCAGCAGGTTGAGCCGGGAGGCCGGGGCCGCCTCGGCCAGCAGGCGGACCGACTCGCCGAGCGCCTGGTCCGGCTCGTCGCCACGGCGCAGCCGGTGCAGGACCAGCGCCCAGACGAACGCCGAGTCGGTACGGGCCTGCAGCGACAGCAGGTCCACGGGGGGCAGCGCGGACACCAGCGGGGCCGCTGAGTCGGGCCAGCCCGCGACGACGCCGTTGTGGCTGAACAGCCACCGGCCCGACACGAAGGGCGCCGCGGCGGCCTCCGCGTCGGCACCCGCGAGCGTCGCGTCCCGCACGGCGGCCAGGACGGCGCCGGAGCGCACCACCCGCGCCAGGTCGGCGAAGGACAGGTCCGCCCAGATCGGTCCCGCGCGCCGGTAGCGGGCCGGCAGCGGATCGTCCGGGGCGTACCAGCCGACCCCGAAACCGTCGGCGTTGACGGTCCCGTAGCGCTGCCGCCGGGGGGCCCACGACTGGCGCAGCAGGCTGTGCTCGGGCTCCACGAGGATCCGGCCGAGTGTCGTCTCGGGACCCACGTAAGCGAGGTGACGGCACATCAGACGGCCTCCGATCGGGCGGTGCGGAACCCGGAGAAGATCTGCCGCCGGACCGGGTAGTCCCAGTTGCGGAACGTGCCCCGGCAGGCCACCGGGTCCACGGCGAACGAACCGCCGCGCAGCACCTTGTGGTCGGAACCGAAGAACACCTCCGAGTACTCCTTGTACGGGAAGGCCGTGAAGCCCGGGTACGGCAGGAAGTCGCTCGCCGTCCACTCCCACACGTCACCGATCAACTGCCGTACGCCGAGCGGGGATTCACCGGCCGGGTAGCTGCCCGCGGGCGCGGGCCCGAGGTGCCGCTGGCCCAGGTTGGCGTGCTGCGGCGCCGGGTCCGTGTCGCCCCACGGGTAGCGCGTCGAGCGGCCGGTGGCCGGGTCGTGGCGGGCGGCCTTCTCCCACTCCGCCTCGGTGGGCAGCCGCCGCCCGGCCCAGCGTGCGTAGGCGTCGGCCTCGTACCAGCACACGTGCAGCACCGGCTCGTCCGGCGGGACCGCCTCGGTGACCCCGAAACGGCGCCGCAGCCAGCTCTCGCCGTCCCGGCGCCAGAACAGCGGCGCCGTGATCGAGTGCTGCCTGATGTGCGTCCAGCCCTGCGGGGTCCACCAGCGCTCGGTGTCGTAGCCGCCGTCCTCGATGAACGCCTGGTACGCCGCGTTCGTCACCGGGGTGGTGTCGATCCAGAACGGAGCCACCTCCCGGACGTGCGCCGGGCGCTCGTTGTCCAGCGCCCACGGCTCGGCCGAGGTGCCCATGGTGAACGGGCCGCCGGGCACGAGGACTTCGGCGGGACCTGTGAACAGCGGGGCCGGCTCCGGGTCCGGGGCGGTCAGCGCCTGCGGACCCTTCCTGAGCTGGTGGGTGATCAGCATCGTCTCGTCGTGCTGCTGCTCGTGCTGGGCGATCATCCCGAAGGCGAACCCGGCCTCGGTCAGACGGGTGCCGTGGAAGTCCGCGCCCTGCAGCAGGTCCATGACCCGCCCGCGCACCTCGGCCGCGTAGCGGCGGGCCTCGCCGGGCGCCAGCAGCGGCAGCGACGGCCGCTCGGCGCGCGGGTGCTCGAAGGCGTCGTACAGGCTGTCGATCTCCGGCCGCATGGCGTCCCGGCCGCCGACCGCCCGCAGCAGCCACAGCTCCTCCTGGTTGCCGATGTGCGCGAGGTCCCACACCAGCGGGGACATCAGCGGCGAGTGCTGGGCGGTGAGGTCGGGGTCCTCGACGCAGCTGGTCAGCAGCGTGGTGCGGGCGCGGGCCCTGGCCAGCGAGGCCAGCGCGCGCTCCCGCAGCGCCTCGGTGTCCCCGTCCGTCGTCTGCGTCGTCCCGGTCGTCGCGGTGTCGGTCTCGGGGGCGGTCATGTGCGGATGTCCTTCCTCCCGTGGGCGGTGGGGGTGCCCCCGGTGCGGCCGGGCCGGGACGGGGGCGGGCCGCCGCTGTCCAGCCGGTCCAGCAGGTCATGGGCCGGACAGCGGCCCCGGGCGACATAGCGGTCCCGGTACGCGGCCACCGCGTCCGTCACCTCGGCGGTGGCGCCCAGCCGGGGCAGGGCCTCCAGGGCCGCCGTGAAACACAGCGCGGCGACCTCGCGCAGTTCCGGGTCGGTGAGCCCGCCCCGGGCCGCGTCGGTCCACAGCGGGTTGTGCGGGGCGGGCAGGTTCAGGGCCCGCTCCGCGAGGGGTTTCACACCCCGGTACGCCGTCTCGGCGGCCTCCGGATCGTCGAACAGTGCCGCCGTCACCGCGAGCGGCACGATCCAGCCGTCGTCGCCGGGCTGCGCGTCGATCATCCGCAGCTCCAGATGACCGCGCGGCCGGACCGGAGGGAACAGGGTGGTCAGGTGGTAGTCGAGGTCCGCCCGGGTGGGCGGCCGCGGCGACCGGGAACGGGTCCACTCCCGGAAGGTGAGCCCCTCGGGCACCTGCCACGGCCCGCTGTCCTGGCGCACGCACATCACCGGCGCGTCCAGCACATGCCGGGCCCAGGCGGCCCGTGCGCCGCCGTCCAGCGGGGGAGCGCCCGCGCGGCCCGCGCCGATCTCCATCCACAGCAGCTGCCGGGTGGACAGCCAGCCCGTGGGCTCGCGGCCGAGCAGCGGGGAGTTGGCGAACGCGGCCACCAGGACCGCCCCGAGCTGGTGGGCCAGCCACCAGCGCCGCTCGTGTCCGAGCGGGCCGGGTTCCTCGTGGCCGGCGTCCACGCAGACCTGCACGGAGGCGGAGGTGCACATCATGTGCCGGCCCGCCGGGCCGGTGCGGTCCAGGCAGGCCTCCATCGCGTCGTAGCGCGGCTCGTGCAGGAACCTGCGGGGGGTGTGCCACGGGTCGTGGCCGATGCCGACGAGACCGAGACCCTCCTCGGCGAGGACGGCGCGGACGGTGTCCAGGTCGGCGGAGACGGTGCCGATGCACTCCATCAGAGAGGCGGCGGGCGGCGAGCTCAGCTCCAGCTGGCCGCCGGGTTCCACGGTGAGCGGCGACCGCAGGGGCACGGCCCGCAGCGCGGCGTACACCGCTTCGAGTCGTTCGGGTGTCACGGGGAGCTGCGGCATCCGCAGCTCATGGATGAGCCACTCCAGCTCGACACCGAGCGCACGGGGCGGCCCGGTCTTGAAGCAGATGCCCCGGACCAGGGCCTCCACCTCGGCTTCGGTGACAGCGGTGCGGTGGTCCGTACAGTCGCCACCGTCACTCTGTGAATCGGACATGTCGGGATCCTCCTGAGATTCCACCATGCCACCGGCCCGGTTCGGACGTGGGGCCGGGCGGGCGCGCGTTCCACCCAAGACCCTCGAGCCGATTCGCACAAGGGTGCCCCCGTGGACGTCCCGGATCGGTCATCTCCCTTTCCGTATGCGTTTCCGGGCGGTTCCGGGGGCGGGAAACTCCGTTGCACCGCATCACCAGCATCACCCAGGATGCGTACATGAGCACGACGGGGGAGACCGCGCGGGCCGCGGTCGCGGCGCCCACGGGGGTGGCGCCGTGAGCGCGCGCCTGCGCGGGATCGCCGCGGAGACGGAAGCGATCGTGGCGGCGGGCGGGTACCGCGCGCCGGACGGCCGGCAGGTGTCCCTGGCGGCGGAGATCGAGGCCGCGCGGGGCGGCACGCAGCTGTTCGGGCCGCAGCCGCTCTCCCCGCGGGAACCCTTGCCGCTCCCGCGGCAGGCCACCGTCGTCGAGGTCACCGGGGAGAGCAGTCTGGAGGCCGCCCGCCGGCTGGCCGGCGCTCCGGTCGCCGTCCTGAACTTCGCGTCCGCCCGGAATCCGGGCGGCGGCTACCTCAACGGCGCACAGGCCCAGGAGGAGGCCCTGTGCCGCGCCTCCGCGCTGTACGCCTGCCTGCTGACGGCCCGCTCCTTCTACGACCACCACCGCGCCCACCGCGACCCGTTCTACACGGACCGGGTGATCCACTCACCGGCCGTCCCGGTGTTCCGCGACGACCGGGGCCGGCTGCTGGCCGAGCCGTATCACGCCGGCTTCCTGACCGCGGCCGCCCCCAACGCGGGTGTCGTACGGCGTGCGACACCCAAGCGCGCGGGCGAGCTGCCGGGTGCCCTGGCGGTACGGGCCGAGCGGGTGCTGGAGACGGCCGCCGTGCACGGCTATCGCCGCCTGGTGCTCGGTGCCTGGGGCTGCGGAGTGTTCCAGAACGACCCCGCGCAGGTCGCGGGCGCGTTCCGGGCCCTGCTGGGCCCCGGCGGCCGCTTCGCCCGGACCTTCGAGCACGTGGTGTTCGGGGTGCTGGACCGGACGCCGGGGGCGGTCGTGCGGGAGGCGTTCACCCGGGCGTTCCCCGAGTCGCGCGACCGCACGACCGACGCGCCGTACGCCCGTCAGGTCCAGCCGTAGCGTTCGTGCAGCCGCTGCCGGACGAGGTTGAACCGCATGCGGTCCAGCGCGCACGCCTCACGGCGCATGCCCTCCTCGTGCAGCCGCAGCACCCGGTCCACGTCCACCCACGAGTCCCGGCCCGACCGGTCCCACGGCCCGCTGCCGATCGCCACCCACTCGCGGTCGCCGTCGTGCCGCTTGCTGGACAGCTGTACGGCGAGGAAGGTGCCGGCCGCCTCGCGGGCGACGACCAGCACCGGGCGGTCCTTGCCCCGGCCGTCGTTCTCCTCGAACGGCACCCAGGTCCACACGATCTCGCCGGGGTCCGGGTCGCCGTCGTGGGCCGGGGAGTACTCGGTGCGCACCCGTCCGACCTCGTGCGGGTCGGCCTCGGCGGTCGCATGGGGGCCGTGCCGGCCGGGTACGTTCTCATCGGTAAACGTGGTCACGGAGGCACCCTAGTGGGCCGCGCCGGGGCCGCAAGGGGCGCCCGCCGTCCGCAGGTTGCCGCAGGGGCGGCCTGACGGGCATGGCCCGGTGCTGATCGACCGCGCGCGGACCGGCCGTCAGGCGGCCCGCCACGTGCGGGCGGTGCCCGGCGGCCACCGTTCGTGCCAGCGCAGCTCCGCCTCCAGCTGGGCGGCGACGGACACCAGCAGCGGTTCGCTGTGGGCGGGCCCGAGCAGTTGCGCGCCCACCGGCAGACCGTCACCGACGAAGCCGGCGGGCACGTTGACGCCCGGCCAGCCCAGCACGTTCCACGGCCAGGCGTACGGGCAGGCGGCGATCATCGCGCGGTCCGTGGCCAGCCCGCGCAACCCGTACAGGGCGCCGATCCGGGGCGGGGGAGCGGCCGTCGTGGGTGCGAGGATCACGTCGTAACGCTCGAAGAACGCGCCGATACGGCGGTGCAGCACCGCTTCGGCACGCCGGGCCGCCCGCAGCGGGGCCCCGCCGAGCAGCCGGCCGAGCCGGGCCGCGTCCCGGGTGCGCGGATCGAGCAGTGCCGGGTCGGGGGCCTCGCGGACCCAGTCGGCGATACCGGCGGTGGCGCGCGGCACGAACGTCAGCCCGATCTGCCCGTACGGCGGATCGGCCTCCTCGACGTCGTGCCCCACTCCGGCCAGCCGCTCGGCCAGTTCGACGACCCGGGCGCGGACCTCCGGGTGCAGCCGGGCCGGTACGGCGGTGAACGGCGGCTTGAGGGACAGGGCGACGCGCAGCCGGCCCGGGTCGCGGCCGACCGCGTCCGCCACGGTCAGGGCGGGCGGCCGGTGCGGGTCCCGGTCGTGGTTGCCGCTCGCCGCGTCCAGCAGCAGGGCCGCGTCGGCGACGGTCCGGGCGAGGGTGCCGTTGACCGTGATGCCGTGGAAGGACTCGCCGCGCGGCCAGGTCGAGATACGGCCGCGCTGCGGCTTGATGCCGATCAGACCCGTCCACGAAGCCGGGATGCGCACCGATCCGGCGCCGTCCGAGCCGAGGGCGGCGGGGACGAGCCCGGCCGCGACGGCGGCGGCCGAGCCCCCGGACGAACCCCCGGGCGTGTGCCCGGTGTGCCACGGATTCCGGGTGTCGCCGAACGCCGCCCCCTCGGTGAACGGCCACTGCCCCAGCTCACAGGTGTTCGTCTTGCCGACGATCACGGCACCGGCCGCGCGCAGCCGCCGTACCGCCTCCCCGTCCTCGGCGACCGGCGGGAACGCGCCCCGGCAGCCGAACGCGGTCGGCTCGCCGGCCACGTCCATGTCGTCCTTCACCGCCACCGGCACCCCGAGCAGCGGGCGCCGTCCCCCGGCGGCCAGCTCCCGGTCGGCGGCGTCGGCTTCGGCGAGCGCGGCCTCGGCCCGCACGATCCGGAAGGCGTTCAACGTCCCCTGCGTCGCCTCGATCCGCTCCAGTGCCCGTTCCACCAGCACACGGGAGGTCACCGCTCCCTCGGCGAGCGCACGCCTGCTCTCCACCAGCGGGGCGGCACGGTCGTCCGACATGAGCGAGTACCTCCGCAAGGCTCCGGGACCGGTGTCTACCGAACGGTAACGTCAGAGGGGGCGGCCGTACACGGTTTTCACGCGGATGCCTTCGGTGCCGGTCACCGCACTCCGGCCCACGAGGCGTGCGCCGGCAGGGCGCGCGCCTCATCGCTCCCACAGCCGCCGCAGCCAGGCCAGCCGGGCCGCGCGTGCCGCGCGGGAGAGGGCGGCCTGAGGGGCGAGGGTGTCGAAGCCGTGGAAGGCGCCCGGCCAGACGTGGAGTTCGGCCTCGCCGCCGCACTGCCAGATACGGGACGCGTAGGCGACCACCTCGTCCCGGAAGGTCTCCGCGGAGCCCGCGTCGAGGTAGGCCGGGGGCAGGCCGGACAGATCGCCGGCACGGGCCGGGGCGGCGTACGGCGGAACGTCGGGGCCGCCGCGGCGATCGCCGAGCAGCGCCGTCCAGGCCGTCTCGTTGGCGGTACGGTCCCAGACACCGACGCCCGCCATCTGGCGGCTGGAGACCGATGCGCCGCGATCGTCGAGCATCGGGGCCATCAGAACCTGGCCGAGCAGGCGCGGGCCCCGCCGGTCCCGGCTCAGCAGGGCGAGCGCCGCGGCGAGACCACCGCCCGCGCTGGCGCCCACGACGACGATCCGGTCCGGGTCCCCGCCGATCTCCCGCGCGTGCCCGGCGGTCCACAGCAGCCCCGCGTACACGTCCTCCACCGGCGCCGGGTGCGGATGCTCGGGAGCGAGCCGGTACTCCACCGAGACCACGACCGCGCCCAGCTCGCGCGCCCACGCCAGAGGCTGGTCCACGCCGGCCCGGCACGTGCCGAGCATCATGCCGCCGCCGTGCACGTGGTACAGCACCGGCAGCGGCGCCGCGGACCGGGTGCGCGCGGGGCGGCAGAGCAGGAGGGAGATGTCCGGGGCGCCGTCCGGGCCCGGCACGGCACGGTCCTCCACCTCGAAGGCGCCGTCGAAGGTGAGGTCCAGCAGACCGAGCAGTTCGCGGCCCGTGGCGCGGGCGGACTCCAGCTCGTCCAGGGTGAACCCGGGCGCGGCCGCGTCCCCCAGCTGTTCGAGCGCGGCGGCGAGTTCCGGATCGAGGGGCGGCGGGACCAGGGGCGGCATGGACTCTCCTGACGTGGCGTGTCGGCATACGGCCGACGTGGCGCGTGGGCGTACGGGTGGTGGGGCGCGTGGGCGTACGAACGGTGGGGTGCGTGGGTGGACCGGTCGGTCACACGCCTACCCCGTCGCGGGGCCGTGACCGGCCTCCCGCGGCATTCGTTCGCCGGCCTGCCCGGACGCCCAGGTGCCGTACCAGCCCGAGCCCGGCCGACACGGCGACCAGAGCGCACACCCCGGACCAGCCGTGCCCCGCGTACGCGCGGGTGCCGAGCCAGGAGCCGAGACCGCCGCCCAGGTAGGCGCACGTCATGTAGGCGGTGTTGAGGCGGCTGCGGACGTCCGCGGCGAGGGCGTAGACGCGCACCTGGTTGGCGACCATGCCGGACTGCATGCCGACGTCCAGCAGCAGCGTGCCCGCCACGAGGCCCAGCAGACCAGGGGTACCGCCGAGAGCACCGAGGGCGAGGGGCGCCGCGCAGGCGAGGACCAGCAGGAAGCAGACCAGGTTCACCCGGTCGGCGCCCCGCCGGTCCACCAGCCGGCCCGCGAACGGCGTGACGAGCATGGTCACCGCGTTGACCAGTGCGAGCAGCCCGACCGCGGCCGCCCCGAACCCGTACTCCGGCCCCGTCAGCAGCAGCGCCACCCCGGTCCACACGGCGGAGAAGCCGGCGAACACCGTCGCCTGGTAGAAGCAGGAGCGGCGCAGGGCCGGTTCGGTGAACAGCAGGCGCACGGGCTCGGCGAGCAGGCGCGGGTAGCGCTGCCGGGACGGCGGGGCCGTGGCCGGGAGCGCGCGGGCCAGCAGCAGCGCGACGGCGAAGGTCAGCAGGGCCGCCAGGACGTACGGCGCCCGCCAGCCCAACCGGTCGCCGAGGGCGCCGCCGGCCGTGCGGGAGAGCAGCATGCCGGCCAGCGCCCCGCTCAGCAGGGTGCCGCCGGCCACGCCCCGCCGCTGCGGCGGGACCAGCCCCGCCGCCAGGGGGCCGGCCAGCGGGGCGATCACCGTGGCCGCGCCGACCAGCACGCTCGCCGCGAGCAGCGGCGGCAGCGCGGGCGCGGCGGCAGCGGCGCCGAGACCGAGGCCGGTCACGGTGAGCAGGGTGACCAGCAGCGGGCGGGCCGGCCATCGGTCGCCGAGCGGGACGAGCAGGAAGATGCCCGCCGCGTAGCCGAACTGGGCCGCCGTCACCACCCCCGCCGCCGCGCCGGAGGGGACGCCGAGGCCCGCCGCCACGAGCGGGACGACGGCCTGCGGGAAGTACACGTTGCCGACCGCGACCCCGCAGGCCAGCGCCAGCAGCGGCACGAGTCGCGGAGTACGCTGCGCGGTGTGGTGATCCGTCATGTCCCGAAGTCCACGCCCTGCGGGGGCCGTTGGCGAACGATGTAGACGGGGGCTAAATGATCAGCTTCCGGCTCGGGGTCGACGACCTCGCCGACACCCGCTTCGCCATCTCCCCGCTCGGCGAACTGATGGAGAGCCTGCGCGTCCTGCGCGCCCCGGCTCTGCACCCCCTGCACCGCGGCTGGCGCCGCACCGCCCTCGCCGCCCTCGCCCCCGCCGACCTGCCCCTGCTGTCCGCCCTGGTCGGTCCGACGCTCGCCCTGCCCGACTTCCTGACGCCCCGGCCCACGGCCCCCGCCCCGTCGCTCGACGAGGAGCTGACCGTCGTACGGGCCACGCCCCCGGAGACCGTACGGCGCGATCTGCGCGCCGCGCACGCCCCGCGCCCGCTCCCCGGCGTGCTGCGGCAGGCCGCCGAGCCCGGCGACGGCCCGGTCCTCGAACTCCTCGACGCCCTCTGCTCGTTGCTGTGCCGCTACTGGCAGACGGCCCTGCTGCCGTACTGGCCCCGGATCCGGCTGGTCCTGGAGGCCGACATCACGCACCGCGCGGGACAGCTGGCCACCGGCGGCGCGCGGTCGCTCTTCTCCGCTCTGCACCCGAACCTCGACTGGCGCAACGGTGTGCTGACCGTCGACAAGATGATCGGCCGGCACGCGGTGGAGGGCGCCGGTCGGGGGCTGCGGCTGGTCCCGTCCGTGTTCGCGCACAAGCCGGCGCCCCCGATCAGCGCCGAGGTGCCGCCGATGCTCGCCTACCCGGGCCGGGGCACGGCGACCCTGTGGGAACCGCGGCCCGCGCCCGACGGCTCCGCGCTCACCGCCCTGCTGGGCGCGCCCCGGACCACCCTGCTACGGCTGCTCGCGGAGCCCCTGCCCACGGTGGAACTCGCCCGCCGGCTCGGTGTGACCCCGAGCGCCGTCTCGCAGCACCTGCGGGTCCTGGACGCCACCGGCCTGGTGACCCGGGCCCGGGACGGCCGACGGGTGCTGTACCGGCGCAGCGCGCTGGCCGAGCGGCTGGTGTCGGGCTGAAAGGAGAAGGGGCCGGACGGAGCCGGCCCCTTCTCGGTGCTGTGCGTCAGGCGGCCGTGGCCTCGCCCACGTTGCCGTGCAGACGGGCGACGACCTCGGTCAGCTGGGCGGCGACCTCGGCGTCGTCCACCGGGTGGGTCTCGGCGAAGCGGGTCACGGAGCCGGGGATGGACAGCTTGATGTCCTCGATCACCTTGCCGCCGGCGATGCCCACGGCCTTGCGGGTGTCGTCCTGCGCCCACACGCCGCCGTACTGGCCGAAGGCGGTGCCGATCACGGCGACGGGCTTGCCGCCGAAGGCGCCGGCGCCGTACGGGCGGGACAGCCAGTCGATGGCGTTCTTCAGGACGGCCGGGATGGTGCCGTTGTACTCGGGGGAGAAGAGCAGGAAGGCGTCGGCGCCCTGCGCGGCCTCGCGCAGCTTCGCGGCGGCGTCCGGCACGCCGCCCTCGACGTCGATGTCCTCGTTGTAGAAGGGGACGTCGGCCAGGCCCTCGTACAGCACGACCTCGGCGCCCTCGGGAGCGAGCTTGACGGCGGCCTCGGCGAGCTGGCGGTTGTGCGAACCGGCGCGGAGGCTGCCGACGAGCGCGAGGATGCGAACAGACATGAGAACTCCAAAAGGGCTGAAACATCGCCGTTACGATCCGGACCAGGGTCCGCTTAATTCCTATCACCCTAAGCGGACCGCGGTCCAGTTTTGTTCCGGATGCTTTACGCTGGCTTCATGTCCAGCGTCCTGCCGCCCTTCCCGCCGTCTCGAGAGCCCGTCGACGTGCCGCAATTGCTGGAGGTCGGCCCGTCGCCCGAGGAACCGTGCCTGCGCGCCGACGCGGCGCGCAACCGGGCCCGGCTGCTGGACGCCGCCGCCCGGCTGATCGCGGAGCACGGGGTGGCCGGGGTCACCATGGAGGCGGTGGCCGCAGCGGCCCAGGTGGGCAAGGGGACGGTGTTCCGGCGCTTCGGTGATCGCACGGGGCTGCTGATGGCCCTGCTCGACCACTCCGACCGGCAGCTGCAGGCCGACTTCCTGTGCGGACCCCCGCCGCTGGGTCCCGGGGCGCCGCCCCTGGAGCGGCTGCGGGCGTTCGGTGTGGCGGTGCTGTACCGCTCGGCCGAGCGGCTCGATCTGCAGCTCGCCGCGCTGACGGAGCCGACCCGCCGGTTCTCCCACCCGGCCCACCAGGCCCTGCGCACCCACGTGGTCATGCTGCTGCGGCAGATCGTCCGGGACGCCGACTGCGAGCTGCTCGCCCAGACGCTGCTGGCCTCGCTCGACCCCGCGCTGATCCACTACCACACCAGGCAGTGCGGCATGCCCATGGAACGGCTGGAGGCCGGCTGGACCGACCTGGTCGCCCGAGTGACCGGCACACCGCAGCCCCGCTGAAAGCCGTGCCGCCGGAGCACCGGAGCACGGCTCAGCGAGGCCGGATTTCGTCGAATGATGAACCACGATGCCCCGCCTGCTCCCGGTCTCCGCCCCTCTGCCAAGATGCGGAGTGTCATGGTGCAGATACCGAACACGCCCACGAGTGCCGACGTGGCCCGCCTGGCCGGCGTCTCGCGCGCGACCGTGTCCTACGTCCTCAACAACACCAGCGCCGTACGGATCAGCGAACCGACGCGCCGGCGGGTGCGCGAGGCCGCACGGGAACTGGGGTACGTCCCCCACGCCGCCGCCCGCAGCCTGCGCGCCGGACACAGCCGCATGGTCCTGATGCCCGCCCCGGCGATCCCGGTGGGCCCCCTCTACAGCAGGTTCCTCAGCGAGCTGCAGTGGGCGCTCGGCCGGCTCGACTACACCGTCGTGCAGTACGGCACCCTCGGCCTCCGGGGGGACGAAGCCGCCCGCGCCTGGGCGGAGTTGCGGCCGGTCGCCGTCCTGGTCCCCGGCGCGGAACTCGGGCCGCAGGGTGTCGGCGTCCTCAAGCGCTCCGGCGCCCGAGCCGTGGTCACGCTCGGCCCCGGACGCGTCGAGGGCGCGCACGCCCTGCTGATGGACCACGGCACCGTCGGGCAGAGCGCGGCCGCCCATCTGTACGCCCAGGGCCGGCGCCGGATCGGTGTCGTGGTGCCCGAGGAACCCGGTCTGGAGGTGTACTCCCGGCCACGGCTCGCCGGAGCGCGCCAGGCACTGCAGGGCACGGACGCCGTCGTGACGGAGCTGCCGCTCGCGTACACGGAGGAGGCGGCCGCACAACTCGCCTCACAATGGCGGGAGTCGGGCCTGGACGCGGTGTTCGCCTACAACGACGAGTACGCGATGCTGCTGATGCGCGCCCTGCAGGACGAGGGTGTGCGCGTCCCCGAGGACGTGGCCGTGATCGGCGCCGACGACCTGATGCTCGGCCGGCTTCTGCGGCCCCGCCTGAGCACGGTCCACATCGACCTGCCCTCGGGCCGCGATCTCGCGGAACTGGTCGACCGGGCGGTGCGGAACCCCGGTGGAGAGCCGGAGGTCCACAAGGTACTGGGTGCCTCGGTGATCCGCCGCGAGTCCAGCTGACGCCGACCCCGTGCGGACACCCGGTGAAGCCCGTCGGGAGTGTTACCCGGCGTTGCCCTGCTGGGCGGCGATGCTCTTGCGGACCTCGTCCATGTCCAGGTTCCGGGCCTGCCCGATGATGTCCGTCAGCGCGGGCTCGGGAAGGGCGCCCGGCTGGGCGTAGACGGCGACCTTGTCACGGACGATCATCAGCGTCGGGATGGACTGGATGCCGAAGGCCGCGGCCAGCTCGGGCTGCGCCTCGGTGTCCACCTTGCCGAACACCAGGTCGGGATTGTCCTCGGCAGCCTTCTCGTACACCGGGGCGAACTGCCGGCAGGGCCCGCACCACTCCGCCCAGAAGTCGATGAGAACGAACTCGTTCTCCGTGACGGTCTGGTCGAAGTTCTCCTTGGTCAGCTCCACGGTGCTGCTGCTCATGGCGTGCTCCCTCGTTCCTAGGTGCGGGCGAAGCCGTGGGCACAACACGGTCACCCGGCGACGTATTCCGCGCCCCTACCCGTGTGGCCGTAGCGCACACCACCCACCAGACTGACCCCATGACGGAAACGGAAACCATCGCGTACGACGTCGTGGTGATCGGGGGCGGACCCGTGGGGGAGAACGTCGCCGACCGGACCCGCGCGGCCGGACTCAGCACCGCGGTCGTGGAGAGCGAACTGCTCGGCGGCGAGTGCTCCTACTGGGCGTGCATGCCCAGCAAGGCCCTGCTCAGGCCGGTCATCGCCCAGGCCGACGCGCGCCACCTGCCCGGCCTGGCCCAGGCCGTCCAGGGCCCGCTCGACACCCCGGCCGTCCTCGCCCGCCGGGACGAGTACACCTCCCACTGGAAGGACGACGGCCAGGTCGCCTGGCTGGAGGGCACCGGCGCCGACCTCCACCGCGGCCACGGTCGCCTCGCCGGACCCCGTACGGTGACCGTGACCGCTCCCGACGGCACGGTCACGACCCTCACCGCCCGGCACGCCGTCGCCGTCTCCACCGGCACCCGCGCCCAGCTCCCCGACCTTCCCGGCCTTGCCGAGGTGAGGCCCTGGACCAGCCGCGAGGCCACCAGCGCCAAGGCCGCCCCCGGCCGGCTGATCGTCGTCGGCGGCGGTGTCGTCGCCACCGAGATGGCCACCGCCTGGCAGGCCCTCGGTTCCCGGGTCACCCTGCTGGTGCGCGGCAAGGGCCTGCTGAACCGGATGGAGCCGTTCGCCGGGGAACTGGTCGCCGAATCGCTCGCCGACGCGGGCGCCGACATCCGCACCGGCACCTCCGTGGAGTCCGTCCGCCGTGAGAACGGCACCGTCGTCGCCGTCACCTCCGCCGGCGACCGGATCGAGGCCGACGAGATCCTCTTCGCCACCGGGCGCGTCCCGCACACCGACGACATCGGCCTGGACACCGTCGGCCGGGAACCCGGCTCCTGGCTGGACGTCGACGACACCCTCCGCGTCACCGGCACCGACTGGCTGTACGCCGTCGGTGATGTCAACCACCGTGCCCTGCTCACCCACCAGGGCAAGTACCAGGCACGCATCGCCGGCGCCGCCATCGCCGCCCGCGCGGCCGGCGACCCCGTGCTGGACGAGTCCTGGGGCGCCCACGTGGCCACCGCCGACCACCACGCCGTACCCCAGGTCGTGTTCACCGACCCGGAGGCCGCCGCGGTCGGTCTCTCCCTCGCCGAGGCCGAACAGGCCGGGCACCGCGTCCGCGCCGTCGACGTCGAGTTCTCCTCGGTCGCGGGCGCCGGCCTGTACGGCGACGGCTACAAGGGGCGCGCCCGCATGGTGGTCGACCTGGAGGACGAGATCCTGCGCGGCGTCACCTTCGTCGGTCCCGGCGTCGGTGAACTCGTCCACTCGGCGACCGTCGCCGTCGCCGGCCGGGTCCCGGTCAGCCGGCTGTGGCACGCGGTCCCGTCGTACCCGACGCTGAGCGAGGTGTGGCTGCGGCTGCTGGAGGCCTACCGGGACAACTGAGCCCGGAATCAGGGGAGTTCGAAGCCGAGGGCCTCGGCCGCCGCCCGCGGTGTCGGCTGGGCCCACAGGGCCGCCACCGCCTCGTTCGTGGACAGGGAGCGCGGCTCGGCGCGGTCCAGGTAGAGCGTGCCGTCCAGGTGGTCCGTCTCGTGCTGGACGATCCGGGCGGGCCACCCGGTGAACAGCTCGTCCAGCGCGCGGCCGTGCTCGTCCTCGCCGCGCAGCCGCACCTCGGCGTGCCGGGCCACCACCGCCTGCCAGCCCGGCACGCTCAGACAGCCCTCGAAGAACGCGACACGCGCGGTGCCGACGGGCTCGTACACCGGGTTGACCAGGACACGGAACGGCTGCGGAACCCGGCCCCGGGCCACCGCGACCTCCTCCGGCACCGGCGCCGGATCCTCGATCACCGCGATCCGCAGGGGCACGCCGACCTGCGGTGCGGCGAGGCCCACCCCGGGGGCGGCGTGCATGGTGGCGCGCAGAGCCTCGATGAAGCGGGCGAGCAGGGCGGGGCCGAGCTGGCCGTCGTACGGCTCGGTGCCGCGCCGCAGCACCGGCTGCCCGGCGGCGACGATGGGCAGGGGGCCGCCGGCGGCGAGGAGTTCCTCGACCCGCTCGGCGAGCGGTGCGTGATCACGGGGAGGTGCCATCGCGTCAGCATGCCATGCCCTCCCGGCACCCCCTGTGGCACAGGTCACCAACACCCCGGGGAACTCCGCCCCTTGGCGGTCCGACCACTGGACCGTCCCCGCTCGCGCCCCCGCCTCCCGGAGAACTCCCCGATGACCTCCGCTCCTCCCGCCCCCAGCGCCGAGGCGTCCGGCCCCGGCGCCCGCAGCCGCTGGGCCCCCCTGCGCCCGCTCGTCCTGCGCCTGCACTTCTACGCCGGTGTGCTCGTCGCCCCCTTCCTGCTGGTCGCCGCCGTCACCGGACTGCTGTACGCGGGCTCCCTCCAGGCCGAGAGACTCGTCTACGGCCATGAGCTGACCGTCCCCGCCGGGAAGACCCCGCTGCCGGTCTCCGCCCAGGTCGCCGCCGCCCGCAAGGCCCACCCCGAGGGCGCCGTCGCGGCCGTACGCCCCTCGCCCGAGGCCGGCGCCACCACCCGCGTGCTGCTCTCGGGCGTCCCGGGCGTCGACCCGGAGCACACCCTCGCCGTCTTCGTCGACCCGTACACCGGCAAGGTCCGCGGCGCGCTCGAACAGTACGGCTCGACCGGCGCGCTGCCGCTGCGCACGTGGATCGACGGGCTCCACCGCGATCTGCACCTCGGCGACACCGGCCGCCTCTACAGCGAGCTGGCCGCCAGCTGGCTGTGGGTCATCACGGCCGGCGGGCTGGTCCTGTGGTTCTCCCGCCGCCGCGCCCTGCGCAGGGTCCGCGGCACCGGCGGCCGGCGCCGCACCCTCGGACTGCACGGCACGGTCGGGGTGTGGACCGCCGCCGGATTCCTCTTCCTGTCGGCGACCGGGCTGACCTGGTCGGCGTACGCCGGTGCGCACATCGACGAGCTGCGCACCTCGCTGGGCCAGGCCACCCCGTCCGTCTCCGCGTCCACGACCGCGGGCGAGCACGCGGGCCACGGCACGGCGGCCGGCCCCGGTGGCGCTCCCGGACGCGGTGCCGGCCTGGACCAGGTGCTCGCGGCGGCCCGCACCGCGGGTCTGGGCGACCCGGTGGAGATCGTGCCGCCCGCCCACGGGCACAGCGCCTACGTCGTGCGGCAGATCCAGCGCAGCTGGCCCGAGAAGCAGGACTCCGTCGCCGTCGACCCCGTCACCGGCAAGGTCACCGACGAACTCCGGTTCGCCGACTACCCGGTGCTCGCCAAGCTCACCCGCTGGGGCATCGACCTGCACACCGGCGTTCTCCTCGGTCCGGTCAACCAGATCGCCCTCGCCGTGCTCGCCGTCGCCCTGATCCTGCTGATCCTGTGGGGTTATCGCATGTGGTGGCAGCGCGGGCGCGGCTCGGCCTTCGGCCGGCCCGTGCCGCGCGGCGCCTGGGCGGAGGTGCCGCCGTACCTCCTGGTCCCGGCACTCGCCGCGGTCGCCGTACTCGGCTGGTTCGTGCCGCTGCTCGGCATCCCGCTGGCCGCCTTCCTCGCCGCCGACATCGTCCTGGGGGAGATCGCGCACCGGCGGGGACGCCGTACCTACGGGGGTGCGCCCGGCATGAAGTAGCGTGGTCCGACACGCCGACGCCGGAGGGAGACGGAGATGGCTCGGGAAGACGGCCGGGGCCGGCGGCGCGGGCAGGGCGAGCTGGAGGGCCAGGTCCTCGGCGCACTGCGCGAGGCGCACGGACCGGTCACCGCGGCCTGGGTGCGGCAGCACCTCGGCGGCGACCTCGCCCACACCACCGTCGTCACCATCCTCACCCGGCTGCTCGCCAAGGACGTCGTCGCCCGCGAACGGCACGGCCGCTCCTTCCTATGGACGCCGACGGGCGACGTCGCCCGGCTCGCCGCCCTGCGCATGCGCCGCCTGCTGGACGGCGAGCGGGACCGCGAGGCCGTCCTGGCGAGCTTCGTCACCGCCCTGCCGCCGGGCGACGAAGAAGTCCTGAGGGCACTGCTCGACGCCCCGCACGCGGACGGCGCGGGTACGGAAGACTGACCGCCCATGGGGGTCTTCGTCTTCCTGCCACTGGTGCTGCCGCTGTCCGCGTGGCCGGTCGCCCGGCTCGCCGAGACGCGGCTGCATCCGCGCACCGCGACCCGGCTGCTGACGGCGGTCGCCGTCGTCATGGCCGGCTGCAGCACGCTCTGCCTGGCCCTGCTCATGGTCGTCGGCACCGCCCAGCTGCCCGGCAACCCGCTCCCCGACGGCTGGTCGGACCCGCAGGTACGGGCCGCCGTCCCGTACGACGAGATCGCCGGCCGGGCCGCCATCCCGGCCCTCGCCCTGGTCGCCGCCGCCTGCGCCCGCTCCCTGCTCCGGCACCGCCGGGTCACCCGCCGCGCCCGCCGGGCCGTCGCCGCGCTGCGGGGCCCGACGGTGGCGGTGCTGCCCGACAGCACCCCGTACGCCTACGCCCTGCCCGGCGGCCGGGGCCGGATCGTCGTCAGCACCGCGCTGCTGGCCGGGCTCGCTCCCGCCGAGCGGCGCGCCCTGTTCGCCCATGAACGCGCCCATCTGACGGCCCGCCACCACCGCCATCTGCTCGCCGCGCACCTGGCCGCCCGCGCCAACCCGTTCCTGCGGCCCCTGCGCACCGCCGTCGTCTACACGGCCGAGCGCTGGGCGGACGAGGAGGCGGCCCGGGCGGTCGGCGACCGGCGTACCGTCGCCCGCGCCATCGGCAGGGCCGCGTTGCTCCTCGCCGGCACCCCCGCGCCCACCCTCGCAGCGCTCGCGGCCACCGGTCCCGTGCCGCGCCGGGTGGCCGCGCTGCTGGCCCCCGCACCCGTGGCCCGTACCTGGCCGCCGGCCTGCACCTCGGCCGGCCTCGCCGTGTGGGGCGCCGCCGCCGGGGCGCTGGTGTCCGCGATGTCGTCGGCGAACTCCGCCGTCACCCTGTTCCTGATCCTGCACGCGACGGCCTCGCTCTGACGCCGGGCACCCGCCACCACCGCGCGCGGTCATGCCGAGGGCCCGGTTCCGTGCCGGAACCGGGCCCCTCCGTACGGCTCACTTTCGCGGGAAGTCGCCCGCGAGTGCCGAGGCGATCCGCAGCTGCCGCTCCGCCTCCTCGTGCCGGCCCTGCCGCTGGAGCGTGCGGCCCAGCATCAGCCGGGCGTAGTGCTCCACCGGTTCACGTTCGACGATGAACCGCAACTCGGCCTCGGCGCGGCGCAGTTGGGCCGAGTGGTAGTAGGCGCGGGCCAGCAGCAGCCGGGGTCCGGTCTGCTCCGGCGCCTCCTCGACCAGCCCGGTCAGCACCCGCGCCGCGCCGGCGTAGTCCTTGGCGTCGAAGAACCGCCGCGCGCGCTCCCAGCGCTCGGCCGGCGTGCCGTGGTCGTAGTACGTGCTCTCCACCTGGGTCTCCACTCGTGACCTCCTTCGGCGGGCACAACGGGAGCCAGTTGTTGAATATTCCACCAACTGTTCCGCGCGGGGGAAACCGTCCCACGGTGAAGCGGTAGCCTGCTCGTGAGGGCAGCCATGGCCGATGAGGTGAGCATCCGGCTCCTCGGCGGGTTCGCCGTGGCGGTCGCGGACCGCCCGGTCGCCGCCGGGGCGTGGCGGCTGCGCAAGGCCCGGAGCGTGGTGAAACTGCTGTGCCTGTCACCGGGCCACCGCCTGCACCGGGAGCGGCTCTACGACCTTCTGTGGCCGGGCCTGGACCGGCCGGCCGCCGCCAACAACCTGCACCAGGCGCTGCACTCGGTACGGCGTGCCCTGGCCTCCGCGGGCGCCTCGGGCGATGTCGTCGTCCTCCGCGACGACATGGTGCTGCTCGGCCCGGACGGCGGCGTGCACATCGACCTCGACGCGTTCGACGAGGCCGCCCGGCGGGCCCTGGCGGACGGCGCGACCGCGGACTACCGTGCCGCGCTCGCCCTCGCCGCGGTCGGCCTGCTGCCCGAGGACCGCTACGAGCCCTGGGTGAGCGAGGCGGCCGAGGCGCTGCGGACGCGGCGCACGGCGCTCCGGCTGGGCCTCGCCGAGGCGCTGGAACACGATCACCAGGAGGCCGACGCGATCGAGGTGCTGCGGACCCTGATCGCCGACGACCCGCTGCACGAGCCCGGCCACCGGGCCCTGATGCGGATCCTGGCCGCCGCAGGCCGCCGCCGGGAGGCGCTGACCGGCTACGAACAGCTGCGGGACGCGCTCCGGCGCGACACCGGCGCCGACCCCGACCCGCGGACCCGCCGCCTCTACCGCGAGCTGCTGGCCGACTCGGTCGAGACGCCCGCGCAGCCCGGGGACGACGCCCGGCATCCGCTGCCCGCGCCCGCGACCGCCCTCATCGGCCGGGAGCGTGAGATCGCCGAGGTGGAGCACCTGCTCGCCCGCGGCGGACTGCTGACCCTCACCGGGGCCGGCGGCTGCGGCAAGACCCGGCTCGCGCTGGCCGTGGCGGCGCGCCGGGGCGAACACTTCCGGGACGGCGCCTGCTTCGTGGACCTCGCCGCACTGGCGGAACCCGACCTCGTGCCCGAAGCCGTCGCCTCCGCGCTGGGACTGCACCTCCCGCCGTCCGGCGACAGCCTGGAAAACCTGGTCGCACAGCTCGGTGCCCGGGAGATGCTGCTGGTACTGGACAACTGCGAGCACCTGATCGACGCGTGTGCGTCGCTGGCCGCACGGGTCACCGCCCGCTGCCGGGGCGTGTCCGTCCTCGCGACCAGCCGGGAGGCACTGCGCAGTTACGGCGAGCGCACCTTCCGGGTGCCCTCGCTCGGGCTGCCGGATCCGCGCCGGCTGCCCACCGTGGCGGAACTGGGCCGTTTCGCCTCCGTCCGGCTGTTCACGGAGCGCGCCGCCGACGCCGACCCGGGATTCCGGCTGTCGCCGCAGAACGCGGCGGCCGTGGCCCAGATCTGCTTCCGGCTCGACGGGATGCCCCTGGCCCTGGAGCTCGCGGCGGCCCGGGTGCACGTCCTGGCGCCGCGTCAGATCGCCGAACGCCTGGACGACGCGCTGGCGCTGCTCAGCCGGGGCACCCGGCACGGCGTGACGCGGCAGGAGACACTGCTGGCCACGCTGGAGTGGAGCCACCGGCTGCTCGACGACGAGGAACGGCGCCTGTTCCGGCGGCTGGCGGTCTTCGCGGGCGGGTTCTCCCTCGCCGCGGCCGAGGACGTGTGCGCGGACACCGCACAGGACACCGCCGTGCTCGACGTCCTGGGCCGGCTCGCCGACAAGTCCCTGGTCTCGGTGGAGGCCCGGCAGGACGAGGTCCGCTACCGGCTGCTCGAGACGATCCGCCAGTACGCCGCGGACCGTCTGCGGGCCGCCGGGGAACAAGCGGCCACCGAGGCCCGGCACCGGCGCCACTACCTGGCACTCGCCGAGGCCCGGGACCGCGAGCCGCCCACAGGGGTCTCGGGAGCGGCGTCGCTGGAACTGGAGGCCGACCACGGCAACCTCCGGGCCGCGCTGCGCTCCCTGCTGCGCCACGAACCGGACGACGCGCTCCGCCTGGCCGCCGCCCTGCGCTCGTTCTGGCCGGAACGCGGGCACCTCGCCGAGGGCCGCCGGTGGCTGGAGGACGCCCTGGCCGCCGCACCGGAGCCCTCCCCGCAGCGGGCGCGGGCGCTGATGGGGCGGGCCGTGCTGGCGATCCGCCTCGGGGACGGCTCCCCCCTGGAGGACATCGCCGGGCAGCTCGTCCGGATGCACCAGCGGCGGCCGGACCCGGCGGCGCTGGCGTACGCGCACGGACAGCAGGCGGTCCTGCTCTGGATGAGCGGCGCGTGGGACGGCGCCAGCACCGCCCTCGGACTGGCCCGCACCCTCGCCCACGAGGCGGGCGCCCCCGCGGTCCTCGCCGCCGCCGCGCACCTGGAGGGCGTCTGGGCCGTGTGCCGGGGCGAGGGCCGCGCGGCTCGCCGGGCCTGCGCGGAAAGCATCCGGCTGCTGGAGGACGTCGAGGCCGGCACCGAACCGTTCTTCCCGGTCATGACACCGGGCTACGCGGTCGGGACCGACACGGCCGGGCAGGTGTCGCTGTTCTTCGAGGAGACGGTCCTCGCCGGCCGCACGGTCGGCCCGGCGCGGGCACGCGGGTACGCCCTGGCCAACCTGGCATGGGCGGGCCGCCTGGACGATGACCCCGGCTCAGCCGTCGCGGCGGCCGAACGCAGCGCCGACTGCTTCCGCGCGCTCGACGACCCGCACGGGGAGTCCCTGGCTCTCAACGTCCTCGGCAACGTCCACCGCGGCCACGGCGACCACGACACGGCCAGGAAGCACCTGGAGACGGCGCTGGCGATCAGACGCCGGCTCGGCGACCGCCGGGAGGAGGGCATCACCCTCGGTTGCCTGGGCCTGCTCCACCTGGCCGAGGGCGACACCGACGGCGCGCGGGCGACCATCGCCCGGGCCCTCGCCGGCTTCGAGGAGACCGACGACATCCCGGGCGCCACCAACAGCCTGCTCCACCTCTCCCTCGTCGCCCGGGCCGCCGGTGACCCGGCGCGGGCCCGTACGCTGCTGACCCGCGCCCAGCGCCTGGAGCACATCGCCGGATCGCGCCCCGCCGCCGGATGGGCCGCCCTCATGCTGGCGCAGCTGCTGTGGCGGGCGGGCGACCGCGAGGCCGCCGACGCGGCGGCGGCCCGGGCGGGTGACCTCTTCGCCCACTTCGGCGACACCCGTGGCCAGGCCGTCCAGCGGCGCTCGACGCCCCGGGCACCCACCGGCAAAGCGGCTGCTGAGTGACTGCTAAGAGAGGCTCCCTACGGTCCTGGGTGTCAGCGAAAAGCACGCACACCAAGGAGCCGACCATGTCGATCGACACGGCCCGGGGCATCCTGGGGGACGCCACCCTCGCCGAACTGGAGACAGGCCTGCGCGGCAGCGTCGTCCGTCCCGGCGACGCCGAGTACGACCAGGCCCGCGCGGTCTGGAACGGGGCCCACGACAAACACCCGGCCGTGATCGTGCGCTGCGCCGGGACCGCGGACGTGATCCGTGCCGTCGAGTTCGCCCGCAGCCAGGACCTGCTCGTCGCGGTGCGCGGCGGCGCGCACAGCATCGCCGGGTTCTCGACCTGCGACGACGGGATCGTCATCGACCTGTCGCCGATGAAGGGCGCCGTCGTCGATCCCGCACGGCGCCGGGTGGTCGCCCAGGCCGGCATGACCTGGGGGGACCTCGACCACGAGACCCAGGCCTTCGGACTCGCCGTGACCGGCGGCCTGGTGTCCACCACCGGCATCGCCGGATTCACCCTCGGCGGCGGGGTGGGCTGGCTGCTGCGCCGCCATGGGCTGGCCTCCGACAACCTGACGGCGGCCGAGGTGGTCACCGCGGACGGCCGCGTGGTCCGCGCCGCCCCGGACGAGCACCCCGAGCTGTTCTGGGCCCTGCGGGGCGGCGGCGGCAACTTCGGCGTCGTCACGTCCCTCGAGTACCAGCTGCACCCGGTGGGCCCGCAGGTCCTGGCCGGCCTGATCGTCTATCCGCTCGAAGAGGCCCGGCAGGTCGTCACCGGCTGGCGTGCACTGATCGGCGACGCCCCCGACGACCTGACGACACTCGTCAACCTGACGACGGCGCCCCCGCTGCCGTTCCTGCCCGAGGAGGTCCACGGCACCCGCGTGGTGGCCGTACTCGGCATGTACGCCGGCGACCTGGCGGCCGGCGAGGCGGCGGTCGGTCCGCTGCGCACGCTCGGGACGCCCGTCGCCGACGTCATGGGCCCCATGCCGTACACCGCGATGCAGTCCCTGCTCGACCCGCTGTGGGCGGCCGGCGCCCCCACCTACTTCACGTCCGCGTTCATCGAGCCGTCCGACGCCGCCCTCGACGCTCTGCTGCGACGGCACCTGACGACACCCACCCCGTTCAGCGAACTGCACCTGCACCAACTGGGCGGTGCGTTCGCCCGTGTTCCGGCCGAGGCCACGGCCTTCAGCCAGCGGGAGGCGAGCGTGCTGTGCAACGTGATCGCGCGGTCTCCCGACAGGGTGGGTTTCGACGCCCGCGTCGCCTGGGCCCGCGGAGCCCGCGAGGAGATCGCACGCCACGGGCACGGGGCCATGTACGTCAACTTCACCGGTGACGCCGCCGAGGACAAGGTGCGCGCCTCGTACCCCGACGCGGTGTACGAACGGCTGGTGAGCGTGAAGGACACCTACGATCCGACCAACCTGTTCCGCCTCAACCAGAACATCCGCCCTTCGGCGTCGGTGTGACCGGGGCTCGGGGGGTCTACCGGCCGGGTGCGCGGAAGGGCACCCGGCGGCGGGCGGCCTCGTCGACCTCGTCGAGGGTGAGCAGGGGTGTGGCCCGGGTGGTGAGGGCGCCGCTGGCCTTCACGGTGAGGCTGACAGCGGCCATGGACACCGGGTCGGGGAAGTCGACGATGAGCACGATGTCGTCCTCCCCGAAGGCGAAGTACACGGCCTCGACCTGACCGCCGAGGCCGGCGACGACCTGGTCGACGGCCGCGCGGCGGCCGCTCGCGCCTTCTTCGAGCAGCCCCTTCGCGCCCTCGGGTGTGTAGGTGGCCTGGATGAGGAACTTCGGCATCGGGGGCTCCCTGACCGTTGACGTGTCCGGTACCCAGAGGGGCTTCCCGTGCCGCATCGGCCGCCGCTCACCGCACGCCCGGTTTCACCCGTTGGAAGGCGTGGCCCCAGGACATGATCACCGCGCGGAACGCGGTCCCCTCTCCCGGCTGCCCGAGCGGCACCGGGCACCGGTATGTCCGGCTCGGAACCCGAGGTTTTACCGTTCCGTGGTTGCCGCCCGCACAGGCCCGGCACACCCTTGATCACCACTGCCGTCGGGCAACGTGTTCTGCTGGTCACGGGGGTTCGGGTGCCCCCGCGCTGAGCGGGGAATGGTCATGCACCTCGAGTTCCGGCACCTCCGTATCCTGCTCACCGTCGCGGAGGCCGGCAGCATCCGCAAGGCCGCCGCACGGCTGCAGCTCTCCCAGCCGGCCACGAGCGCTCAGCTGAAGCGGATCGAACACGAGCTCGGCGGCCCGCTCTTCGTCCGCGGCGCCGACGGGGTGAAGCCGAACGAGAACGGCCAGTACGTCCTGCGCTGCGCCCGTGACCTCGTCGTCGGCTTCGACCGGCTGCGCGAGCACGCGCGCTCGGCGGCCGAGACGGACAGACAGGCCACCGCCCCGCTGCGGGCGGGCGGAACCGCCGGCTCCCTGATGTCCCTGCTGGTCTCCGCGCTCTTCGAACTCGTCCCGGAGCGACGGCTCACCATAGACGCCCGCCGCTCCGTGCACACCCTGGTGAAGGCACTGGGCCTGGCGAAATGCGACATCGCGGTGTACGGCGAGTTCCCCGGATTCCCCCTTCCGGCCGGCGAGTCGGTGGCGACGCGCACCCTGCTGCGCGAGCCGGTCTTCGTCCTGCTCCCCGAGGACCACCCGCTGGCGCGCCAGGAGACGGTCAGCCTCGCCGAGCTGGCGGGCGAGGACTGGGTCATGCCGGAGGCCGACGAGAGCGGTGTGCACGCGTACCTCCATCTCACCTGCCAGTCGGCGGGATTCACTCCGCGCATCGCCCATGTGACGCCGGATCTGTCCGTGGCGCAGATCCTGGTCGCCGGCCGGCGTGCCGTCTGCGGCGTGTGGCCGACCGCCGATGTCGCGGCCCAGGGCACCGTGCAGCGGCCGCTCGTGGGCGTGCCCTTCCACCGGCGGCTGCTGCTGGCCTGGAACAGGGACTCGGTTCCGCCCGAGCTCGCCGACGCGGCGTGCGAGCGTCTGCTGGCCGGATATCTGTCGCTGGTGCGACAGCGGCCGCAGTACCTGGCCTGGTGGGAGGACGGAGGCCGGGGGTTCGCCCTCGGCGAGCGCGGGTGACCGGACGGGCCGCGGCTCCCCCCGCCCTATAGCTCCGTCGTTATAGCCCAGATGAAGTCACGTCAGGGACATGTCACCTGTTGAACACTTCGCGTCAACGTCTCAGGACGTCGTCACCCCACGACGAGCGAAGGAATCACCCCGTCATGCCCCGTCCCCTTCTCGCCCTTTCCGCGGTGGTCGCCGCCGGTGCCCTCACCACGGGTGCGATGGCCGTACCCGCGCACTCGCAGACCCGTGCGGTGCGCGGAACCTCCGTCCGCGACACGGCGATATCCCACGCCAAGGCCAACGTGACCCGGCACGCCGACATCTTCGGCTTCGGCCCGGGCCAGAGACTCAGAGTGAAGGACGTCGTCGTCGACGCCGACGGCACCCAGCACGTGCGCTTCGAACGGACCTACCGCGGCCTCCCCGTCGTGGGCGGCGACTTCGTCGTCCACCAGAAGGCCGACGGCTCGCTCAAGGGATCCACCCGCGCCAAGGCCCACCGGGTGGCGGTCGGTTCCGTCACTCCCGCCGTCGGTGCCAAGGGCACCGCAGCCAGTGCCCTCAAGCGCTCGCGCGGGTCGGTGCACAAGGCCACATCCTCGCCCCAGCTGATCGTGTGGGCCGCCGACGGCACCCCCCGGCTGGCCTGGCGCACCACCGTGCAGGGCGTGGGCGACAAGGGCCAGCCGCACGGCGAGGTCTTCGTCACCGACGCCACCACCGGCGCGGCGATCGAGCACTACTCCGCCGAGCGCGAGGCGACCGGCACCGGCCACTCCGAGTACACCGGTGACATCTCCATCGACACCACCCAGCAGGCCGACGGCACCTTCGCCCTGATCGACCCGGTGCGCGGCCACATCACCAAGGACGCGCACAACCTGTCGTCCTCGTCCCTGAAGAGCTCCTCCGGCACCGTGTTCACCGACGCCGACGACATCTGGGGCGACGGGAGGAAGTTCTCCACCGACCGCGCCACCGCCGCCGTCGACGCGCACGCCAACACCGCCGAGACGTTCGACTACTACAAGACGACCTTCGGCCGCAACGGCATCAAGAACGACGGCCGCGGCGCCACCGTCTTCGTCCACGTCGGCACCAACTGGGACAACGCCCAGTGGTCGGACTCCTGCTTCTGCATGATGACCGGCGACGGCGACGGCACCACCGACCCCGAGCAGGTCGACCTCGACACCATGGGCCACGAGATGACCCACGGCGTCACCTCGGCCACCGCCAACCTCCGCTACAGCGGTGAGTCCGGCGGCCTGAACGAGGCCACCAGCGACATCCTCGGCACCATGGTCGAGTGGTACGCCGACAACCCGGTCGACACCCCCGACTACCTCTTCAGCGACCAGTCCACCCCGCCGTGGCTGCGCCGCTTCGACAAGCCGTCCCTGGACGGCCGCTCCGCCGACTGCTGGTCGAAGTCGGTGGGCCGCCTCGACGTGCACTACTCCTCGGGCGTCGGCAACCACTGGTTCTACCTCGCGAGCGAGGGCAGCGGCGCCAAGACCATCAACGGGGTCTCCTACAACAGCCCCACCTGCAACGGCTCCACCGTCACCGGCATCGGCAACCAGAAGGCCTCCGCCATCTGGTACCGGGCGCTGACCGTCTACATGACCTCCACCACGGACTACAAGGGCGCCCGCACCGCGACTCTGAACGCGGCCAAGGACCTCTACGGCGCCACCAGCCGGGAGTACGCCACCGTGGCGGCGGCCTGGAGCGCGGTCAACGTCTCCTGACGCACCGCCCGATCCGCGAAGAGCCGGCCCGGACGGCGAGACCCGTCACAGCCGTCGTCCGGGGCGGCAGCCCGCGCCGCCCGTTCCCCGACCGCCTGCACCGTGTCCCTCCTCGGCCGCCGCTGCGGACGGCGTCGTACCGCGGCGACCTGCACCTCCTGGTCGAAGCGCCGGACGGGACGTCGGCATCCTCGACGATCATGTGGCTCGACGAGGTGAACAGCACCGCCGAGTTCGAGCCGGCCGGCACGCATCCCGACCACCGGCGGCTGGGGCCGGCCAGGGCGATGCTTCTGCACGGGATGCCTCTGGCACGCGCGGCCGGGGCCACGCACACGACGGTCGCCTGCCTCGGCGTGCCGGGTCATCCCGAGGCGCGCGGGCTCTACCACGGCGTCGGGTTCCGGGAGTTCACGCCGGGACGCGCCGCTCATCAGGACCAGGACCGCGGGCTGAGACTCAGACGGTGGTGGACAGCGCCACGTGCCGCCACTCGTCGAGTTCACGGCGCACCAGATCCAGCTTCGCCTCGACGCGCTCCACCGCGTCCGCGCCCAACTGCAGGCGCAGCGGGGGCTCGGCGACCTCGGTGACGTCGACGATGGCCCTGGCCCCCTTCGCCGGATCTCCCGGCTGACGGCCGTCGTTCCCGGCCAGTGCCTCGCGCACCGGCCCGGCGCCGGCATCGTAGTCCGCGATGGAGGCCGGTTCGACCTGGATGCTGGAGCTGTTGAGGAAGTCCGTGCGAAACCCGCCCGGCTCCACGATCGTGACGCGGACGCCCAGCGGTGCGAGTTCGCCGTGCAGCGCCTCGGAGATGCCCTCGAGGGCGAATTTCGAGGCCCCGTACAGGCCCACGGCCGGAGCGGTGGCGAAGCCGCCCACGGAGCCGATGTTCACGACATGTCCCGATCGCTGGGCCCGCAACGTCGGCAGGGTCGCCCGCAACGTGTTGAGCACGCCGAACACGTTGACGTCGAACAGATCCCGGACAGCCTTGTCGGAAGCCTCCTCGATCGCGCCCACGAGGCCGTAGCCGGCGTTGTTGACCACGACGTCGATCCGGCCGAACTCCGCCAGAGCGGCCTCCACCGCGGCCGTCAACTGCTCCGGCTCGGTCACGTCCGCCTTCACCGCCAGCAGCCCCTCCGGCTTCCGCGGGTAGGCCCGGAGCACCGCCGACACGTCCCTCGCCGTGGCGACCACGCTGTGCCCCCGCTCCAGCGCCTCACGGGTGATCTCCGCGCCGAGTCCACGCGCCGCACCGGTGACAAACCACACGCTCATTGCTCTCCCGAGTTCCGATCGCCTGATGGGCCAACAGCTCGACGCTAGAAGCTAGAGTCGGGTCTAGATCAAGCGCTGTGTGACGGGGGTCGCTCATGGATCTGAGCATCGGTGAGGTGGCGGAGCGCAGTGGGCTGAGCGTTCACGCCCTGCGGTTCTACGAGCGGGAGGGCCTGTTCGCCAACCCGGTGCGCCGCCTGTCCAACGGCCGTCGGATCTATCACGAGGAAGATCTGGAATGGCTGGCGATCTGCACGAAGCTGCGCTCCTCCGGCATGCCACTGGCGATGATCAGGCAGTACATCGAGCTGGTCCGGCAGGGCCCGGGCAACGAGCATGAGCGGCTGGAGCTGCTGCGCCGCCACGAAAGCCATGTGGAGGGGCGGATCCGGGAGTTGCAGGAGAGCCTGGCCGTGATGCGGTACAAGGTGAGGATCTACGAGGAGCATGTCGCCCGCGGTGAGGCCGACCGGCTCTGGAATCCGTCCCACCCGGATGCCGCCCGGACCGACTCTCACCAGGAGTGCCGTCCGCCGCAGGGCGCGTGACGGTCCCGGCGGTCGCGGAGTCGTGATGGTCGCTCGCAGGACGGTCCGGCCGTTGTCGGTGCGGTCCGCTCTACTGTCCGCCATGGAGCTCACCCAAGCGAACGTCAGCGACCTGCTGGCCCGGCTCGGCCCGGTGAACGACTGGATGTACCTGCCCGGCGACCTGGATCTGCAGGAACTGACCGACCTGCTCGGCGGCAGGTACGGCGCCTCGCGCACCCTCGTCCTCGACGGCTTCACCGATCCGACGGCCGACGAGTCCAGGGGCGCGGCCCTCCTCGTCCCCTTCGAGGACCGGGCCGTGACCATACGGGCGTGGGCGTACGGGGACCAGTGGGTCGGTACGGGTACGGCGCGGGACGCGGAGGGGATCGTGCGGCCGGTGCTGGTGGTGGCTCACCGGGAGGTGCCCGCGGAGGTGCCCGCATCCTCGGCGGTCGCTTCGGACGAGGACGTCGACTGGACGGAGCGGCTCGTCCGGATCACCGGGTGGACCCAGCCCGCCCAGCGGCCCGACGTGGACTGGGCGGAGGCGGAGTCCCGCCTGGGCACCGCGCTGCCGAGCGACTACAAGCGCATGGTCGAGACGTTCGGCAAGGGTGCCTTCGACGGATTCCTGGACCTGAACCAGGTGCCGTGGACGGATTTCCGGGAGGACGGCCTGTTCGTCTGGGCGAGCACGGAGCACGAGAACCTGTACTGCTGGAGGGCCGACGGCGACGACCCCGACCACTGGCCCGTGGTGATCCGGTCCTGCGACGGCGAGGACGTGCCCTTCGACTGCCAGACCGCGGAGTTCGTCTGCCGCATCCTCACCGACCCGCACCACCCGTTCACGATGGCCTGTTTCTTCGACACCCACTGGTTCATGAACTACCGGCAGAGCAGCTGAACCGCACCGCCGGCGGCATCCGCGGCCAGGCCGGCCGGCGCCTTCGGACGAGGAGAGGGGCCGGTCAGCGCCGTGGTAGCGTCACCGCGGAGGCGCACAGGTGCCTGCCCCGGACGAGATGTGCGCCGTACCCGGCCCGCCAAGACGACGCACTCGTGGAGGCGTCATGGACACGGGCAGCGCTTGCATCGACTTCGCCGGCCGGGTTCCCCCGTCCCGCGGGCTGGACGTCCGCTGGATCCACGGCTCGCCGTCGGCCAAGCACAACACCGACCCGGACATCCAGGTCCACGCGTACGACGAGCACACGTACATCCTGCGGCAGAACATGGCGATCGACTACGAGGCGCCGTTCCTGTTCCTGCTGTTCGGAAACGCCCGGGCGGTGTTGATCGACACCGGCGCCACCGCTTCCGCCGCGTTCTTCCCCCTGCGCCGGGTGGTCGACGAGCTCATCGACGGCTGGCTCACCCGAAACCCCCGGCAGGGGTACCACCTGCTGGTGCTGCACACCCACCCGCACGGCGACCACATCGCGGGCGACGGCCAGTTCGCCGACCGCCCCCGCACCACGCTGGTCGGCGCCGACCTCGCCACCGCCTGGAGCTACTTCGGATTCGACGAGGATCCCACCGGTGTGGCACGCGTCGATCTGGGAGGCCGCGTGGTCGAGTGCCTCGCCACCCCGGGGCACCACGAGGCGGCGGTCACGTTCTACGACCCGTGGGCCGGGTTCCTGCTCACCGGCGACACGGTCTATCCCGGCCGGCTCTACGTCCAGGACCGGTCCGCCTTCGCCCGGACCATCGACCGCTTGATCGAGTTCTCCGAACGCCGACCGGTCACCCACGTTCTGGGCTGCCATATCGAGATGACCAACGCACCGGGCGTGGACTACCCGGTGCGCACCACCTACCAGCCCGACGAGCCACCCCTCCAGATGACCACCGCTCACCTGCACGAGATCCGCGCCGCGCTCGACGAGACCGGCGCCCGGCCGGGCCGACACGCCTTCCCCTCGTTCGTCATCTGGCCGGCCGAGTAGCCGCCGTACGACGGGGCCCTGCCTGGCGTCGTCAGGTGCGAGGTGTCCGCCGGCGCCAGAACTGGTCGGTCCAGGGGCCGTACTCCTCGACCTCGATCAGCGTTTCGTAGTCCCGCAGGCCTCACGGGGCGGGACGCCGCTGACCGAATGGGTCAGCAGCTGCGCCCCGTTGGTCCCTGCGGCGGCGAGATGACGTACCCCGGCACCTCGCACCAGAAGCGAGCCACGCGCTCGGGTTCCGCGCAGTCGAAGGTGACTTGGAAGTGCCTGATCAATGGCAGGGGCTGTGTCAGCTGGTATTGCTCTGCCCATGAGGCCTCAACGGCGACAGAGAGTGAGTCGACGCCACATACGGTCGATCTATTGCGGAAACCTGTAAGAGCGGGGTTAAATCGCCGAAATTCATTCGGATTAGGATGTATTAGACCGATATGGATCACACGGTCCGTATGCGATCACATCCAGCCCAGTGAACAGCCGAGCGATGAGCGGAGGCGAGAGTCGGCCGTGGTGAACACCAGAGGAAGCGATGCGCATGACATCGGCTCGTCCACGCCCCCCACTCCCCGTCCGCTGCACCAGCCGCGAGGACTGCGGACCATACAGACCCTGCGCCCCTTGGAACGCCACCGCATGCGGATGCGGCTGCTCGACGCCGTGGACGAGGACCGGCACGATGTCGAGGTGCTGCTGACCGCGCTCCAGCAGGCCGTGGCCGAGGTGCAGGGTCTGGGCGGCATGGTGCATCTCCCCGGCGGTGGCATGAGCGGCATCCTCTACCTGGTCGCCGACAGCGGCCTGCCGGAGTCGATGACCCGGCCCTGGCTGATCATCCCGGCACGGGGCACGGCGCCGCCCAGCACGGCCGCCCGCGACGACACCATCGCCTGGCAGCCCGACCTGGCCCCGCCCGACCCGGTGCCCGGCCGGGACCCCGCCGCCCTGTGGCCTTCCCGGCTGCCCGCCGGGATGGGTCACCTGGCCGTCCCCGTTCCGGGCGGCGGCCGGCGCCGCGGCGCGCTGTCCGTCCTCTTCGCCCGGGGTGACGAGCCCGGGGCCGCGGAGTGCGCGTTCCTGAACGAGGTGGCGGCCTGGATGTCCGGCAGGCTCCGGTCGTCCGGGATCCTCAACCCGTCCCCCGCCCTGCTGCGCGCCCTGGAGAACGGTCCGGGGCCGCGCAAGACCGCACCCGCGTGGGACGTGGAAGGGGTGCCCTCCCTCACGTACACCTGGGACCTGCGCACCGGCGAGCTGACCTCCGACCGGCCCGTCGAGGAGGTGCTGGCCGGCATCGATCCCGCGGTGATGACCGGCGGCATCGAAGCGTGGGCGGAGCTGATCCACCCGGACGACCTGCCGAGGGCGGTAGCCGGTTTCGACACGGGCATCCAGCTGCGCGGCGGCTTCCAGAACGAGTACCGCGTACGGCGCCAGGACGGCACGTACCTCTGGATCGAGGCCCGTGCCCGGACGGTCACGAACGAGGAGGGGACGCCGGTCAAGGTGATCGGCACCCTCCGGGACAGCAGCGAGACGCACGCCGCCGCCGAGTCGGTGGGGCGGGCCCTGCGGCACATGAGCGACGGCTTCGTCTCCCTGGACACGGACTGGCGCATCGGATTCCTCAACCAGGCCGCCGAGCGGCTCCTGGGCGCCGCGGGGGATGTCGCCGGAGCAGTGCTCTGGGACCTTCCCGCGGTACGTGCCGTACCGGGGCTGGAGGAACGCTGCCGGGCCACGGCGGCCGAGGGCCGGCCGGCCGGATTCGACGTACCGGGGCCGGACGGGACGTTCTGGTACCACCTGCGGCTGGTGCCGGTACCGGAAGGCCTCACGCTCTACATCACCGACACCACCGAGCGGCATCTGCGCGAGGCCGAGCGCGCATCCGCGGAGCGGGCGGCCGAGGAGCGGGCGGCCCTGGTGCAGCGGATCACACGGGAGCTGGCGGAGGCCGTCACGGCCCAGGACGTGATGGCGGCGGTGGCCGACGGCGTGATGACACCCCTGGGGGCCACCGGACTCATCATGCTCGGTGCCGTCGGCGACCGGCTGACCGTGGTCGGCTCCCGGGGATACGCGGAACGCTTCACCCGGCTGCTGGACGGCGAGTGGACCGTGGGGGACACCTCGAACCCGGTGGGGGACGCCCTGCGAACCCGCACCCCCCTCTGCATCTCCTCTCCGGAGGAGTTCCTGCAGCGTTACCCGGCAACGAAAATCCTGGTACGGGAGGACGGCAAGCAGGCGTGGGCCTTTCTCCCCCTGGCTGTCTCCGGGCGCGGGATCGGCGCCGCGGTGATCTCCTTCGGCCGGCCGCGGGTGCTGGACGATGACGAACGAACGCTGCTGACCGCGCTCAGCGGACTCATCGCACAGGCCCTGGAACGGGCCGGGCTCTACGACGAGGCGACGACCCGGGCCCGCACCCTCCAGCGCAGTCTGCTGCCGCAGGCACTGCCCGAGCTGCCCGAGGTGACGACCGCGGCGCGCTACCAGCCGGCCAAACAGGGAGCCGACGTCGGCGGCGACTGGTACGACGTGATCCCGCTCTCCGCGGCCCGGGTGGCGCTCGTGATCGGCGACGTCATGGGCCACGGCATGGCCGAGGCCGCCACCATGGGCGGGCTCCGCACGGCCGTCCGCACCCTCTCGGAGCTGGAGCTGCCACCCGACGAGATCCTCGACCACCTCAACGACATCGTCGGCGAGCTGGGCACCGATGCCTTCGCGACCTGCCTGTACGGCGTCTACGACCCGGTGACCCGGCTTCTGTCGTACGCGAGCGCCGGCCAGCCGCCCCCCGCGGTCGCCCACCCCGACGGCACCGTCACCTTCCTGTCCATGGCCCCGGACCCGCCCCTGGGGGTGGCCGCTCCGCCCTTCGAAACCCGCGAGACCCTGCTGCCGGCCGGCAGCCTGCTCGCCCTCTACAGCGACGGCCTGGTCGAGAGCAAGGCCAGGGACGTCACCACGGGCATGAGCCACCTCGCCGAGCTCCTCTCGCGGTCCGTGAACGCCATGCCGGCCTCCCCGGCCGACGCGTCCGACCTGGACGCTCTCTGCGCCGCCCTCACCTCCGCGCTCCTGCCCGCCCACGGCGCGCTGAGCGATGACGCCGCCCTGCTGCTGGCCCGCACCCACCCGCTGGACGCGCAGAACATCGCCGAGTGGCCGCTGCCGGAGGACCCGATGGCGGCGAGCCAGGCCCGCGAGCTGGTCCGCGCCCAGCTCGACGACTGGGACCTGGCCGACGAGGACCTGGTCATGACCACCGAACTCCTGGTCAGCGAACTGGTCGGAAACGTCGTGCGGCACGCCTGCGGCCCCATCCGGCTGCGCATGCTCCGCAGCCGCGCACTGATCTGCGAGGTCTCCGACGCCAGCCTGACCACGCCGCACATCCGCCACACCTCCGCCACCGACGAGGGCGGCCGCGGCCTGCAGCTCATCTCCGCACTCTGCGAGCGCTGGGGCACCCGCCACACCCGCACCGGCAAGTCCATCTGGACCGAACAGCCCCTCCCCGAGCTCAGTCGGTGACACAGCGGCGGCACCGGCCGCGGACGGCCCGACGGAGCGCCCGCACCGGCCGCGGACGGCCCGGCGGAGCGCCCGCACCGGCTCTGCGGTGACCGACAGATGCTCCAGCGGAGGACGACCTCTGATCCGCCAGAGCGCTATGCCCCCCTTGCGTAGATATTCTGTGAAGTGTGATCGAGTCTGGACGGCCGCGGCTCCGTCGCAGCTACGGCCGGGGGAGTTTCGTGCGGCTGTCGCCGGTCATCCTGACCGTCGTCATCGCCAGCCTGGCGTACGCCACGCCTCCGGAGATGGCCTTCAGCCGCCTCCTGCCCGCGGCGCCGGCCCTCGCCGCCGCCATGTGGCCGGTGCTCCCCACCATCCTGCTGGGAACGGTCTGCCTCTTTCTGATGATCGGTCTCAGCCTCGTGTTCCCCGGTCTGGGGACGTGGTGGACGGCTGCGGGGATCATCGCGGTCACCGTGGCGGCCGCGTACGGGAGCCATGTCCGGCTCCAGCGGGAGCGGACCCTCTTCCAGGTGCGGCTCGTCGCCGACGCGGCGCAGCAGGTGGTGCTGAGTCCCATGCCGCGCCGCTTCGGGAGCGTCGAGGTCGAGTCCCTGTATCTCGCGGCCGCGGCGGAGGCCCGTATCGGCGGGGACTTCTACGAGGTGGTCGACACGCGCTACGGGGTCAGGCTGCTCATCGGTGATGTGCGGGGCAAGGGCCTGCCGGCCGTGGGAGCGGCCGCGGCGATCGTCAACGCCTTCCGGGAGGCGGCCTACGGCGAGGCCGACATCGTCAGCGTCGCGCGCAGGCTGGACGCCAGCAGCACCCGGTACAACGCCGCCTTTCCCCCCGAAGGGCCGATGGAGCGCTTCGCCACCGCCCTTCTCGTCGAGATCCCGCACGAAGGCAGACGTATCGAGATCCTCAACTGCGGACACCCCCCGCCGCTGCTCCTGCACCGCGGGGAACTCCGTGCCCTTGAACCCACCACCCCCTCGCCTCTGCTCAACCTCGCGGAGCTGATCGGCGATCACTACACCGTCGACACCTTCGACTTCGCCCCAGGCGACCTGTTGCTTCTCTACACCGACGGGGTCGCCGAGGCCCGCGCCCACGACGGAGAGTTCTTCCCGCTGGCGGCCTGGATGCGCCGACAGCCCCCGACGCCACCCCATGAGCTGCTCACGGCTTTGCACCGCGACCTCCTCGACTACAGCAGAGGACGCCTCGACGACGACATCGCCGCCCTCGCCGTGCGCCTGCGTGAGCCCTCGGAGTAGGCCCGGCTGCAGTTCCGCGCGGTGCCGGTGCCCGAACTCGCAGGGTCAGCCGACAGTTCTGCGTCGTGAACGGCACGCGTGCGTCCCGCCGGGCCTGCTGGGTGACGGGCCGTCGGCCTGGCCGTGTCCGGACCCGGTGGCCGCGCGGCCACCGGGGGTGATCCACCGCCCCGTCTGGCGCCGGATTACCGATGCGGCGCCTGCTTTCGGCAGGATGGGCGCATGACCGAGATCCGCACCCCCCGTCTCCTCCTCCGCGACTGGCACGACGACGACCTCGCACCGATGGCGGACATCAACGCCGACCCACGGGTCATGCGCTGGATCGACGACGGCTCGGTGCGCGACCTGGACCACACGGCCGAGGACATCGAGCGGTGGGAGGAGGAGTGGGACGAGGAGGGCTTCGGGCTCTTCGCCGTCGAGCTGCTGGCCTCGGGCGAACTGATCGGCTTCACGGGACTGTCCGTGCCCGAGTTCCTGCCGGAGGTGATGCCCGCCGTCGCGATCAGCTGGCGGATCGGCTCACAGTTCTGGGGCCAGGGATACGCGTCCGAGGCCGCCCACGCCACGCTGGAGTTCGCTCTCCAGGACCGCGGCCTGGACCGCCTCATCAGCATCAACCGGGTGGGTGACAACGCCTCCGAGAACGTCATCCGCAAGCTCGGCATGGTGCCCGAGCGGGAGACGGCACACCCGGTGTACGGCTACCCGCTGCGTGTGCACGCCATCGATCTCACCGAGTTCCAGGCGTGAACCGCCGAGCCGTCGATCAGCACAGGTAACTGGTCCGCAGCGCGCGCAGGTCCACCGGAGAGTCCAGGGCCCGTGGGATGTCGAGTCAACGTATGTCGCCTGTGGCTTCGCGGTCGCCGGGTGTGGTGGGGACCTGCCGAGCGAACGGCGGGATCAGATGCTCTCCGAGTACGGACCAGCGAGGTTGCAGGTGATCAGTCCGTCGTGCCCTTCGACCACGCCCGAGCCGTGGGCGAGGGTCAGTCCGGCCGCGACGGCGTCGCGGATCTCCCAGCGGATCCGTAGTAGCCATCGGAAGCCGTGGATCCACGCGTTCGTCCGCTCGACCACCCAGCGGAGCGAGCCCGGGCCGGAGCCGTGCGGAACTCCGCGTGATGTCGTGGCGGTTGCCACCGGCCGGCGCCAGCACGTCATTGCGGACCCGAAGCCGAGCTCCTGCGGCAGCCACTCCCACTGGATCCCGGTGTGCAGCACGAACAGGATGCCCCGCAGGCAACCACGGTCGTCCAGTGACAGCCGGCCGGGATGGCGCGGACGCCGCTGCCTGACCGGCGGCAACGGCTCCATCAGGTGCTCCGACTCCCGCAGCTGGCGGCCTGGAAAAACAGGGTGCGGTCGGCTGAACCGGGGTGATAGGTAAGCGATGTGACAGAGAGTCTTGAGTTCTCCACCCTGCTGCAACTGATCGACGAGCGGTCGGCCGCGTTCCGGAGTGCGGTTGCCGCCGCGCCCAGCCTTGACGCGCCGGTGCCGTCCTGCCCCGAGTGGACGTTGTTCGATCTGGTGCGGCACCTGGGTACGGGCCAGCGCTGGTGGGCCGCGATCGTCGCCGCGGGCCCGGCCGAGGCTCCGCCGGCCAAGGACGCCGCGGAGGTGCCGCGCGAGCTCGAGGCGCTGCTGGCCTGGTACGCCGAGTCGAACGAGCTGCTGCTGAGTGCGCTGCGCGAGGCTGGCCCGGAGCGCGAGTGCTGGGCGTGGTGGGGCGCCGGCGTGTCGCCGGCGAATGCCTGGGGCGTTGCCCGGCGCCGGGTGCACGAGGTGCTGGTGCACACCTACGACGCCCAGCTCGCCGCAGGGGCCGTGCAGCCGATGCCGGCGGACGTCGCGATCGACGGCGTGGCCGAGTTTCTCGACACCTGCAACTCCACCCCGGCGGCCTGGCCGCACGAGGCCGCCACCATCCACTACCACGCCACCGAGGGCCGCTCCTGGCTCCTCGCGTTGGACGGCACCGGCGCCTGGCCCGCCCCCCTCACGGCGGACGCCGCGCCCGCCTCCGCTTCAGCCACGGGCACGGCCGAGCAGCTGCTGCTCTTCGTCTGGGGCCGCCTCACGCTGAGCGACCTGAAGATCGAGGGCGACCAGCAGGTGTTCGAGCGGCTGATCGCCTGGGAGCCCGAGGAGTAGCCGGTCAATACCGCCAGCGGACGGCCTCGTACAGCTCGGGCCCGAGCGCCTCCCGCGGCACTGCCGACTCAGCCAGGAAGGGGATATGGCTACGACCCGGCTTTCCGTCAGGTGCTCTCAGCCGTCGTGTCCCTGGTGAGGCGTGGGCCGAACTGTGAGGCGAGTCGCCAGTCGGTGCAGGCGCATGTAGTAGCGAAGCTCTTCCGCGTTCATGAGGAGGGGCAGGACCTTGTCGAGTTCGGTGATGCAGTGGCGCAGTATCCGGAGGCGCTCCGCGTCGAGGAACCCGCCGTTGTCGTGCCAGGTCGTCACGCAGCCGGCGATGTCCGCGTCCAGCATCACCAGGTCGATGCCGTCCCGTTCCGCGCCGCGCAGTCCGGCGGGGAACTCCGCGTCCAGGTGCTCGTGCCACAGACGGGCTACGGCTTCGTACTCGCTCTCTTCGCTCACGAGTGACCATCCTCCTTCACGCGCAGTCGGCCCGGACGGCGGCCGGGTGGGAGCCGGCGGCAGATCAGAGCCGCAGCGATGCCGGTGAAGGCGAGGAGGCGCTCGGCCTTGCGCTCGTAGCGGCGACGCAGGCGGCGGAAGCAGCCCAGCCGTCTCACCGTGCGCTCGACGGCCCAACGGTGCCGACCGAGCCGGGCGAGGACTTGCCGCAGCCCTCTGCTGCTACGAACGGCTCGTCCGCCTCACCACGCAGGGCACGCCTCAGGGACCCTCGCTGCTGCCCCCACCTGCTGGAAGAGGCTCGCTCAAATCATCATGCGGGACACGAGCCTGTTGACTCATCGCGGTGACGAGGGTGGAGGAGATGTGGGCCAGGGCGGGGTCGGCAGCGATGAAGAACGTTTCGACTCCCGCCAGCTCGTGGTTCATGCGGGCCATCGGCATTTCGTAGCCCAGGTCGGAAACGCCGCGGACCTCGCGGATGACGACGTCGATTCCGGCTCGGCGGCAGTAGTCGACCAGCAGGCCGCCGGCCTGCCACGCACCGGGCTGGAGGGGATCCGGTCGGGCGGGTCCCACAGCGGGACATGACCGGGTGGTCCCAGGCTGCCATCCCACGCCACCGTGGTGGGCGTCGTCGCGGGCGGTGTGGTCGGGAGGCGCAGCCAGAACCGGAAGTGGCCCGAGGAGAGTCGGACCGCCTGCCTACGAGCGATTTCTGCGAGCGCCCGCCCGCCTGTTACATGGCAGTGACGATTCCGGCGCAGACCGGCACAAGTTGGAAGGAGAGGATGATCACGTCGCGCCTGACCAGTGTTGCGGCGACCGAGGGACATCGTGACCGGATGGCCCGCTCCGGCGCCGGAGGACACAGCGCGAGGGGATGAACCACCGACCGTTACCCATTCCCAGGGGGAAACATGTCCTTGACCCGTCCGACCGCCCGGCGCCTCGGCCTGCTGTGCGCCGCCTCCGTCGCCGCCCTCCTCCCGGTCGTGGGCGCCGTTCCGGCCGCCATGGCCGCACCCGCCGCGCAGCAGGGTGTCGTGGCCGCGCAGAACCCGGGTGGCACCATGGTCCGTACCGAGCAGCTGGCTTCCGGTGGCGGATTCGTGGAGATCTACCGTGTCTCGGCCTCCCACTACTGGGGCCGGATCGTCACCTACTTCGGCACCAGCGTCATCGACGCGAACGGTGAGACCGTGGCGGGCCAGGACAACGGCGAGTATGTGTTCCTCACCCCGCAGGGGCACTTCGGGTCCTGGATCGCCGTCTCGGGCAAGAACCAGTTCCGCGGACCCGGTACGTTCACGATCGCCCGCGGCTACACCGCGGTCGTCGAGCAGACCGGCAGGAACCAGTGGCGGGCGAAGCTGAAGCGGCCTGCGGGCGGTGCGTTTCTGACCCTTCAGACGCACGCGGCCGACGACGGCCACGGCGGGCTGTCGCACGTCTACGCCGGGGAGGAGATCGTCGACCCGGGCGGTAAGGCGATCTACGTCGTCCTGAGCGCGGACGGCACCATCACCTCTTTCGACCCGCAGGCCGCCACGGGCGGTGAGCCCCCGGCGGACAAGTGCACGGCGACCCGCGTGCAGTCCATCGGGGCGGGCACCCTGGCGCACCTGAGCAACCGCCCCAGCGGCCCCCGGGTCTCCTTCACGTCGGTCTACGACGACGGCAAGGAGCGACCGGTGCTGATGCCGCTGGACAAGAACCACCCCTCGCTGCCCGCTGACGCCGGCATCGTGGCGCGGATCAAGGGCGCGAACACGGCGGCACCCCAGCTGGTCACCCGTGTCGAGGGCGGCAAGGGCGCGCCGGAGGCAGTCACAGCGTTCCCGGCGATCCCGAAGGACTGCCGCGGCACGGGCACCGGCACCCCCACTGTCTCGGCCACATCTGGTCTTCCGGTACGCACGGCACGCTGATCGAGACCGGCCATCGCCGTGCGGTGTCGTTGTCCGCCGCACGTGGGCTGAGCCCCTCCAACCCCTGTGCGCCTGCTGGTTGTGTCGGGCCGGCGTTCTACGGCCGGGGTGGTCTCCTTGCGAACGACCCATGCGGCGATCCGCAAGGCGTACGACGGCCCGCAGGCGCACACTCCGGGACGGAATCCTCGGCGGGGGAGACCCTTTCATCTTCCCCGCGTTCCAGCTCGACAGGAGTCCGCCAGCCCTCCGGGGCGAGACCGCCAGCCCGTTCCGCACAGCGCCACTGCACAACGGCGTACCTCGGGATGCCGGATGTTCGTCGAAGCAGCGCCGCGCGACGAACATCCGGTTCCCTGCCGATGGTTGCGGCTCAGCAGGTTGATGACACCTTCGGCAGGGAAGACCACCGCAGCCGCGGAGCCAGGGCTTGTCGCACCATTACCGGTGCAGCGCACAGGACGCGGTTGCCCTGATGGCAATCCTTTGCCGTTCACGTGGCGACTGGCTCAAGTGCCGCTCCTCGACCCTTGGGAACGCGTCGTCAGGGGGTCGGCGAGGGAGTGCCCTTGCAGGTGGCGTCCGCCGCGGGGAGCTTCCCGGTGAGCAGGTACCGGTTTCCGTATCCGTCCATGCAGGCGTTGCCGTCGAACAGGTACTGGCCGTGGTTGCCGCCGCCTGCGACCACCAGGCGGGAGCCGGAAAGCGCCTGGCGCATCCGCTGCGCGCCGATGAGGGGTGTCGCAGGGTCGTCGTGGGACTGGAGCAGCAGCACCGGGGGGACCTTCACCGACCCGATTTTCACCGGTGCGGCGGTGGGCGCCTTCCAGAAGGCGCAGGGCGCGGTGATCCAGGTGTACATCCAGGCGAACAGAGGTGCCTTCTTCGCCGCCGCAGTGGTGTCGTCGTGCCAGGTCTTCCAGTTCCGCGGCCAGGAGTCGTCCACGCAGTTGTAGGCGAGTTGGGCGGGGTTGACGGCACCGGCCGCCAGTTGCTCGGAGGCGGCGACCAGAGACGAGGGGTCTCCCTTGCGGTAGTCCGCGACCGTGCTCGCCATGTCCGGCCAGGACAGGTCGGTGTAGAGGGACGACGCCAGCAGGTCGTCCAGTTCGGTCGCGCCTGCCCGCCCGCTCGCGGGGGTGGTACGCAGCTTGGCTCGAACCGCTGTCCAGGTGGCCGACACCTTGGCCTCGGTGGCGCCCAGATGGTAGGCGTGGTCGTTGCGGGCGGCCCAGGCGAAGAACTGGCGGGTGCGCTGTCCGAGTGCCGGGTCCTGCTCGTAGGTGGCGGCGTATTCGGTGACGTCGGGGTCCACCACGCTGTCGAGGATCATCCGGCCGGTGTGGGAGGGGAACAGCGTGGCGTATGTCGCCCCCAGCTTGCTGCCGTAGGAATAGCCCAGGTAGTCGAGCTTGGACCGGCCGAGCGCTGCCCGGACGCGGTCCATGTCGCGCGCGGCGTTCGCGGTGGAGATCGAGTTCAGCAGGGCGCCGGACGCGGTGGCGCACCGTTCAGCGACGCCCCGGGCGATTGCCACCCGGGTCTGCTCGGCTTTGGCATCAGCCGGTGTGTAGTCCGGAGCCGGGTGCTTGATGAGCTTGCCGGCGTCGCCGCAGGAGACCGGGGAACTCTCGCCGACTCCCCTGGGATCGAAACTGACGACGCTGTACTTCGCCGAGACCTCGGGAGACATCGCGGCCCATACAGGCTGCGCAGCCTCGATGCCCGACTGCCCGGGGCCACCCGGGTTGACCACCAGGGTCCGCTCGGCGTCCCGGCTGCCCACCATCGACAAGGTGAGGGTGATCTGACGTCCGGTCGGCTTCGCGTAGTCCAGCGGAACCTTGATCGTGCTGCAGTAGGTGCCGCGCGGCGCCTGTGACCTGGCTGGACAGGCACCCCAGGTGAGTGCCGTCGCGCCTTTGGGGCTCGCCGTCGCGGTCACCGGTCCGCTGAGCCCGGTCAGGCTCAGGGCTGCGGCCGCCGAGAGGGTCAGGAGCCGCCTTTTCGAGGTCATTTGGTTCCACCTTCCGGAAGATGCTGGGGACGGGTGGGGCGCGAGGGGCCTGGTGTCACGGCCACGCCGCCGTCGACCTGCAGGACGGACCCAGGTGGCGTTCGGTTGCTGGACGGCACTGGCTCGCGGTGATCGGTGATCACGGCTGGACAGGAGTCTGGAGCACTCAGTCCCAGCGGCCACTCGAAGATCACGGAACTCCGCACCACTACGCGTCGAGGCTGTCTTGAATAGCCCTTGCCTCGAATTGCCTTATCGGAGAATTGTGGATCACAACGTGACGGGCTCCTTGAGAGCGCTTCCCTGACCGACCTCCCCACCTGGAGACTTATGAGGATCGGCAAGTTAGTGAATTCGCTGATGGCGCAGTCCAGGCTGGCCGCCTGTGTGGTCGGTGCAGCGACCGCCATCACCCTCACCGCGCCGACCGCACATGCCGACCCCATTAATGTGTGGTCAAACTGGTGGCAGCCCTGTGGGCAACTCTGTATCTACTACAGTCCTGGGCTCCAGAACGGCTGCTTCAAGGCGGACGACGATGTCCCCGACCTGCTTGCTGTCAGGTTTTCGAACTGCGGTACCGGAACAGCTGGTGTCGGTCAGGTGGTGGGCAACAACGGCGCCTCCATGGGAAATCGGACCAACCTTTGCAACGTCACTGCGTGGTACCACGCGAACTACACCGCTCCGAGTTACGCCTACGAAAACTGGCTCGGTCCGGGGTGGTCCGGAAACTTCACCAGCACCCTGCGCAACAACGAGCGGTCCGTCAACATCAACAGCTGCGTATGACGGATACTCCAGTCGTACACGAAACGGCGGTCAGCGTCATCAGGCCTTGGAAGGACTGACAGGCTGCGTAAGCCGATCGCCGGACAAGATGCGAGTCTGAACCGAGCCATCGACTGCTTACGGCATGCTTGCAGGAAGGGCGTGCAACTGGCCCGACGCCACGGGTCCCAGCGGGCATAGGCATGCCCTTCCTCTTACCGACCCCAGCCGGACTCCGGATAGGACAAGGGAACCTCGAGTGCATGTCCCCTATCGCCAGAGCATGTTCGCAGTGCTGTGCATTCTGTGGGCTGCAACTGGGGCCGCTGGTTGCGGAACAAGCGACAACAGCACCGCGGACAAGGCGAAACCAAAGGTTGTCGCGCCAGTAAGGCCACATTACCCACTGCGGGAATACGAACCAACACCCCGCGACCAGGCTGAGCGTGACTATCTGTACCGCAAGGGCGTATGGGACTGTATGGCCGGCCTCGGTTACCACCATCTGCCCACGGTGTCGGAACGGCTAGTGGCTCAGGAAGTACGCACCACCGCCGAGTTCGATTCCCGACGCTATGGGATCACGGATTTGTCGATAGCCAGCCAGTACGGCTACCAGCTCAGCCCCGCAGTCAAGGGAGCAGACGGCACTAAATCACTCACGAAATCTGCCGTGGAGCGAAAAGCCCTCAGCTCCTGCGCCCGATCGGCAAACAGCGGCTTGCGGATTGATTCAGCCACCCGGGCAGACATGGCAGTGGTCGTGCAGTTGGATCAAAAGGGATTTCAGCAGGCCGAGACCGATCCCCAGGTGAAAGCGGTCTTCAATGCCTGGTCCCGCTGCATGGCCGGCCTGGGATACTCATATGCCGACCCGTACAAGGCGGCGGCAGACCACCGATTTGAGCACAGCTCTATCAAACCCAGTGCCCTCGAAGTGGCTGTGGCCCGGGCCGATATCTTCTGCAAGCAGAAAACAGACTTGGTGCGGATTGTCACCTCCGTCGAGTCCGAGCATCAAAGCACTTTGATCGCTCAGAACCGGGCCACACTCGCTAGGGCCAAAAAAGAGGTTGCCCACCAAAGGCAGATTCTGGCTTCACTGTTGGCGGGAGCCGGATAGCGCAGTCGCCACTCGCTCCGGGCCGGCGCCAGGCCTTCGAGCCACTCGTCCGAGGCATACTCCGTGGAGTTTCACCGGGCGGCGTCGGCGTGGGAGCTTGGGCGACGTATCGGTAGCCTGCGAGATCCCGGCGTCCCGGGTCGGGCAGTGCACGCAGCCGTGTTCTCGGAACCACCGCAGCACCGGTACCGCCTGGCGGAACGGGCCCAGGGCGCGAGAGCCCTTCGGTGTGCCGATCCCGCGTCCTGCGACGCCAAGGCCGTGCGCGCCGACCTGACCTCCGACGACCTGGTTCCCCTGATGTGCGGAATCGCCTGCGCGGCGAACGTCCATGGCGACCCGGCAACCCGTATCGAGACCGCCCGTCGCCATCTGACCGCGCTTCTCGAAGGCTTGTGCCTCCATTATGGATCCAACGCGATATGGGCCGGCCGCCGTGCCGACAGGGACGATGGTGAATACCCCTCCCGGCCGGGCAGTGACCATCGCGTGGACCACCTCGTCACCCGGACACCTTCCACGGTGAGGAAGGAGCCTGTGGGGGCTATGGCCGGCGATGCCAGGGGGGCGGTGGCGCGCGTGCTTTCCGGGGCCGCCTCGCCGTCATCGCCGCCCAAGTGACACGGACGGTCCGGCCCGGCACTTCGCCGTGATCTCCCAGGGCGCAGCGGCATCGACGGATTCCGACGCCGCCCTTCCATGGCCGACCGGCGAACCTGGCCGATCAACGAATTTGGTCAAACGGTGAACTCAGTCGATCTGCGAGCCGTTTCATGCCCTGCGCATAGCGTTGCATATGCCATATTGTGCAGTAATCCCCATGAAAGGCACGTCGTGAAGATCGCAGTCATTGGCGGTACCGGACTGATCGGTTCGCAGGTCGTCAAGAACCTGAACGCCGCCGGACACGAGGCCGTACCGCACTCGAAGTCCACCGGAGTCGACATCATCGGCGGCCAGGGGCTGGACGAGGCGGTGGCGGGAGCCGATGCCGTCGTCAACCTGACCAACTCCCCGACCTTCGACGAAGCCTCGCTCGCCTTCTTCCAGACCTCGATGGACAACCTCCTGGCCGCGGCCCGGAAGGGCGGCGTCGGCCACCTCGTCATCCTCTCGATCGTCGGCGCGGACCAGGTGCCGGAGCTGGACTACTACCGCGCCAAGGTGCTTCAGGAGAAGATCCTCGCGGCCGGGCCGATCCCTTACTCGATCGTGCGGGCCACGCAGTTCATGGACTTCATGGACGCGGTCCTGTCCTGGACCGCCGACGCCGACACCGTCCGGCTGCCCGTCACGCCCATCCAGCCCATCGCTTCCAAGGACGTGGCCGCCGCGGTGGCGGAGGTCGCCGCCGGGGCTCCGCTGAACGGCATCCACAACATCGCAGGACCCGAGGTCTTCCCCCTGGACGAGCTGGGCCGGATCACCCTGTCCCACAAGGGCGACAGCCGTACCGTCGTCACCGACCCCACCGCCGGCATGTTCGCCGTCGTCAAGGGGGACGTCCTCACCGACAAGAACGCCCGCCTCGCCCCCACCCACTACGCCGACTGGCTCTCCTGACATCCCTGCCTCCTGCGTGTCCATGGAGCAGTTGAGAGCGGTGGATGATCGAGGGAGGTACGTGATCACGGATCTCTATGAGGCGGTGACGACCCGACGGGCGGTGCGCGGGTTCGCCGACCGGCCCGTCCCGCCAGGGGTGCTGGAGCCGGTGCTGTCGGCTGCGCCTGGGCGCCGTCCGGATCGAACCTCCAGCCATGGCGCTCCTACCTCGTGACCGGTGGGCCGCTGGCCGAGCTCAAGAAGCGCGCCGACGAGCGGGTGGCGCCGGGCGACAGGCCGCCCTCAGCGCGAGCCGGCCGCCGGGACGACGTGAACACCTGTGCAGCCAAGGCGTTGCCGGTGTCGGGTTCGGCTCCCACCCGTGGACGAGAAGGTGCATCCGGCGCGGCGGCAGCCCCGTGCCGTGCAGGGCCGTCGATGACCGGCGGCCCGGGCATCGCCCATGCCCACGGGTGGGTCACTCGGAGGGGTCGGCGCGGGTTTGGAGCTGCTGCCAGCAGTGGTGGACGTGTCGTTCAGCCTCTCGTACCGCGCAGGAGGCGGCATCGAAGAGCGTGGCCGCAGATGATGCGACGGTCTCGGCACGAGGAGCGGTGCGACGGCGCAAGAGGTGTGCTTCGCGGGTGACACGCCTTCGGCCGCCCTGCTGGAGGACGACGGCTCGGGCTACCAAGACAGTGGCGATGACTGCTGCAGCGGTCATCGCGGCAGCTGCGTGCTGGTCGGACATGACTGTGAGAGGCCCTTCGTACGGGTACTGGCGGGGGCGACGGGAGGGCCGGTGCTCGTGTCCTACCGGCCCTCCCGCCTCCTCGTGCGCGTCAGCCGGGCCAGGTTCCGGTCAGGCGGCGGACGGCTGTGGCGCCGGCACGGTCGACCGCCGCTTTGACTCCGGCGAAGATCGCGCCCTGGAGCGTGGCGGCGAGCAGCACCTCGCGCCAGGAGCGTTCTTCGTCGGTGGCGTCCGGGGCGGCGTCCTCGTCGTGGCCGAGCGTCTTCCACGTTTGCTTGAACAGTGCTCCCGCGGCCATGCCGCTGACGGCACCGAGGGCGAGTCCGACCGGCTTGTAGGCGATCTTCGATGCCTTCACCCGGCTCATCCCTTCCAGCGGCGGCAGGCCAGCCACACCACGGCGGCCCCACTCGCTGCCACCAGCAGCAGCTTGCGGTTGTCACGCGCCAGCTGCGCCCCCCGGGCGGTCTTCTCGCGCACCGGCTCGGGCGCCTTCTCCTGCCACAGCTGACCGGCCTGGGCGGCCCTGGCCCGGGCCTGCCCGGCGGCCTGGGTGGCCTTGTCCTTGACCGGATCGGGCAGCCGGTCCTGTGCCTGGTGGGCCAGGTCGGCGGCCTTCGCTTTCAGTTCCCCGGCCTTCACCGCGGCTTGTTCCTTCAGCTCGCCGGCCTTCGTTGCAGCCTGCTCCTTGACCTCGGCGGCCTTCTCCTGGGCGCGCGCCTTGACGTCGGTCTTCGCTGCGAGCGCCTGGACCGTCTCCCCGAGCGCGGTCCGGGTCTGTTCGACCTGCTCGCGCAGTTCCTCGGTGCTGGTGGCGGTGGGTTCGTCGTGAGGCGGCTGGGTCATCGGTGTGCGCTCTCCTTGATCTCGGCCACGTCGGCCTTCACGTTCTCGACGGTCTGCTCGGGCGTGGGCGGCGCGGCCTGGTCGACCTGCTTCTTCCCACTCATGGCCAGCACCGCGGCGATCACACCCAGCACCGCTGTGACGATCAGCCCCGCGGCCCACACCGGCAGCGCCACCGCCAGTGCGGCGATCACGGTGGCGACCAGCGCCTGCGCCATCAGGAAGCCGACCACGCCGGCGCCGCCGAACAGGCCGCCGCCCTTGCCGTAGCGCCTGCCCTTCTCCTTCATCTCCGCCTGCGCCAGGCGCAGTTCGCCTCGCACCAGCTCGGTCAGCTGCTGCGAGGCCCGCTGCACCAGCTCGCCCACCGGCTCCTGGCCCAACGGGTCCCTGCCCGGAGCGGACGCGGCGTGGTGCGGCTGCGTGCTCGACACTGCGGTCACCTCCTGTCCCTCTGATTCCTGTCGGCCGGACCGCGTCACGCGCCCGACCATCCGATGAGGGCGCGAGTACCCCGAGCAGGCGAGTTCAGGACGGCCGGTTCGGCCGGCGTGTCTGCCCGCCTTCGTCAGTCCCCGGCTCGCTCACCCGACCTGCTGTGTCGCTGACGTGCACAGGGTGGCGGCGCGGGGCTGACGACGGTTGATGCCCGATCGGCGGCTTGGTGACCTCTTTCGGCGTCACGCTTGGTGAGGTGCGGGTGCGGGTGCTCGGTGCCTGTGTGGTTCCACTGGTTCGGGCAGGTGCAGACGGGCATGATCGGGGCTTCGAGGGCGTAGCCGCAGAACGACACATCCGCCAGGTTCAGCACGACGGCACGCTCCGCGCCATCGATCACCTGCGCCAGCCGCCCGCTCAGCTCATGCCGCGGGATATAGTCCATGACCCCGCGCACCTTCGCCACCAGACAGGGGCCCGACGTGGTCGTCTCGACCGAGGGCAGATCATCCACCAGGCGTGCCCCAACCGTCTCGCCCTGGACCTGAAGAGATGCCCCAGCGAGCCTGTCGGCTCAGTGGGCGTGCCGGTGGCGGGGCCGAGAGGGTATGTGCTGTAAGTCGGCGGGGGTCAGTGTGGGGTGGCTGGATGGACGAGGCTGCGGAAGGCGACAGCAGAGGGTCGCTGGTCGACAGGCCGGCGTCGGTGGTTGCGGCGTTCGAGGGCAGTGAGGAGATCGCCCAGGCCCGTGACCTGGCCCGGTCGTTCCTCGTGAGGCTGCAGGCCGTGCATGGGCTGCCGGTTTCCGGCCGGGCGATGGGCATGGTGCAGCTGGTGGTGAGCGAGCTGGTGACCAATGCCCGCAAGTACGCGCCTGGCCCCTGCCTGCTGACGCTGGAGGTCGAGGGGGGGCCGTCGCGGTCAGTGTGTGGGACAGCAGCACGATGCTGCCGTCGGTGCTGGCAGCGGACCCGGACCGGATCGGTCAGCACGGTTTGGAGATCGTGATGGCGGTGTGCCGGAGCTTCGCCGTCCACCGCGAACCGGTGGGCAAGCGGATCACTGCGGCTGTCGTCCTCGCCGACGATCCCGGCGGAGACCTTGCCGGCCGCCAGGTGCTGTGAGTCAGGCCGCCGGATCCGGCACGGCGCAGACAAGCTGGTAGCGCTGGGATGGCCCCGCTTCCACTGGCCAGCAGACTGGTCGTGATCGCCAACAGGAATACGACTGCTTCGAGATGGCGCAGCAGTGCGTGCACCGTCTCGGTCCAGGGCTGGACGGGTCGGCGGACGGTGTCGCCGATCCGCACGACCTGCCGGTGAGCGTGATCCTGCAGCATGTCCTCGTTCGCCACCCGCAGAGGCTATCCACCGCCGACAGCACGACACGTGGATTATGCGGACCCGTCCTGGGACTTTCCGGTGCCGGAATCGCCGATCAGACACAGCGGGTATCCCTCGGTGATCCGGTCGGTGGCAAGGCTATGGATGACGGCCGGGTCGATGTCGGGGTTGGTGCTGTGGTCGAAGTCGCGCAGGGACTTCTCGCGAGGGAAGTGAGCAGCTCGGATGCGGCGTTCGGCCCGGCGGCGGTCGCGGTCCTCGCACTCGGCCGTCAGCAGTTCGGCAAGGAACCCGGCGGAGGAAAGCCCTTCCCGTTCCGCGCGGGCGATGGTGTCGGCGGCCCGGGCCCGCGTGGTGGGCAGGCGCGGCATCCGGCAGGCGGCCGAACGCGTGGCCGCCGGCCGACTTGCCTTGGTGGGTGTGTCCTACCGCCTGGCCGACGGCGGTGCACAACTGGTCGCCTCCCACGGCTTGAGCAGGGCTGCTGCTCGCACACGATGAAGCCCGCTGCCGGCGACCCCGGTGTTCAGTGCTGCTGGAGGCCGGGGACCGAGGAGGGCCGGGGTCCTGCGGCGCGGCGGAGCCGGTTGGCGATCGCCAGTCCCAGGCCCTCATCCGCCGGCAAGGAGGCGACGATGAGGTCGCACCCCTGCTGGTCGAGTTCGCGCAGGAACCCGTACAGCCCGCGGGCGTAGGCGGCCGTCGAAGCGGGGACCGCCACCACGGCGTGCGCCTTCACCGGGGCGTGGGTGAAGGTGGGGGGAAGGAGGACGCCCACCTGGTGTCCCTGCTCCTGGGCGAGCTCCGCTTCGGCGACGACCTTCTCGGGCTCGACGAGGATGACCCGTGCCCGCGGCGCGTAGTGCGACGGATGCTGGCCCGGCACCCGGACACGGCTCGTCGAGGGGACCGCGAGCGGGTGCCCGAGCAGTGCTTCGAGATCCTCGCGTGTCACTCCGCCGGGCCGCAGGATGCTCGGGATCCCGCCGGTGACGTCGACGATGGTCGACTCCACCCCGACCTGGCAGGAGCCGCCGTCCAGCACGAAGTCGACCGCCTCGCCGAGCTCCGCACGAACGTGATCCGCGGTGGTGGGGCTGACCGAGCCGAAGCGGTTGGCGGACGGGGCAGTGACACCGCCGCCGAAGGCCGCCAGCAGCGCGAGGGCGACAGGGTGGTCGGGCACCCGCACGGCCACCGTCTCCAAGCCACCCGTCGCTTCGAGGGGCACCCGGGGACCGCGCCGCAGGACCAGCGTGAGCGGCCCCGGCCAGAAGTGTTCGGCCAGCAGGCGGGCCGTCGCGGGCACGTCCTGGACCCAGTCGTCCAGTTGCTTGGCGCCGCCGATGTGGACGATCAGCGGGTGGGAGGGCGGACGTCCCTTGACCTGGAAAATACGCGCGACCGCGGCGGGGTCCTCGGCGTTGGCGCCCAGACCGTAGACGGTTTCGGTCGGGAGGGCCACGAGACCGCCGGCGCGCAGCACACCCGCCGCCTTCTCGATGTCACTGGTTCTTGCCATCACTCTCGCAATCCTAGGAGCACAAAGGACCGGCGACGGTCGTGATCAGTCTCAGCGCCACCCGGCACCAGCCGTCGCACCAACGGCTCCGCCCCAACGTGCGGGACCCCGGGCAGGTGACGGCTTGCCGATCCGGGCGCCGGGCGGGAACGGCTCGGTGCGGAATCGCAGCGCGGGCGCTGTTGGCCCGGAACACCCCGTTCGTCGTCCACACGCGTACAACGAGCGGGGCGCTGCCCACGCTGTCGGCCGGCTTCTGTCCTGGTCTGTTGGGGGCAGGTGAGAGACCCAGGCCCGTCCGCATCGGGTCGTGCCGAGTTTTGACGCGGACCTCCTGGGGAGTCGGTGCGCGTGGTGTCCTATGGACCGGAGCAGCGCGTGTACCTCCCGGCGCTGCGCGCCGGCTGGCTCACCCAGACGTTCGTGCACTGGGCCTACTCAGCCGACCAGGTCCAGCGTCTGCTGCCGGAGGGGTTGACGGTGGACACCTGCGATCGATGGGCGTGGGTGAGCCTCACACCGTTCGTCATGGCCGGAGTGCGCCCGCCGGGCGTCCCTGCCGCCCTGCACAACTTCGCGGAGACCAACCTGCGCACGTACGTGCGCGAGCGGGACGGCCGGGACGGGCTGTGGTTCCTGTCCCTCGACGTGAGCTGCCCGGTCATGCTGGCCGCCCGTGCGATCGGCGCGCCGTACCACCGCGGGCACCTGACCCTGTCGCGCGGCGGTGATGTGCTGACCTATGCCGGGGCGCGGGGGCGTGGCGGCCCGTCGTACCGCGTGGTGGTCCGTCCGGGCGAGCCGGTCCGGCCGAGCCCGCGGGATGTCTGGCTGACGTCGCGGTGGCGGGCCTTCACGCGGAGCTGCGGCGTGCTCTGGCAGACGCCCGTCGAGCACGAGCCCTGGCCGCTGCGTGCTGCGCGCCTGGAAGACGTCCAGGAGACCTTGACCCGGGCGGCCGGGCTTCCGCCGCCCGCGCAGGAGCCGCTCGTGCACTTCTCCGACGGGGTCCACAAGGTCCGCTTCGGCGTCTCCCGCCCGGTGCGGCCGACCATGAGGAGACAGGGATGAACCCGGTGCTCGTGGCGCGGGCCCAGGGGCTGTTCAACCTGGCCGGCGGCGGCTGGCCGCTGCTGCACCTGCGCAGCTTCGAGTGGGTCTTCGGACCCAAGTCCGAGGAATGGCTCCAGTACACGACGGCCGGGCTGCTGGCCACGGCAGGCTGGAGCATGCTGTTCACCCCGGCCGGTGGGGTGCGCCAGGCCCGCCGTACGGGCCTGGGGACTGCCGTGACCCTGCTGGCCGTCGACCTGGTGTACGTGCCCGTCGGCCGGATCCGTCCGGCCTATCTGCTGGACGCGGCGATGCAGACCGGATGGCTCCTGGCCTGGCGCCGGTGCGGCCGACTCGGGCCGGCCGCGGGCGGATGAACTCGACCGCCACCGAGGCACCCTGATGGGCTCATCCGCACGCACTACCCGGCTGCGCTTCGACGGTTGGATCGCCGGGATCGGCACGGTCTCCGGCGCCCGCCTGATCATCGGCCACTGGCCCCGCTCCTCCTTCGGGGCATTCAGCGATGTGATGCTGGAGCGGGCCGACGGCCACCGTCTGCTGCTCGCCCCCACCCGGCGGACGGCGGACTTCATCGCCGGCACCTACGCCTTCGACGAGGTCCGGATCGAACCCGTACGTGTGCGCCTCACGGGCGACGACTGGACGGTCACCGCAGGCCCCCTGCTCGACCTCCGGTTCACCGCCGGCCGGCGCGGCCCCGCGGGGCTGCTGCTGCGAGCGGTTCCCGGTGTCCTGGCCGCCCGGCCCCTCTGGACGCTCGTGACGGATCCGATCGCCCGCCTCCTCCTGGGCGTGCGCACCCGTGGAACGGCCGGCAACGGCCGATACGAGTGGTACGGCGCCCGCGACCTGCACCTGATCACGGCGGCGACCGCGATGCTCGAGGGGCGCCACCTCGGCGCCCTCACCGTGGTGCAACCGCCCGTACGGTTCGGCTTCGGCTCGGCGCCCCGCACGCCCTGCCTCGTACGTGTCACGACGACGGTGAGGACGCCGGGCACGCCCGAGCCTCTTGCATCCCCGGCCAAACGGCAGCCACGCACGCAAGAAGGAGGCTTCCGCTGAACGCCCCACCACGGAGTGCACGACGCTCTGGACACTGGGCTTGTGGAGCAGGTCAAGCGAGGGAACCTGGACGGGCTGACCGACCTGGACGCGGCGCAGGGGATTGCTCGGCCGGCTCGTCAGGAGCTGCTGCAGTACGGCACCAACCAAAGGGAGTGCAAGCTCGACAGCGACGAAACGGCCGAGGTGTGTGGGAAACGCGGGCAGCCTCGGAGGCGTCCCGGAGGCAGCATCCAAGGGCCCGCGCCACCAGCGATCGTCAACGTGCCCCCTTCATCCAGTCGGCCCGGGACCCACCACCCGGCGGCTGCGTCGCCGATTCGGCGGCAAGGAGAAGATGTGCCGCTGCCCATCGGCCGGGGCGGGTTGAGCGCGTTGCAGCGGACGGCCAGGCAGTCCGGGCGGATCACGTGGCCCGGGAAGCGGATGAGCGCCTGGGTTGTCGATGACACAGGCCGACCGCAAAGGCTCCTCTCGCCAGCCGGGCGTGGCAACGTTCCGGAGCCCGGTGCCGCGCAGCGCCGGGCTCGGGCCTGCGGCAGGTGCCGGCCGGCGGATCCTGCCCGGCCTGGACGCCGAGGCTGCCCTGGAGCGGAAGGTCGGCGTCGGCTGTTCGGCCGTCGCCGAGACGGAAACCGCCCGCCCGCTCCACCGGGCAGAGACGGAGCATGGCTGATGAGTGCCGGAGTAGTACATGCCTGCGGAGCGGGTAAGCGGCGAACCAATCAGTAGTCATGCCGGGACGTATCCGGTGTGCGTCGAGAAAGGCGGTTCGTCTGTCGTGGCCGAGTTTCTGACCGACATCGAAACCATCCGGAAGCGGGCTCGTCAGGAGATCGACAAAGGGCCGGTGACCGACGCGTACGGCGCGGATCGCGAACGTGTCCTGAAGGTGCTGAATGAAGCGCTGGCCACGGAGATCGTGTGCACGTTGCGGTACAAGCGGCACCACTACACCGCGTCCGGTCTGTACTCGGAGCCGGTGGCCGCAGAATTCCTGGAGCACGCCAGGGAGGAACAGGAGCACGCGGACAAGCTCGCGGAGCGCATCGTCCAGCTCGGTGGCGAGCCGGACTTCGATCCCGACACACTCACCAAACGTTCCCACGCCGAGTACGACGCCAGTACGGACCTGGTCGAGATGCTCAAGGAGGACCTGGTGGCCGAGCGCGTCGCCGTGGCGTCCTACACGGAGATCGTGCAGTGGCTCGGGAACGATGACCCGACGACCAGGCGGGTGTTCGAGGAGCTGCTCGCCCAGGAGGAAGAGCACGCCGACGACCTGCGTGGCCTGCTGGAGCGGATTCCCCCGCGCAGCAAGAACGCCTGACGTTCATCGTCTCGGCTCGTCGGTGCGTCGTGTCCGCCGGGGGGAGTTCCCAGATCCGCGTCGTTGACGGTGCGGCGTGTTTCCAGGATGTGCGGTGTGGGCCGCGTAGGAGAGTGAAGAGTGCGGGCGTTGGTGTCGGGCTTGGTCCGGTTGCTGTTCTTCGCGGTGGTCGCTTGCTGCGCCATCGTCTTCGTGGTTCTCGCGCTGCTCGTCAGCGGGTGGTGCTGGGTGCCGGCAGCGGTGCTGCTGGCGCTGACGGCGGTTGGTGTGAGGGACCTGCTGCAGCGCCGGCACTCCGTCCTCCGCAACTATCCGATCCTGGGACACATGCGGTTCCTGCTGGAAGCCGTGCGGCCAGAGCTCCAGCAGTACTTCGTCGAGCGCAACTTCGACGGCAGGCCCTACGACCGCGACGTGCGCTCCATCGTCTACGAGCGGGCCAAGGGAACGGACGCCGAAGAGCCGTTCGGCACCGAACGCGATGTGGACGCCATCGGGTACGAGTACCTGGTCCCGTCGATGGCACCCAAACCGGTCGCCGATCGTCCCCCGAAAGTGCGGGTCGGCGGGCCCGGCTGCACCCGTCCCTATGACATGGCGCTGCTGAACGTGTCGGCCATGAGCTTCGGCGCCCTGTCCACCCGCGCGATCCTGGCGCTGAACGAGGGCGCCGCACGCGGCGGGTTCGCCCACGACACCGGCGAGGGAGGCCTGTCCGCGTACCACCTGAGGCCGGGTGGGGACCTCGTCTGGGAGATCGGAACGGGGTACTTCGGCTGTCGGACCAAAGACGGCGACTTCTCCGAGGGGGAGTTCGCGGACAAGGCCGCCCACCCCCAGGTCAAGTGCGTGTCGCTGAAGCTCTCGCAGGGCGCCAAGCCGGGTATCGGCGGGGTTCTGCCCGGCGGCAAGGTCAACGCCGAGATCGCCCGCGTCCGCGAGGTGCCACAGGGACAGACGGTGATCTCACCGCCGTACCACCGCGTCTTCGACACCCCGCGGGAACTGGTGCAGTTCATCGCCCGCATGCGGGAGCTGGCCGAGGGCAAGCCCACCGGGTTCAAACTCTGCCCGACCTCCCGGAGGCAGTTCCTGGCGGTGTGCAAGGCGATGCTGGCCGAGGACGTCACCCCGGACTTCATCGTGGTGGACGGCGCCGAGGGCGGCACGGGCGCTGCGCCCTTGGAGTTCGCTGATCACCTCGGCATCCCGCTGACCGAGGGCTTGACCACCGTGCATGCCGCCCTGGTCGGCACCGGTCTGCGCGATCGGATCAAGATCGGTGCGAGCGGGAAGGTCGCCACGGGCGCCGACATCGTCAAGCGCCTCGTCCAGGGCGCGGACTACACCAACGCCGCCCGCGCCATGATGTTCGCACTCGGCTGCATCCAGGCCCAGCGCTGTCACACCAACACGTGCCCGACCGGAGTGACCACGCAGGATCCCCGCCGGGCCCGCGCCCTGGACGTAGCCGACAAGGCCGAGCGGGTGCGCCGTTTCCAAGAGGCGACCGTGCACAGCGCCCTCCAGATCATGGCTTCCATGGGCGTCACCGATCCGTCGGAGCTGCGCCCGCACATGCTGCGGCGGCGCGTGAACTCGACCACCGTCCTGCCGGGTGACCGGCTGTACGACCTGCTCCAGCCGGGGCAGTTGCTCGCCGAACCGCCACGAAGCTGGGCCGAGGACTGGGCCGCGGCCGACCCCGACCACTTCACCATCTAGCCAATGAGGGAAGAGACACATGGCTCGCACGGTCGCGCACGTACTCGTCGACAGCCTCGCCGAACTCGGCGTCCGACAGGTGTTCGGCGTGGTCGGTGACGCGCTCAATCCCATCACCGACGCCATCCGGGGTGCCGACTCGGTTGAATGGGTCGGCTGCCGGCACGAGGAGGCGGCCGCATTCGCCGCCGGTGCGCAGTCCCAGCTGACCGCCCGGCTCGGCGTATGCATGGGCACCGTCGGGCCCGGCTCGGTCCATCTGCTCAATGGCCTGTACGACGCGGCCAAGAGCCACGCGCCCGTTCTCGCCATCACCGGACAGGTACCGTTGGCGGAGGTGGGCACCGATTACTTCCAGGAAGTCGACAACGACCTCCTCTTCCGGGACGTCGCCGCCTTCCGAGCCACCGTCACCTCCCCGGAGCAGTTCCCCGGTCTGCTCGAGATCGCGGTACGCACCGCTGTCGCGCGCCAAGGCGTCGCGGTCCTCACCGTCCCAGGCGATGTCGGCGGCCTAGAGGTGCCCGACGACCGCGCACCGCGCTTCTTCCTGGCCGACCACCGCACCCGCCCCGACGAACCCGACCTCGAACGGGCGGCAGAGCTGCTCGGCGGCGCGGAGAAGGTGACGCTCCTCGTGGGACGGGGCGCACGCGCGGCCCGCGACGATGTACTCCGGCTCGCTCAGCGGCTCGCCGCTCCCATGGTCCTCACCCTGAAGGCCAAGGAGGGCTTCGAACACGACAACCCCTACGAGGTCGGCCAGACCGGCCTGATCGGCAATCCGGCGGCCGCCGGCGCGATGGAGGACGCAGACACCCTGCTCTTGCTGGGCACCGACTTTCCGTACCGCGACTGGTATCCCATCGGCAAGAAGGTCATCCAGGTCGACACGGCCGCCGAGCACATCGGCCGTCGCGTGCCCGTGGACCTCGGCCTGGTGGGCGACGTCGGCCCGACGGTACGCGGCCTGCTCGACCGCCTTAGCGGCGATCACGACGGCGATCACCTCGCCCGGGCCCAGGAGAAGTACGCGGAGTGGCGCAAGGGCCAGCAGCGGCTCGCGGCTCCGGGACACGACCGCGGCCTCGTCGGGCGAGTGCGCTCCGCGCTGGACAACAGGGACCACCAGATCCGCCCCGAGGCGCTGGCGGCGGCCGTCGACCGGGCCGCCGCCGACGACGCCGTCTTTACCTCCGACACGGGCATGGCCACGGTCTGGCTGTCGCGTTTCGTCCGTATGAGCGGCACCCGACGGCTCCTCGGCTCCTACAACCTCGGTTCCATGGCCAACGCCATGCCCCAGGCACTCGGCGCGCAGTTTCTCGACCGGGAGCGGCAGGTGGTGGCCTTCTGCGGGGACGGCGGACTCAGCATGCTGCTGGGCGACCTCATGACGATCCGCACCTATCGGCTCCCGGTCAAACTCGTCGTGTTCGACAACCGGCGCCTGGGGATGGTCAAGCTGGAACAGGAGCAGGCCGGCCTTCCCGAGTTCGGCACCGAACTCGACAACCCGGATTTCGCAGCCGTCGCCGCGGCCATGGGTATCACCGGCATCCGTGTCACCGATCCCGACGACCTCGACGACGCGGTCCACCGAGCCTTCACCACCGACGGCCCCGTCCTCCTCGATGTGCTCACCAACCCTGAGGAGATCGCGGTACCCGCGAAGCCGACCGTGTCCCAGGGATGGGGCTTCGCCATCGCCAAGCTCAAGGAGACCCTGCGCAGCCAGGGGGACTAGCGCGGTCTACGACTGTGACGGGCTTGCGCGGGGCCGCGGAAGGGGCGCTCTGTCACCGGCGGGTCGTCGGTGCTGAGGCCGTGTGGGTGGTCCGGGAGCGGAGCGGACATCACATGAGGCGGCGGGGTAGAGGGGCAGGGACCGCGACGAGCGTGGGCTTAGGAGGACGGGTTCGATGAGCACTGCGGACAAGGCCGGCAACGCCGGCGACAAGATCAAGGGCAAGGCGAAGGAAGCGGTCGGCAAGGCGGTCGGCAACGAGCGCCTGCAAGCGGAAGGCAAGGCCGACCAGGTCGAAGGCGACGTCAAACAGGCCGGAGAGAAGGCCAAGGACGCGGCGAAGGACCTCTTCAGGGACTGAGTCGCATTCCTGACGAAGGCGGGCCAGGCGGGCCAGGGCTCATCGGGCTGCGGCCCGCCTTCCGCGCGCAGCCCACGGTTCGACAGCGGAGTCGCGCGGCAGCGGACCGGCGCGGCGGCTGTGAGAGTGCCTGGTCATTCCTGTGGGGAGTAGGCGAACATGGATGATGCTGACGGTCGAAAGCAAGAGTGGTGGGCGGCACTGTGCCGCACACCGCTGGCCATCTGGAACGACGACGTCACCGACTGGGCCGCCGCTCTGACCTACTACGCCGTCCTCGCCCTGTTCCCCGTCCTGCTGGTGATCCTCTCGGTTCTGGGACTGACCATGCCCACGGCGACCCCCGACGTGATCGACCGGGTGACGGGAGTCGTCCCGGCCACATCCCGCGGGCTGCTGCGCAGCGCTCTTCTGCAGATGGCCCAACAGTCGTCCGCCGCATGGATGCTGGTCTTCTTCGGCGCTGCAGGGGCGCTGTGGTCGGGCTGCAGCTATCTGAGTGTCTTCCGCAGGGCCTTGCACGCGATCCACCACGCCGACGCGCACCGGCCGGTGTGGCGCACCGTTCCCCGCATCGTCATCACCGCGATCGTACTGATCAGCCTGCTGCTGGCCACGACTCTCGCGCTGTTGGTGAGCGGGAGCCTGGCCAGGCGCCTGGGACGGGCGTTCAACCTGGGCACCGTGCCTCAGACCGCGTGGGACGCGCTGCGCTGGCTAGTTCTGGCCGCGGTGGCGGTTGCCCTGGTCTTGGTGCTCTACCGGTCGGGTCCTGCTTCTTCGCGGCCGGCGCGGAAAATGGCGCCGGGTGGTGGTCTGGCGATCGTCCTTCTGCTGACCATCTCCCTCGGCTTCACTCTCTACGCCTCGCACGTGAGCACCTACCACCGTCTGTACGGCTCACTGGCCGGCGTGGTGGTCTTCCTCATCTGGCTGTGGCTGTCCAACCTGGCCCTCTTGATCGGCGCGCAGTTCAACGTGGAGCTGGCGAAACCCACCCCGCATCGGTCGAAAGCGATGACCGCTCGGCGTCGCCGACCCCACAGCCGCCCGGCTGATCGTCTCCTGCATGACGACCACGGCGCCTGAGCGGCCTGGTCCCCGGTAAACGGAAGGGCCCAGGCAGCTGCCTGGGCCCTGGAGTGATCTGCGAAGGGGATTGGCTCTCCGGTTTCAGTTGTTGAGTTCCTTGCGGTCACCTCCGCCGCGTCGTCTCTCCGGTGCCCGAGCGGTCTGCTCCAGTGCGAGGGTGGTGCCGATGCGGACGGAGGCGTCGGCGACGAGAGCCAGACGGCGGCGTGATTCCTCGGCTTGCAGTGCCGTCAGGTACCGGTCGGTGATGTCGATCAACGAGATGGTCACGCCCAGTACCTCGCCGCTTGAGGCCTCCAAACGGGACATGGACAGCGACCATGCGTGGTCGGCGCCGGGGTCGGCGGGTGTCCGGCCGACGACCTCCTGGTCCAGAATCGGCACGCCGCTGTCGCGGACCTGCCGCAGCAGCGCCTCCTCCTGCTCAGCGTCGACCCGGGGCAGGACTTCGCCGGGCTTGCGGTCCAGGCGCTGCTCCGCCGGGATACCGTCCATGTCCGCCAACACGGCGTTCACCGCCACGTACCGCACCTCGCGGTCCAGGACCGCCGGTCCGATCGGAGACTGTTCCGCCACCTTCGTCGCCAGGGCCGCATTGCCTTCGAGTCTGAACAGTGTCTCCCGCTCCGCGCACAGGCCGAGGGCGTAGTAGACGCCGAGAACGTCCTGCAGGCGCATGTTGCGGAACTCCGGCAGCCGCATCCCGCCGTCCTTGTGCCGTACCGGAAAAGGCCCCGGCCCAGCTCTCACCCGTCCGCATCACCCGATCGAACAGGCTCAGGACCAGCTCGAAGTCCTCCTCCGCGACAAGCAATCCGACGGTGGGGGCCGTCGACAGGCTTGAGCTGCTGGATTCCAAACGCAAGAGCGGAAACAGCGACACGGTTGCCGTCAACGACCGGCTCGCCGATTCCGCTGACCGCCGACCTGGTGCGCGCCGTCGCTGGTCCGACCAGCGGCGACGAGCGTGAACCTCGTCAAACGGAGTCGACGCGTACCACGACGGCGTAGGAGCCGAGACCGATGAGGCGGTCTCCGGAGATGTCGCCGAGAGCTGTGTACAGCGTGCGGATGTGTCCGGTCGTGTCGTCGAAGGCGATGTCCTTGACAGTACCGTGGGCGGTGCCGTCCTCGGTCAGGACGGAGTGTCCGATCGCCTCTTGGTGAGCAGGGAACGTGTTGTGATCGGGATCGGTGGCGGCGCGGGAGTGCACGATGACGGCGTCCCGTCCCATCCCTTCGATCGCGTCCCAGGCGATGGTCGTAGCGTGCTTCGGGGCTCCGGAGAGGTGAAGGCAGGCGACGCTCCTGGTGTGCGCGTCGATGGTCAGGCCTTCCACTCGTCCAAGCGGTTCGGCCTCTTCCGCGGTGATCACGGGAAGGCCCTGGGCCTGGGTGAACAGCATCATGCCTGGCCTCCTTCTCCGAGAGCGGCCGTGCCGGCGTACGGCTCGGCGGTGTGCGTGCGGAAGGCTTCGACCTGGGCGCTGAAGCTGGGCAGGTCGTCGGCGACGAAGTGGCGGGCGTGCGAGGGGGCCACCAGGGCCTGTCCGGAGACGGCCAGTGTCTCTCCGCGTGGGATGAACACCTTCTGCTCCTGGTCGTCCAGGTTCGCGTCGGCGGCGATCTCAAAGCCGATCACCCGTCCACTGCTGCCGGCCTCGATCACGACATCCAGGACCGTGCCGATCTCCGTCCCCTGATCCGTGAGGACGGGCGCGCCGATGACCTGGCCGTGTGCGGCTTCGCCGGCTCCCACGACCAAGTCCCGCTTCTCCAGGACCGCCTCACTGAGAATCATCACGGCGGACGGTCCGATGGCGTGTACTTCGGAGAAGGGCAGGCTCTCTTTGAGGGGGCCGGCCAGCAGGCCGCGCCCGCTCAGGGTGAAGCCGGTGATCCGTCCCGCCTGAGCGTCGAAGACGGTGTCCCGGATCTGTGCGACGGCTTCGCCGCCCAGCGTCACGACCACCCGCTTGGTCAGTTCCGAGGCCAGCATGAGCGTGTTCACTGCGGACCCTCCCGACTGGGCCGGTTGCCCGTACGTACCGCGATCACCGTGCCGCTGCGGCGTCTGGCCTGAACCGCCAACGTCGCGGCGGTGAGCAAGCCCACCGCCGCGATGAGGAAGATCACCCAGCTCCACCACTCCATCGCCGACCTCCTCCTACCGTCCGTCTTTGCCGTTGACTGTCGTTCTGTCCGGCGGTCCCCGGGCTATCCGCTTGCCCGCAGTACGGGTTCGCACGCCTTCCGCGGTAGGAGTCGGCGGACCAGGTCACCCCTGGGAGTGACTCCGCCGCATGTCCGGCTTCGAGACCGGAGTTGCTGTGATGCCCCAGGTCCAGGCTGATCCGTCGGACACATATGAGGAGCCCGAGGGCCGCATCCGCGAGACCCGTCGGCTACTCACCACGGCCGCCGTCACCATGAGCTGCCTGCTCCTGCTGTCCCGTCTGACGACGGTGATCCTCATCCCCGCAGGACGCCTTCAAGAGCGGCGGACCGGCCAACGGCCGCGCGCTCGCCTACCTGGCGCACCAGTACCTCGGGGAAGCGAGCGGCACGGTGTACGACGTCTCGACCATCGCCATCCTGTGGTTCGTTGGAGCGTCCGCGCTCGCCGGCCTGCTGAACCTCGTCCCGCGGTATCTCCCGCGCTACGGCATGGCTCCCGAATGGACGCGGGCGGTCCGCCCGCTGGAGCTCGTTTTCACGGCGGCGGCCGTGTGCACACCGTTTGGTTCCATGCCAACGCGGACAAGCAGAGCGGCGCGTACGCGACCGGCATGCTGCTGCTGTCTGCGTCGTTCGCTGCCACGGTCGCGGCTCGCCGTCGATGCCACCGTTGGGCGACCGTCGCCTCCGCGGTCATCACCGCTGTTTTCGGCTACACCCTGGTCGCCGACGTGGTCGAACGGCCCGGCGGTACCAAGATCGCGGCGATCTTCATCCTGGCGATCCTGGCCACGTCCTTCGGCTCGCGTGCCGCGAGGTACTGCGCCGCGCCCAGCGGGACCCGGAGCGACGGCCGCGGGTCCACGTGAGCTGAGTTCAGCTGTCCTGATGGGCCCGGAGGGCGAGCATGGAGCGGCCCTCGACCTCCACCTCGCTGCCGCCCTTGATCAGCGGCCGGTACTCGGTGTACGGGATCGCGGTGTCCACCTCCACCGCCCACCACGGATCGAGCCCGTCGGGAACGGTGAAGCCGAGAGCCTGGCTGTGGGCGTTGAAGAGCAGGAGGAACGAGTCGTCCTCCACCCGCAGGCCCCGCAGGTCCGGTTCCGTGATGGCCCTGCCGTTGAGATGGACCATCAGGGACCTGGCGAAACCCGTGTCCCAATCGGTGTCGGTCATCTCCCGCCCGGCAGGGGTGAACCAGGTGATGTCCTGCACCGCCTCGCCGGATGCCCGCGCCGCCCGCCCCCTGAAGAACCGTCGCCGACGGAAGACCGGGTGCTCGCGGCGCAGGGAGATCAGTTTGCGGGTGAAGTCGAGCAGCTCGCTGCCTTCGGTGACCTGTGCCCAGTCGATCCAGGTCAGTTCGTTGTCCTGGCAGTAGGCGTTGTTGTTGCCGCGCTGGGAGCGGCCGAGTTCGTCACCGTGCAGCAGCATGGGTACGCCCTGGGAGAGCAGCAGGGTGGCGAGGAGGTTGCGCTGCTGGCGGACGCGGAGGGCGAGAATGCCGCGATCGTGGATGGGGCCTTCGGCGCCGCAATTCCACGAGCGGTTGTGGTCCTCGCCGTCGCGGTTGCCCTCGCCGTTGGCCTCGTTGTGCTTGCCGTTGTACGAGACGAGGTCGCGCAGGGTGAAGCCGTCGTGGGCGGTGACGAAGTTGACCGAGGCGTAGGGCCGGCGGCCGTCGTTCTGGTACAGGTCGGAGGAGCCGGTGAGGCGGGAGGCGAATTCACCGAGCGTTCCGCCCTCGCCGCGCCAGAAGTCGCGTACGGTGTCGCGGTACTTGCCGTTCCACTCGGTCCACAGCGGCGGGAAGTTGCCGACCTGGTAACCGCCGTCGCCGACGTCCCAGGGCTCGGCGATGAGCTTCACCCGGGAGATCACCGGGTCCTGCTGGACGAGGTCGAAGAACGACGACAGCCGGTCCACCTCGTGGAACTGCCGGGCCAGGGTGGCGGCCAGGTCGAAGCGGAAGCCGTCGACGTGCATCTCGGTCACCCAGTACCGCAGCGAGTCCATGATCAGCTGCAGGGTGTGCGGGTGGTTCATCCGCAGGCTGTTGCCCGTGCCAGTGGTGTCCCAGTAGAAGCGCGAGTCCTTTGGGGACAGGCGGTAGTACGCCGCGTTGTCCAGTCCCCGCAGCGACAGCACGGGCCCGAGGTGGTTGCCCTCGGCGGTGTGGTTGTAGACGACGTCGAGGATGACCTCGATCCCCGCCTCGTGCAGGGCCTTGACCATCGAGCGGAACTCCTGCACCTGTTCGCCCCGCTGCCCGGACGAGCAGTAGGCGTTGTGCGGGGCGAAGAAGCCGATGGTGTTGTACCCCCAGTAGTTGGACAGCCCCCGCTCCACCAGCGCGTGGTCCTGGACGAACTGATGGACCGGCATCAACTCCACCGCGGTGACACCCAGCTTGACGAAGTAGTCGAGCATGGCCGGGTGCGCCAGTGCGGCGTACGTGCCGCGCATCGCCTCCGGTATCGCCGGGTGCGTCTTCGTCATGCCCTTCACATGGGCCTCGTAGATGACGGTCTCGTGATACGGGGTGTGCGGTGGGTGATCGTTGCCCCAGTCGAAGAAGGGGTTCACCACCACCGACTTCGGCGCGTACGGCGCCGAGTCGAGGTCGTTGCGCCGGCCGGGAGCGTCGAAGTGGTAGGGGAACAGTGCCTCATTCCACTCGACCTCGCCCTCGATCGCCCTGGCGTAAGGGTCGAGCAGCAGCTTGCCCGGGTTGCAGCGCTGACCACGCTCGGGCCGGTACGGGCCGTGGACGCGGAACCCGTAGCGCCGGCCCGGGCCGACGTCCGGCAAGTAGATGTGGTGGACGAAGCCGTCCACTTCCTTCAATGGGACGCGCTCCTCGGCGCCGTCCTCATCGAAGAGGCAGAGCTCTACGCGCTCCGCCACTTCGGAGAACACCGCGAAGTTCGTCCCCACACCGTCGAAGGCCGCGCCCAAGGGCGACATCTGTCCCGGTCGCGGGCCTACCTCGGTGCTTTCCTGCCAGATACGCACGTCACGCCCCTCCCCAACACGGACGGTGGGCAGCCCCGCCTTGTTCGTTCCCTTTTGCCCTCGTCCCCGGTGAGCATGCGCATGGCGCGCCCCGTACGACCAAGGATGACGAGTATGACGTCGCAGCACATCGTTGACGTACGTCCAAGGGAGGCGCCTGAGTGACGGAGTCTGCTTTCCAGGGCCACGGTGGGACAGGCGGGTCTTGAGCGGCCCTTGTCGATCAGAGCGGCGAGCGGCTGCGCGGCACTCGCGTCAAGGGGCTCACAGCTCCGTACAGCTGGTTGAACACGTCCCGCAGTACCGGGCGGTCCGGTGGCGCGGCGGTCACCAGTGTCTGTTCCAGAAGTTGCCGACGGCGCTGACGCGTCGCTTCGAGCACACACTGTCCGGCGCCGGTGACAGAGAACTCGCCGGACGGGAGCCGCCGAGCCAGCGTGCGCTGAGCCAAGTGGTCGAGCAAACGGGTTGCCCACATGGCGCTGACACATAGGTCCTTGGCAATGCGATCAGGATCGGTTGGCTCGGTGCCCAGGGCGAGCAGAACGCGCATCTGCTCCTCGGAAACCGTGGGAGCGACGTCCTCATGGGCTCGCTTCCACAAGTTGATCATCGCTTCGGCGGCGTGTTCCGCAGCAGGGCTCGCTTCGGCACGTTCGGGTTCCACTGACATGGCTTCCCCTTTCCTCGACGCCGTTGCGTACGCGTTTACCCGACCGAAGGACCGTCAGCCCCGTCTATGTGTTCGAAAATGCTATGAGCTGGGGCGGGAGGTGAATAGTATGCAGAATCGGTCGGTCGTCCGGGTGATGCGGTCCTCGTTCGAAGGTCGGCATTTCCCTCGTTCCCCGAATTGTTGTCACGGCGGCTCGCAAGGTCCGTCATGGCGTCTTCCGTAGCGTCGTAGACGTCAAGAATCCTATCGACGCCGGTGAGCTTCAGCAGCTGTCGTGGCTGCACCTGCACCCTCGCCAGCGCCAACCTCGCACCGGTCTCATGTGCATGCCGACGGGCCGCCAGAAGGGCATTCAGCCCAGCCGAATCGCAAAATGGGACACCAGCGAGGTCTAGCACGATGAACCGTGCGCCAGAATCGATGAGGTTCAAGAACTCGGTTCGAAACATCGGTCCGGTCAGGCAATCCATGTCGCCACTGAAGGAAGCCATTAGACAGTGGCCGGCGTGGGTCTTCCTGACCGAAGGAACACTGGACATCCGACGTCCTCCCCGCCATCCTTCACGGTACGCAGGTCGCACCCGTGAAGCACTTTCTGCCCTAAATGTCTCCGCCCAACCGCGACGGTGCCGACGCGACTCGGCATCTCACAGCCGGTGTGAGTTGCCAGGTGCTGGGAATTCGCAGTGCAGTGCACCACGGACGTCACCCGTCTAGGAGACAAACCATGCTGGCCATTGTTTCTGCTGTCCTGTTCTTCTTCGCCTTTTTGATCAACGCGGCGGATATCACGACCAACCACACCTTCACCTCGACCAACGTCATGCTCCTTGGCCTCACCGTTCTGGCCCTGCACCTCGCGGGACTGGGAGGCGGCTGGACTGTCCGCGGTCGCAGGCGCTGAAGATTGCCGTGGCTCTGAGAAGACCGTCTGACGCGCGCCGAGGAGGGCTGCTCATGACACGCATCTACGCCGCCCGCGCACGCCGGCGTGGGCGGGCGGCGAACGGAGCGGTACGGGGAACCCGGGCCGCTGCCAGGGAGTCAGGCGTCGGCGGGCAGGGGAGGAGAGGACTCGGAACCATCCGGCCACGACCCGTTGAACGCAGCGGGTCGTGGCTGCGGGCCGGCTTCGCTCTGGGACTCGGTGGGACTCTGGCCTGGCTGCTGGTGCACACCGTTCTGCAGATCGGACAGCTGCTGTCATTGTTCTTGGCGGCCGTCTTCATCGCGATCGGTCTGGAGCCGTTGGTCGCCCTCCTGAGCAGGCATCGCGTACGTCGCGGCTGGGCGGTTCTGGTCGTTCTTCTCGCATCCCTGCTGTGCCTGTCGGGGTTCGTCGCGCTGATTGCTCAGCCGGTCACGGATGAGATCAACTCGTTGGTCAAGGCGATTCCGAAGTGGCTGACGCAGCTGCATGACAGACACACTGCCCTCGGCCATCTGGAAGACCGCTACCACCTGATCTCCAAGGTCCGCAAAGCTCTGGCCTCCGGCGGCTCGAGTGTGCTCGGCGGGCTGCTGGGAGCGGGGAGGATGGTACTCAGTCTGGTCACATCGGCCGTCATCGTCGTGGTCGTGACCATCTACCTGATGGTCGCCCTGCCCGAGATCAAGCAGTTCGGATTCCGCTTCGTCGCCGCGAGCAGGCGCGCGCGGGTCGAGACGGTGACGGACGAGATCCTGACCCGGACGGGCCGGTTCATGCTGGCCAACCTCGCGACGTCGGGCATCGCCGGGCTCGCGACCTTCGCCTGGTGCGCGGCCATCGGTGTCCCCTATCCGGCCGCCCTGGGCTTCTTCGTGGCGCTGATGGACCTGATCCCGGTCGTCGGGTCGACGGTGGCCGGGGTAGCCGTGAGCCTGGTCGCCCTGTCGGTTTCCCTGCCGGTCGCGGGTGCCACAGCCGGCTTCTACGTGGGCTTCCGACTGGCGGAGGACTACCTGATCATGCCCCGCGCGATGAAGTATGCCGTCGACGTGCACCCGGTGGTCACGGTCGTGGGCGTCCTCGTCGGCGGCGCTCTGCTGGGCATCATCGGTGCTCTGGTCGCGGTACCGGCTGCCGTTGCCATCGGCATCCTGCTGGACGAGTACGTATTCCCCCGCACCGACGCATCCTGACCGCCCGAGTCCCTACCAGCGTGACCGGCCCGGCTCAGGCGTGGCTTCTGCGAGTTCGGGTTCCAGGCCCTCGCTCACCGGGGGGTGCCCCAGACCGGCTTCGATACGCCACGCTTCGAAGGCCCAGGTGGTGAGGGCGACGACGGCCAGGCCGAGAAGCCAGCCGCCCAGGACGTCGCTGAACCAGTGCACACCGAGGGCGACTCTGGTCAAGCCGACGCCGAGCACGCTGAACACGGCGACGCCCCAGCAGGCAGTCCGCCACACCCTCGGTACCAGGGGCAGGAGCACCAGGATGAGGATGGCGAAGGACGTGGTGGCCGTCATGGCGTGGCCGGACGGGAAGGAGTAGCCCGGGGCGTGCGCCACCGGGTCCCGCAGAGCCGGTCGGTCACGTTCCACCACCGCCTTGACCAGCAAGCCGATCAGCCCGCCGGCCACGGCGGTCACCATCGCCCAGGCGGCCAGGCGCCACGCCCTGCGGTGCAGCAGCCAGGCGGTCAGGACTCCGACGGCCAGGCGGAGAGTGACGGGGGCCCAGACCCGGTCGGACAGCAGGTGCAGGACGCCGGTCCAGGACGGGTGGCGGACGGCGACTTCGTGCAGGCGTTGCGCGGCGCCGATGTCGATGCGCCGCAAGGGCGCCCACCGCCCCTCGACCAGTACCAGGATCAACGCGAAGGGCACCGCGGCCACAGCGGCGACGACTGTCGAGGCGAGCAGCCGCGCGCCGAACCTACGATCGGCCTGTCGGCGACGTTCACGAAGCTGCCGTAGGGCGGTCAGCGTGCCCATTCAGACTCCTGGATCTTCTTGGACGGGGCCGGGACGCCGGCCGCGTGTCGCTTCCAGCTGGGCGGCGAAGGACAGTCCGAGGAACAGGGCTATCGAGGTCAAGTAGGCCCACAACAGCAGCGACATGAAGGCGCTCAGCGGGCCGTAGATGGTGTCGAAGGAGCCGCTGAGCTTGAGGTAGAGGCTCAGCAGCCAGGTCAGTGTCATCCACAGCACCAGGTACACGGCCGCACCGAAGGCGAGCCAGGTGTAGCCGGGCTGCCTACGGCGGGGAGAGCGGCGGAAGACGGCGCTCGCGGAGATCAACGCCAGCAGCAGCCCGAACGGCCAGCGCAGGATGTCCCAGTCCCTCTGGGCGTGGCCGCCGAGGTGGTAGACCGTGACCGCCGCCGAGGCCAGGTCGTCGCCGGCGACCATGGCGACGAACCCGAGGCCGAGCGGAAGACCGGCGCTGACGGACATCACCAGGCCGCGCAGGTACTTGTGGTGGAAGGGGCGATCGCGTTCGTTGCCGTAGATCCGGTTGGCGCCACGTTCGATCTGGCCCATGGCGGTGGTGACGTTGACCAGGGAGAACGCGGCGCCGAACCAGAGGGCGACCTCTGCGCCGCCGCCCGACGTGCGGCGACTGCGGTCGAGCGCGTCGTCGACGACGCCGGCGCTGGGACCCTGTGCCATCCGGTGGATCGTCAGTTCGGCGAGCCGGCCGACATTCTCGGTGTGGAGGGTGGTGGACAGACCGACGAAGGCGATGACCAGGGGGACCACCGCGAGTACCGTCTGCAGGGCGAGAGCCCGGGCGTGACTGAAGCCGTCGGCGTAGCGGAAGCGGATGAAGGCATCGCGCAACAGCGACCAGCCGCCGTAACGGCGCAGCGCGGCCCAGGCCTCGTCGGCGGACAGTTCTTCTCCGCTCATGTCCCGTGTCTCCGGGACCTTGGTGGCGGTACCCATTCATTCCCCCCGTGCCGGCAGCAGCATGGTCAGCGCGCCCGGCCTGACCTCTGCGGTCAGGCGGCGGCCGCATGCTATGGGGTCGCCGTCGAGTTCGCGGGGCTGTGGGTCGTCGAAGATGATCTCGGCACGCTGGAAGGCGAAGAACTCCACGGGTGCGCCGTCCGTGCGGCCGTTCTGTGCGGGAACCGTGGCCGCGGCTGACGGTGGTTCCATGGTTCTGCCGCGCAGGAGCGCCCATACGGCGCGCGTCCAGCCGCTGGTCCCTCGTGGGTCCAGGATCAGCAGGTTGAGCCGTCCGTCGTCGGGGCGGGCACCCGGGAGCAGCGTCATACCGCCCTGTACGGTGCTGATATTGCCGAGGAGCACCATGCGAGCCGTACGGCGCAGGGCCGGCGCGTCGTCGAGGCGGATGCTCACCCTCATCCGGGGGGCGCGCAGCACGTGGAGAAGTGCCACGGCGTAGGCGGGCCAGCCCAGAACGGCTTTGGTGCGGTCGCTGCGATTGGCACGCTCCAGCATCGCGGCGTCGAGGCCGGCGCCGCACATGGCGGCGAAGTGTGTGGCGGCCAGGCCGTCGCCGTCGATGCGGCCGAGGTCGACGCGGTGCGTCGTACCGCGCAGCGCGGCATCGAGGGCGTCGGCAGGGGACAGCGGCAGGCCGAGGTTGCGGGCGAGGAGGTTGCCGGTTCCGCAGGGCACCAGGACGAGCGGGACCTCGCTGCCCGCCAGGGCGTCGGCAGCAGCCCGAAGTGTGCCGTCGCCGCCGCAGACCACCACGAGCACGGCACCTTGGCGGACAGCGTCGGCGGTCTGGCCACCCCCTGGGTCGTCGGCGGAGGTCTCCTTGAATACCGGTGCGTCATAGCCGTGTCGTTCCAGGACCCGGCGCAGGGCGTCACGGTCGGTCCGGTCGGTGACGGTGGGATTGAAGATCACGGCGGCGTGACCGGGCGGCCGCCCCGCGCGGTCGGCGACGGCGGGAAGCGGGGAGGCGGCGGCGGGGAGCGGGGAGGCGGCGGGCGGAGCAGTCACGAATCCGTCCGTGAGCAGGGGGCGTCCGACGATCAGCAGGGACAGGCAGCCGTTCACGAGCCCGCCCACGACATCGGTGGGGTGGTGCATGCCCCGGTACAGTCGGGCGAGGCCCACCGCGACGGGCACGAGGAACAGCAGGCCGGCCATGACTCTCCGCCAAGGACCGCGCAACCGGGACAGCACCAGCACCGCCAGGCCCCCATAGAGTGCCGTGGCCGCACCGGTGTGACCGGAGGTGTAACTGGAGGTGGGCAGCGAGCCGTCGAGACGGTGCACGTCCGGACGGTGGCGGTCGACCGCCACCGTGATGACCAGGAAGACCAGCGACTGCAAGGACACGGCGACAGCGAGGAAGGCGGCCTGCCGCCACATCGGCAGCCTGGGGATCAGGATCAGGCCCAGACAGCTCAACAGAGTCACGGTGATCACCGTCGGGGTGTTGCCGGCCTCCGACGTGACCGAGGACAACGCGGTGAGAGAGCCGGTGCGCATCCGCTCGAAGGCCTCGTCGACCTTGTCCTCGACCGTCAGAGGCCACAGACCATGGGCGGGGCCGGTGATCAGCAGGCCGATGCCCACCATCAACGTCGCCTGACAGGCGGTCAGCGCGCCGATCCATCCAGCGGACCAGCCGATTCCGTGCGGCACTGCGGAATGGCCGCTCCTGGCGACGCCGGGGCGGTGTCCAGGTCTTTCACCGGGCAGCTCGGCAGGTGTCCCCGATACAGCGGTCGGCATCCGTACCCCCTGATCACGTCTCTCGGCATGTCCGGCCGGAGGGCATCCTCTGGCTCACCGCCGTATGCCCGCTCAGCTCCGAAGCAGGCAGGCCCAAGTCCGGCCCACTCCCTGGTTCAGCAGTGCAATGCGCGGCGTCCAAAGCAGAGTTCGGCAGCCCGTATCAGTGAGCCCCCCGAGCTGGTGCCCTACGACCGCCGGCGTGCTGTCGCAGCCTCCGCGCTGCGGAAGCCGCCTTCGACTTGACCGAGGGGTGTGCGCCTCCCAGAACCGCTGACAGCGGCAAGCAGAGCGCGCGGGCGAGTTCCCGCAGTTCGTCGTCGGTGGGATGGATAGGGCCGTTGGCGCCGTCTTCTGCGAACGCTTTGACCCGAGGGGTACGAATGCCGGTCTGCTCGGCGATGGCCTGGGCTGTCAGGTGGCGGCGGCGCATCGTCTGCTGGATCAGTTGCGCGAGGTCGTCCATCTTCTCTGTCCCGTCCGGTCGGCCACATGAGGCCCGGCTTGTGCGGATCGTGCAGCCGCTGCCGCCGATTCCCGTGGCGCCCTGATTCGCTGGGTCGTCCCAGCCTGGTGTGGTTTTGCTGTGATGACGCGTTTACCCTCAGCACTCGGCAAAACGCCACGGTCACCCGAACGGTTGAGGCCAGCGATCCACGTCACTAGGGCATGACTCATCAAGACCGGCCCAGTTGCTGGTCCAAGGCGCCATGTGCCGCCGAGGTCGTTTTGGATGCCCTCCTACGCTGGCGTCAGGTGCACGCAAGCACAGGCTCTCAGCGCTCAGTGCGGCAAACGGACGTGCGTGCGGCGCGCTGGCACCGCATCCACCAGGCTGCTGGATGTGTCGCGGCGTGCGAAGGCTGCTCCAAGGCGGAGGCGTTGGCCTGGCTGCAAGCCGTCAGTGCGCGTGACGGACTGTCGTTGCTCGAAGAGGCTGACGGCCTCCTGCAGCCCCGCACCGAGCCAGAGCTTGGGCTACCGAGGCAGGACAGTCGAGCCGCCGAGACTGTCTGCCGCGCGTAGCGCGTTTCGCCTGCCTGGCGTGGCCGACCTGGGCGGATGACCCATCCCCTCAGATCCCGTGGGGCCGGCCAGCTCCGCCCGAGGACGCCCCACCGATGCACCGATGGTTTACACGTCCTGCAGCTTGCAGGCGCGAGTCACAGGCTTGTGTTCATGGGGCGGCGAGCGAGTAGCCGGGGTGGTCGTCCGCAGCCGGGCGGTACACGGTCAACGCCTCGTCGAGCTTGTCGAGGACGAGGGCAGGAGGCGCGTCGGTCACCTCGCCGTCGTAGGCCATGCAGGCTTCTTCGGGCAGGCCGGAGATCACGAGACGCTTCGGCGTCGCCGCTGCGTAGAACGGTGTCCTCGCCAGTCGACCGACGCAGGCTGCTGCCAGCAGGCGGGTGCGGGCGAAACGGCCGGCATGGGCAACGCGCACGTCGAGCATGCCGTCGGCCAGGTCGTGGCGTCGGACCGGGGCGATGCCGACGCTACGGTACACACCGTTCCCAGCGAAGAGCAGCCACAGCGACCGGCGGTGTCCGTTCACCTCGACCTGTAGCGGACCGGCCTGGCGCAGAATCCGCATGACGCCGAGGATGGTGGCTGGCGGTCCGCCGATCCTGGGGGACCATCGTTCGCGCAGCCGTACCAGTTCCGGATAGACGCCGATGCTGAAGGTGTTGAGGAAGTAGGCCGGATCGACGTCGTCGCCCACCGCCTGCAGAGGCCTGATCCGGCCGACGTCGGCACGGACGGCCTGGCCTTGCACCACCGCGGTGCAGGCGTCGGCTACTGTGTCGACGCCGAGGTCGGCGGCGAAGTGGTTGAACGTACCGCCGGGGAGCACCATGAGAGGCACGCCGACTGCGAGCGCGGCCGCCGCAGCGGCGTTCACGGTGCCGTCGCCACCGCACACGCCCAGCGCGCCGCCGCGGTTAGCAGCCTCCCGGGCGGCCTTGGCGAGCACCTTGGACAGAGGCCCGGAGGCATCGTCGTAGAGCACGACCTCGGCCCGCGGCAGCATCGCTCTCAACTGCTTGATGGGGTCGGCGAGCTGGGGCTGACTGCCGGAGGACGGGTTGACGACGACGGTCAACCCCTCCCCGTCGGGAAGCGCGGGTACGTCCGCCCGTGGCCTGGCCGGCGGAGGCATCTGCGAGCGGGACGGCACCAGGCCGCGCACCGCATAGGCTGCGCCTACCCCGAGAGCCGCGCCGGCAAGGACATCGCCTGGACAGTGGACGCCGGTGTAGACGCGGGAGAAGGCAACTGATGCTGCCAGCGGCGCCAATGCGGCACCCAGCTGCGGTGCCTCCAGGGCGATCCCGGCTACGAACGCGGCGGCCGAGGCGGCGTGCCCGGAGGGAAAGGAACTTGTGAAGGGCTGGCGGGGCAGATGCCGGACGACCGGGAGGGCATCCAGTATGGGCCTGGCCCGGCCGACGGAGCGTTTGCCGACGGTGTTCACCGTGATGGAGGCCAGCGCCAGTGAGGTCATCCCGCGGACGGCGGCGCGACGGCCGCGCACGCCCCCGAGAACCCACACACCAAGAGCGACCCCTCCCCACAGCAGACCGTGGTTGGCGCTCCGGCTCAGCCTCGGCAGCACCGTTTCGGCTGCTGGCCACTCGCGCGCTGCCACGCTCTGGAACAGCGACTGGTCGACGGCGCGCAGGAGCCTCCCGATGCGATCCCGGGCTCGATCACTCATGGACCCCCCTTACCCCCAACTGCGTGCCTCGCACCCGTTCCCACTGCGGTTCGCGTCACTCGGCCTCCGCCGAGGGCGCCTTCCGTGCAGGCACCGCGCCCGGGAGCGGGCAAACGCCCGCTCCCGGCGGCACGCAGCCGGGCCGTCTCGGACGCCCCCGGCGCACAGGCCGTCTGGCTGCTTTCCGAACCAACGTGGCCTGTCGTCCGTGTACCCCTGGCACAGAAGGCCAGGTGTCGGTTCACTCTTCCGGCGCTGCCTCGTCTGGGGCCGCCCAGAAGGCGGACGCGCTCCATTCCGTCAGCGAGTGAACCAGAGGCGTGCATCTGGGTGAGACCGAGCTCGGCGGCGATCTCGCGCTGCGTCATGTCGTTGCTGAACCTCATGGCGAGGATCTTTCGATCGCGCTTCGGCAGTGCTGCGACCACCGGCTTCAGAGCCGTCAGGGCCTCGCACACCTCGAGGTCGTGATCCTCGAAGCCGACGTGGTCGGCAAGAGCGGGCTGTGGCCGGCCCCGGTGCATGTCGGGCCAGGGACAGGACCGTCGAGTGATCGGTCAGCAGACTCGTCATGGCTCTCGCCCTTCATCCAGGGTCTTCGGGGGATCGCCCCTGATCTCCGGGATCGCGGAAATCGCGGGCAGAGCCACGATCGAGCCGCCGCCGACATGCGGCGGTGCCCGCCGGGCATGTTGCTTCTCAGGCCCCAGCAGCAGTCCTCAACGATTCGTCCTCGTGGGTCGAATGGGAGATACGGCGTGATCCTCGACGGCAAACCGGCAGCCCCGGCGCATGGCACCGCATCCGACGCGGCGCTACGCAAACAACGACTGCGCCGTCGGCTCGAGCGGCTGATCGGGGTGGCCGCCACCGAAGGCAACGACCTCGTTCCCCTGCGCAACGGCGATGAGATCTTCCCCGCGATGCTCAGGGCGATCCATTCGTCCCGGTACACGATCGACATGATGACGTTCGTGTACTGGCGTGGTCAGATCGCCCGGGACTTCGCCTTCGCTCTCGCCGACCGCGCCCGGGCGGGGGTGCGAGTCAGGTTGCTGCTGGACGGCTTCGGCGCCAAGGAGATCGAACAGCAACTGCTCGATCTCATGTGCACGGCAGGCGTCCAGGTGGCCTGGTTCCGCAAGCCCGTCTGGCTGTCGCCGTTCAAGCAGAACCACCGCTGCCACCGCAAGGCTCTCGTCGTCGACGAGCACACCGCATTCACCGGCGGTGTCGGCATCGCGGAGGAATGGTGCGGCGACGCCCGCAACCCGGCGGAGTGGCGCGACACTCACGTCCAGGTGCGCGGACCAGCCGTGGACGGCATCGCGGCCGCGTTCGCGCAGAACTGGGCTGAGTGCCACGACGAGCTCTACGACGACCGTGACCGTTTCATCGAGCACCCGCAGGCCGGCTCATCGGTCGTCCAGGTCGTACGCGGTTCCGCCAGCATCGGCTGGCAGGACATGCAGACCCTCATCCGCGTCATGCTCACCTCCGCAGAGGAACGCTTCCGCCTCGCCACCGCCTACTTCGCACCCGACACCTACTTCATCGACCTGCTGTGCCAGACCGCCCGCCGAGGGGTACGGGTGGAGATCCTGCTTCCGGGCCCACACACCGACCAGCGCGCCTGCCAGCTCGCCGGCCAACATCACTACACACGTCTGCTGGAAGCAGGTGTGCACGTCCGTCAGTACCAGCCGACCATGATGCACGCCAAGATCATCACCGTGGACTCGGTCGCCGCCCTGATCGGGTCCACCAACTTCAACCGCCGTTCCATGGATCACGACGAGGAGGTCATGCTCGCCGTCCTGGACGAGACGTTCACCGCCGAACTGGATCGCGACTACGACGCGGACCTCCTGCGCAGCGTCGACATCGACCTCACTCGATGGAGACGGCGGAAGCTACTTCAGCGCGTCGAGGAGGCCGCCGTCACCCCGATCCACCGCTTCCTGTGATCGGACGGATGCCAGGTCAGACCCTGCCAGAGGTCGACTCGCCGCCTTCGGCCGCCGACGTCCATGACGGATGCGTATGGCAGGAGTGGCGTCGAGTGGTAGGCGGGTTCCGCACCAGGCCCTGCTGCGGGAGGGCTACGACGTGCGGCGCAGCACGACTGAGCGGTGTGGCTCCAAGGTCGTGGCCGCCTGCGCTTTGAGTTCGGTCTCGTCGGCGCCCTGGGGCTGCGCAGTGTCGCCCGGACTGTCTTCATGTCTGCGCGTGTTGTGCCTCGGGGAGCGTGAAGTCCACGTTTGCGGCACAGGCGTTGAACAGCAGCAGAAGGGAGTCGTCCTGGACCTTTTGACCCAGCGGGTCCGGTTCAGTGATGGCATCCCCGTTGAGGTAAAGGCCGACGGCATGGGCGTCCGGTCGTGCCCAGTCGTCCTCGTTCATCCTCCATAGGCCGGAGTCCTGCTCGGCCAGTGACCGGTCGACCCACGACAGCGGACCGTCCTGGCAGCAGGCGTTGTTGTTGCCGCGTTGGCTTCGACCTGATTCGTCGCCGTGGGCGAGCATCGGGATGCCCTGGGCCACCAGGAGGGTGGTCAGGAAGTTGCGTTGCTGCCTGGCTCGCAGGGCCAGCACGGCGGAGTCGTCGGTGTCGCCCTCGGTACCGCAGTTCCCCGAACGGTTGCGGTTCTCGCCGTCCTCGTTGTTCTCACTGTTCGCCTCGTTGTGCTTGTCGTTGTACGACACGAGGCCACGCAGAGTGAAGCCGTCGTGGGCGACGACGAAGTTGACCGCCGCGCAAGGAGGCGCCCGTCATCGTGGAGGTCGCGCGAGGCGGTGGCGCAGGGAGTCCATGATGAGCTGCAGCACGTTGGGGTGGCGCATCAGCAGGGAGTTGCCGGTGCGCGATGCCGGCCTCGTGCTGTGTAGGTGCCGCGGAGTTCCTCTGGGACATCGGGACGGGGTGGTGAGGCCCTTGACGTGTGCCTCGTAGACGACCGTCTCGTGCCAGGGCCGGTCCGGCGGCCGGTCCTGGCCCAGCCGGAGGCGGAGTTGACCACGACGGAGTGTGCTTGGTGTGCCGCGCTGTCGTCGTGGTTCGGCTCGTCGGGCGCGTCCAGCTGGTAGCCGAACAGTGACAGGTCCTGATCCACAGTGCCGTCGATCGCTCGCGCGCAGGGGCCCAGCAGGAGCTTGTCGGGGTTGCAGCGGTGTCCCGCGGCGGGGTCGCAGGGGCCGGGGACGCGATAGCCGTAGAGCTGTCCCGGCTGCACGTCTGGCACGTACCCGTGCCAGACGTGACCCGCGCGCTCGGTCACCTCCAGCCTGCGCTCGGTGCCGCCGTGGTCGAGGAGGCACAACTCCACAGGGCCGGCGACCCGTGATTGGTCATGAAGCATAAGCATGTCTAGCCCGGTCACATCGGAATACGTCCTTCAGTAAGGCGTGCACTGTCCGGGTGAGGGTGTCGATAATCTATGGAGGACTGGCGGGTATTGCGCAGCCCAGACACTGGGCGACGAGTCGCCGCGTCGCAAGCCAGGAGCTTCTCGAACAGGCGCTGGGGACTGCTGCACCTGATCGAGTGCCTTGCCGTGGCTGGCTGGCCCGTCGTCGCCCTCTTGGTAAGGACTTCATCGTCTATCGAGCCGCCTCGCCCGCCACGGTGTTCACGGCATCACCGCCTTGACCGAGGAGGGCCTCGCAGGCTGCGTCCGCGCTGTCGAATATCCGGCAGCTCATGCCGACGCCGGTCAGATCGAGAAGACGTCGTACCACTTGACTGGGGGCGGCCAGGGACACGGATCCGTCGATGTTACGCACCTCGTTGGCGGCCCGGATGATGACGCCCAGCCCAGAGGAGTCCATGAACGGCACTTCCGCCAAGTCCAGCACCAGATGACGTCGTCCGTGCACTGCCTGGCCGGCGAGTTGGTGCTGCAGGACGAGGCCAGTGTCGACGTCCAGCTCCCCATAGACGGTGATGATCGCGGCGTCGGAGCCGATCACGGACACCTCGACACTCAGACCTGCTGGTTCGGTCACAAGCTCTCCTCGAACGGGCTCTACACGGGCAGCAGCTCTGTTACCCCGCCCGGCTACCTTCATCCATGGACCCACCGAGGATGTTGCCGCCGCCGCAGGAGGGAGTCGGCGATGACACCCCCACGCGGATGGTCCGCAGGTGGGATCAGGCCCTTAGACGCCATTTCACTTGGTGAGTCCGCGGTGGCACATGAGGGTCGCTGCGACGGAGGTGAAGGCGACGCCTGGCTGTCGTGGAGGTTGGCGGCGGAGATGCCGAGCGACAGGGGTAGGCCCTCGGAGTCGATCGCGCACCGCGACCAGTCGAGCTCACCCCGGGCGCCGAGTTCGTCCAGGACCAGGCGGTGGAGCTTGGCCCACACCCTGGCCTCCGTCCACTCGGTGAACCGTCGGAAGGCGGTGACCCCCGACAGTCCGAACCCGGGCGGGAGTTGGTTCCAGGTGCAGCCCGAGGTGGCCACGAAGGCCCTCTTCAGGCCTGCCGACCAGGCCTTTCGGACTTTGGGGCGTGGCCCACAGTCGACTGCGGGCCGTCTTGGGGTATCCGGGGTCAGGAGGGACCCCAAGGCGTCTGTTGCCATTTGACAATAATGGCCTTAGGGCAAGAAAGTAGCCGTGTCGTGCTGCAGTGGGAAGGATGTGGAATGTTCCGGTGGGCGGAGGTTGCTCCGTGCGCTGGCCACCAATGCCCCGCAGTGTCGGGGAGTCGGGTGGGGCGGTCGTGCGTTCAGGCGCTCCGGTCGTCCGGTTGCTGTGCTTTGTCGTGTATCTGCAGTGCTGCCGCGCGGCAGAATGCCTCGAGACCCTCCCGCAGCGCCGTTCGCTTGCCTGCGGGCATGAGGGCCAGTACCGCCTGCAGCTCCTGCTCCCTGCGTGTGCGAAGGTCGTCCAGGAAGGCTCGGCCCCGGCTGCTCAGGTGCAGCTGTACTTCGCGCCGATTGGCCGCACTGACCACGCGCTCGACGAGGCCGGCGGCCACCAGGCGGTCACACAGTCGGCTGGTGGACGGAGGGGTGGAGGCAAGTGCGTCACTCAGCGTGCGCAGGTTGATACCGTCCTGGTGCTCGAGGGTCAGCAGCACCCGCATCTGGGAGGCGGACGCCGGGGCGGTGGATGCCCGGCCCCACAGGACTTCCAGCAACTCTGCGGCCGTGGCGGTCACACGGGCGACCTCGACGGGTTCCGGGTGGGGGCGGAAAGCAGCCACTGTCACACTCTCGCAGGCACTGGGACGGCCGCCAGCCTACTAGGCGCACGCAGCGGCTACAGAGGGTTTGGACGGTCCGGACGGCTTGGCGCGGCCTCAATCGTACGACCTCGTTGCATGAGCGAGGTCGGTTAAGTGTCCGTCGAAAGATTGGTGTATTTACCATCGTGAACAGATTTGTGGCCGTCGAGCGCGCCCTGCGTACGGCGGCACCCCACGAGTTGCTCGACGCCGTCCGTCGTGTACTGGTTGAGCAGTACGCCGCGGAGTCCGTGGAGCTGTTCATGGCCGACTACGGCCTGACCGTGCTCCAGCCACTGTCGGTGCTGCCACACACCGTGGAGCCGGTGTCCGTGCACAACAGCGTGGTGGGCCGGGCTTTCGGCGCTCAGGAACCGGTCGTCGAATCCAAGGGGGACGGCCGTGTGCGCGTTCACCTGCCGGTCAGCGTGCGCGGGGACCGGCTGGGCGTCCTGGCTGTGGCCTTGCCGGACGACGGCCAGGTGCAGAACCTGCTGGGCGAGCTCATGGACATCGCCGAGGTGCTCGGGCATGAGGTGGTCGTCGCCGAGCGGGACACCGACATCTACCTGCAGGCACGGCGCAAGGACCGGCTCACCCTGGCCGCCGAGATGCAGTGGCAGCTGCTGCCCGGCCGCTCCTGCTCCCGCCCCGAATACGAACTGGGCGCGCAGCTGGAGCCGGCGTACGCGATCTTCGGTGACAACTTCGACTGGTCAGCCACGGCCGACCACCTGATGCTGTACGTCACCAACGGCATGGGCGAGGGCATAGAGGCCTCCCTGCTCACCAACCTGGCCATCAACGCTCTCCGCAACGCGCGGCGTGCCGGGATCGCCATCGACGACCAGGCGGCCTTGGCCGACCAGGCGGTCTACGCCCACTACAGCGGCCGCTGCTACCTGTCGATGCTCATGTTCGACTTCGACCTCGCGACGGGCCGGGCCAAGGTCGTGGACGCGGGCTCGCCCCAGATGCTGCGACTGCGTGACGGCGTTGTAGAACGCGTCACCTTCGAGGCGCAGCTCCCGCTGGGCATGTTCGAGGAGACCGACTATGTGGGCCAGGAGTTCCATGTACAGCCCGGCGATCGGCTCGTCTTCGTCAGTGACGGGGTGTACGCAGTCGCCGACCCCAAGGGCGAGGCGTACGGCGACGCCGCGCTGACCCGGGCGATCCAGGCCACCCGGCTGCTTCCCGCTGCCGAGGTGCCGCGCGCCATCCTCCGGGAGCTCACCGGACACCGCGGCCGGCCCGCCCCCGACGACGACGCCCTCGTCGTCTGCCTCGACTGGCACGGCCGCTGACCGGATCGCGAACCCCTCTCGGCGAGATGTGTCGATCGCGTGTTGGTTGGGTCACGGCCCCGGCGCTAACGTTTGCCATGCGGCAATAATCGGCTCTTGGCAAGTGTGGCCGAGTGACGGCCGCTGGGCCGGTACGAAGGAGACGATGCAGGTGTCGGAGCAAGAGTCGGTCGCATCCACGGCGCGCCAGCTGGGGAGCTTCCTGGAGCGCCGCCGGGAGCAGATCGCTCAACGCTGGGCCGATGCCCCGCTGTTCCGGGCGGTCTTCACCGTTTCGCGCGACGAGGCCGTAGAGGCGTGCAAGGCCGTTGTGGACGCCCTGGCCGACGTGGCGTCGGCCGGGCGGCTGGAGGACATCGAAGCACCCGGTTTTGACAGCGTCCGCGAGCAGCTTGGGAGCATGGCTGGTTCCCGGACCCGCACCGGATCGAGCCCCGCCCAGATCGTGGACGAGGTCGCCGCCCTGCGCACGCCGGTTGCCGAGCTGCTCCGGGCGGATTTCCCGGACTCCTCCGCTCCGGCAATGACTGAGAACCTGCTGGCGCTGACCGCCCTGATGGGCACCTTGCGCCTGGTGGTGATGCGGACGGCGCTCAGTGCGGGGGAGGAGCTGATCGCCCGGCAGCGGCAGCAGCTGCTCGAGGTGGCGACCCCGGTGATCAACCTGTGGGAAGGCGTAGTCGCTGTTCCGCTGATCGGCACGCTGGACAGTGCCCGTAGCCAGGTCGTCATGGAATCCCTGCTGGAGGGCATCGTCACTCAGCGTGCCCGCTATGCCATTCTGGACATCACGGGTGTCCCCACGGTCGACTCGCTCGTCGCGCAGCATCTGATGAAGACGGTCGCCGCGGCCCGCCTGATGGGCGCCGAGTGCATCGTCTCGGGCATCCGTCCGGCCATCGCGCAGACCATCGTGCAGCTCGGCATCGACCTGGGTTCCGTACCCACCCGTGCCTCGCTCGCCGACGCCCTTGCCTACGCCCTCGGTCAGCAGGGCATCGAAGTGTCCCCGAGGGCGGCCTGACGTGACCGCTCGCATCCCGGACCGCGCAACCGCGGTGCCGGTCCTGGCACTGGGGGAGACCCTGCTGGTCAGCCTCCAGGGCGAGCTGCACGACAGCCTGGCCGAACAGCTCCAGCACGACATCGCCCACCGAATCGCCCAAAGCAAGGCCAGCGGTGTGGTCATCGACATCTCCGGAGTGGAGATCGTCGACTCCTTCCTGGGACGCGTTCTCGCCGAGATCGCCGCCGGCGCCAGCCTGCTGGCGGCCCGCACCGTCCTGGCCGGCATGCGACCGGCCGTGGCGATCACGCTGGTCGAGTTGGGCCTCACCCTGCCCGGCCTGGCCACCGCCCTCGATGTCGAACGCGCACTGGAACTGCTCACGCAGCCGTCCCCGCCGAGCGCATCCAACAGGCGCGAGAGGGGGACGTGATGCCGGACTCCGACCCCGCCACGGTGACGCGTCTGTCGATCGGTTCGGACGCGGACCTCGCATGGGTCCGTCAGCAGGTACGCCAGTCCGCCGCCGAACTCGGCTTCGGTCTGGTGCAGCAGACGAAAGTGGTCACCGCGGCCAGCGAACTGGCCCGCAACACCCTGGTCCACGGTGGCGGCGGGCACGTGAAGATCAGTTCGCTCGTCCAAGGTGTGACCCGTGGTCTGCGCCTCTCCTTCGTTGACACCGGCCCAGGAATCCGTGATGTCCAGCTGGCCATGACCGATGGATACACCACCGGCGGAGGCTTGGGGCTCGGGCTGAGCGGCGCCAAACGCCTCGTGAACGAGTTCGAGATCGACACCGAACCCGGCCGGGGCACCACAGTCAACATCATCGCCTGGGCTACAGGCGTACCCGCAGCTCGCCTGGGGGCGTGATGACGCGCGTTTGGGACGTTCCGGTGCACGACTCCACGCGTGTAAGGGATGTCCGTGTGGCGGCCGAGGAGGCCAGCCTCCTGGCCGGCCTCGACCCGCACCGCACCGCGGTCGCCGCTCTGGTGGCCACCGAGCTGGCCACCAACCTGCTCAAGCATGCCAACGGCGGCCGCATGGTGATCGGCCTGGTCGACCGAGTGCGGGAGGAGACCCGCGCTCCGGTGGTGCAGCTCACCGCTCTCGACCACGGCTCCGGCATTCACGATGTCAGCGCGGCGATGCGTGACGGCTACACCACCAGCGAGGCGTCGCTCGGTGCCGGTCTGGGCACCTGCCTGCGCATATCCAGCGCGTTCGACCTGTACAGCACGCACCGGGGCACCGTTGCCGTGGCCCGGATCGACCAGGCGCCCGGCACCACCGGGCCTGGAAACGGGCAACCGGGCCCGACCGTAGGAGGGATCAACGTACCGCTGGCACAGGCCGAGCACTCCGGAGATGCCTGGAGCTTCGTCCGCCGGGGCTCTCGTCCGACCCTGATGCTCGCCGACGGCCTGGGCCACGGCGCCAAGGCCGCGCACGCGTCCAACGCGGCGGTCGACGCACTGCACCGCACTGCGCACCTGCCGCCCGCGGAGATCCTGCGCCAGATGCACCCGGCCCTGCGGCCTACGCGCGGGGCGGCCGTCGCCGTGGCTCAGTTGGACCTGGACAGCGCGGAACTCACGTTCACCGGGGTCGGGAACATCGGCGCCCGGTTGTACACCGCGGGCTCATGGCAGCACCTTGTCTCCCACCCTGGCATCGTCGGCGCCCAGTTCCCGGCGACGGTGCCCGTACAGCGACGGTCCTGGAAGCCGGGCAGCCTGCTCGTCCTGCACAGCGACGGATTGCCCAGCCGGTGGGTGCCCCCCGATGATCCCGGTCTCCTCGCTCAAGATCCGGCGGTGGTGGCCGCAACCATCCTGCGGGATGCCAACAGCGCCGCCAGCCCCGTGCGCGACGACACCAGCGTGGCCGTCCTGGCCTCCGACCCTGCGGACCGGCACCCATGATCACGCCTGAGGTTCGGAAGATCACCTCGGCCGCGGAAGCCGCTCGCGCCCGGATCTTCGCTGCGCGCCTCACGGCCGCCCTGGGCGCGCCCGAGGTCGAGCGGGCCCGCTTCCTCACCGAGCTCACAGCACGGCTTCGCCAATCTCTCGGCCAAGGTGGTGCGGAACTCACCCTCACCGTCCGGCGGACCGGCCCTGACCGCGCCGGGCACGTCCGGGCCGTCGTACGACCTACCCCGCCGATATACGACCCGATGCCGCCCTGGCAGCTCACTCTCGCCTGCCCCGGCCCCGTGACGGAGAACGTGCCGGGCCTGGCAGCCCTGGACGACAACCCTGTCGAGGCCGTCCTCTCGGCGGACGAGGAGACCGCGGCGATCCTGGCGAGGCTGGATGAGACGGAAAGGCTGCTGGGCGTCCACCGCGAGGAACTGCACCAGACCAACCAGGGGGTCTTCGCCCTTCACGCCGAACTGGACGCTGCCGTGCTCACCCAGCGGGAACTACTCGAAGCCGAACGGACCGCGCGCGGCGAGGCGGAGAAGGCACGGCGCCTGCTGACCTTCCTCGCCGACGCCAGCGCGGCCGTGACCGCGTCCCTCGACCACAGGGACATCCTGCGCCGGCTTCCCGAGTTGCTGGTCCCCGAGTACGCCAGCCACGTCGACGTCTGGATCTTCGACGACGAGCAGGCGGCCGGGAACGGTGCTCACTCAGCCGCCGCGGTGGCCGCCGCTCGCACCGACCGCCCTCACCACGCGGCACCGTACCCAGGGGAGCTCCCGGGTATCGACGACCTTCCGCCCTCCGCACTGAACCCCACCGGGCCCGTTCTCAGCATCCCCCTCACCGTGCGCCGGAGCCTGGGCGTGCTGACACTCACTCGCTACGGTGACCGCTTCGACGCGGACACCAGCGTCATGCTGGTCGAACTGGCCCGCCGCACCGCCATCGCCCTGGACCACGCCCTCCGATACGAGCAGCACCGGGAGACCGCCGAGGCCTTGCAACGCGCTCAGCTCACCGACCTGCCCACCGCTGACGGCCTCCGGCTGGCCGCCCGCTACCTGCCCGCCACCCGCGGGCTCAACATCGGCGGCGACTGGTACGACGCGTTTCCCCAGCCCGACGGCAGCCTGCTGACGGTCATAGGAGACGTCACCGGACACGGGCTGAACGCCGCCGTGATCATGGGCCAGCTGCGTACCGCTCTGCGCGTCTACGCCGTAGAGAACGACAGCCCCGCACAGATCCTGACCCGCTTGCACCGCATGCTGCGCCACCTGCAGCCGAACCTGTACGCAACCGCCATGATCGCCCGCTTCCGGCCCGGCGACCCACAGGTCGCGTGGGCCGCAGCCGGACACCCGCCGGCCGTTGTCCGCGCGCCCGACGGCAGCGTACGAATCCTGGACACCAAACCCGGTCTCATGCTGGGCGTCCCCCTGCCCTACGCATACGAAGACCACACGGCCGAACTGCCGCCCGGTTCGATGCTCGTCCTGTACACCGACGGCCTGGTGGAACGGCGTGCCCACGGGCTCGATCCGGGTATCGAGCTGCTCAGCCGCACCCTGGCCGCTTTGAGCGAGTCCGACCTGGAAGATCTCGAAACCTGCGCCGAGTCACTCCTCAAGCCATTGGTGCACGACTCCGAACGCGACGACGACGTCTGCCTCCTGCTGTGCCGCACCACGCCGCAAGCGATGCCGGACACAGTCGGTAACGAATCCCTGCAGCGGCTGGCCGTGGTCCTGTCCGACCGGTCCGGATCCAGCCTTCACCGCGATAGCGTGGAGGCCACAAGGGGAGAGGGTGGACGCCGTGAATGCCTTTGAACCGTTCTCGTCCGCGGAGAGCCGACTGCGCGCCGTCCCGCCCCACGCGCTGGTCGCCACCGCCGGATCCCTCCTGGCCGAGGGCTTCGGCGCACGGGACGTCACACTGCTCCTGGCCGACTACGGTCTGACAGTGCTGCAACCCGTCACACACCTGCCACACACCGGCGAGCCGGTCTCCGCGCACGACGGCCCCGCCGGCACCGCGTTCACCACCCAGAGACCGGTGGTCGAGGTCATCCCCGACACGACCATGGAACGGGTCCACTTGCCCATCACCGTCCGCGGTGACCGGCTCGGCATCCTCTCCATCCGCGTACCCGCCACCTCCGCGGACCCGGCCACCGTGCTCAGGCTCGGCGAGTTCGCCACAGCGCTCGGCCACGAGGTCGCCACCGCCGGTCGGGACACCGACCTGTACCTGCAGGCCCGTCGTACCCGCCGCCTCACCCTCGCCGCCGAGATGCAGTGGCAGCTCCTGCCGGGGAGCGGCTGTGCACGCCGGGAGTACACGATCGGGGCCCACCTGGAGCCGGCTTACGCCGTCGGCGGCGACAACTTCGACTGGTCCACCAGCGCCGACCATCTCACCCTCACTGTCACCGACGGCATGGGCCAGGGCATCGACGCCTCGCTGCTCACCAACCTCGCGGTGAGCGCCCTGCGCAACGCCCGCCGCGCCGGTATCGGCCTCGCCGACCAGGCCGCCCTGGCAGACCAGGCCGTGTACGCCACGTACGGCGGCAAGGTGTACGCCTCGACGCTGCTGCTCCGCTTCGACCTGGACACCGGAACCGTGCGCGCTGTCGACGCCGGCTCCCCCCAGCTGTACCGCCTGCGGGCCACCGGCATCGATCTGATCGAGTTGGAAGCGCAGCTCCCACTGGGCATGTTCGAGGAGACCCCGTACGAGGAGCAGACCTTCCAGGTGGAACCCGGGGACCGCCTCGTCGCCATCAGCACCGGCGTGCACGGCACCCGCTCGGCGACCGGAGACATCTTCGGGGAACGCGCCCTGCGCCAGATCCTGAGCGCGACCCGCCAGACCCCGCCGCACGAGACGGCGCGGGCGGTCGTCGCCGGCCTGATCGAACACTTCGGCAGCAAGGACCTCACCTCCGATGCCGCGGTCGTCTGCCTCGACTGGACCGGCAGAGCCGCCGAGAGAGCACCGCTCACCCCGGAAGGCGCCTGACCCTCACCGCGCGTCCGGTGGCTCGGCCGGAGGCAGCGCCCCACTCCGAGCGGCGAAAAACGCCTGCATCCCACGGCTCAGCGCTGACCGTTCCGCCGGCTCCATGGCCCTCAGTGCAACCGTCAGAGCCTGGGTCCGCCGCTCCGCCACATCGTCCAGCACACGGCGCCCCTGCACGGTGAGACTCAGCCGGACCTCGCGGCGCTTCTCCGGATGCAGCTTACGCTCCAGCATCCCCGCCGCCTCCAGTCGGTCGCAGAGCCGGCTGGCCGTGGGAAGTCCTATGTCCAGCCGCTCTGCCAATCCGGTGAGATTCAGATCCGGTGCCGCCTCAAGCGCACGCAGAGCCCGCAGCTGGTGCAGAGACAGGCGCAGGGCCGACTCCTGCGCAGCCAGCGACCACAGGTTCGTCAGACTCTCCACGGCATCGGCGATCTCCAGCGCGACTGTGTCCGGGCTATCGCCCGGTCCCTCCACACGGTCGCCGCCGGAGTCGTCGAGACGGGTCACGAACACATCGCTTTCAGTGAGTTCCGCATGCTGCCAAGGCAATCCTCATTCAATCGCTGTACCCGAAGACAAGGGGTACACGCTGTTTCTGCAGTGACTGGTACCGCCCGGACAGTGAAGGGCACGGCGCCTGCTTGAGCACCACCGCGCCCGGCTGGCCACCGTCGGCCACCCACCCCCGCTCCTGTGTCACCCCGACGGCCAAACCGCAGGGGCGACCGTCTCCGTGTCGAGCTGCCCTCCCGCCATCCGGTCTCCGTGGCCTGCCAGGCCGTGGCCCCATCGCAGGACCTCCGCGTACCGCGCGGTCGGGGTCCCGCCCGACTGTCCGTGGTCTGGCCGGTCACGCCCCCATCACAGGGGCGAAGAGCTCCGGAAGCGCGGGCGGCCTCGGAGCCGTCCCCGAGGCCGCATTCAAGGGCCGCGCCACCAGCGATCGTCGTGGGACGACAGGCGAAGAGACGGTCTCGAATGCCCTGGACCGCAAATCCGAGTTTTCCCAGGTCAGCGCACCCTTCCGCGCGGTTTCAACGGCACCGGCGGCAGCTCGGGTGCTGGCAGCGGAGCACCGTCGTAGCCCTTCACCTCGCCGAACCGGGTGCCCTTCATCCAGTCCTCGCGGGCCTGTACGACCTCGTCCTGGGAGCGGGCGACGAAGTTCCACCACATGACCAGCTCCTCCGCGAACGGCTCGCCGCCCAGGAGCATGATTGCGGCGTCCGACTCGGCGCGCAGCGGGAGTTCGGAGCGGCCGCAGCCGAGGTAGAGCAGGGAACCGGGGAGCACCGGTACGCCGTCCACGTGGACCTCTCCGGACATGGCCAGGACGCCGTACTCGAAGTCGGGCTCCAAGGGCAGGCGTACGTCGGCGCCCCGGGTGAGGGCGAGGTCGGCGCCGACGATCGGGGTGTACGTCGTACCGGGCGAGGCGGAGCCGTCGAGGGCGCCCAGGATCACCGTGGCGGTCAGGCCGGGCGCGGTGACCGTCGGCAGGTCCGGGTGGTACTCGAACCTCGGGTCGGTGTGGCGGTGTTCGTCGGGCAGCGCGACCCACAGCTGGGCGCCGTGCAGGAAGCGGGCGTGCGGGCGCGGGCTCTCCTCGGAGTGGCTGATCGCGCGGCCCGAGGTCATCAGGCCCAGCTGCCGGGGCCCGATCGTCTGCAGGCTGCCCGTCGAGTCGCGGTGCAGCACCTCGCCCTCGTGCAGCCAGCTCACCGTCTGCAGCCCGATGTGCGGATGCGGCGGGACCTGCATCCCGGGTTCGTCGGCGATGTCGTCCGGGCCGTAGTGGTCGACGAAGGCCCACGCGCCGATCATGCGACGTCCGAGGTTCGGCAGCAGCCGGCGTACCTCGGTCGACTCGCCCAGCCTCACCTGACGCGGGCTCAGCAGTTCGCGGACGGGCTCGGCGACGACGAATCCGCGACCGCCGCAGACACTGGGCACGGGCGCGCGGTCAAGATTGCTCATGCCGCCCAACCTAGCGGGGCCGGCGTCCTACCGGTGAGTGCGGAAACACCTATTTTGCGTGGCCGGGTCAATCGGCTGACTTGTCTCCGGCGGGCCCTGGGCAGGCCGTGGCCGACCATCCCGGCTCGCCGCGTCGCCCGCTGACGGCGCCGGAGTCACGGGTGCGGTGCGCTCGGCGACGGCTCGGCCGTGGACGGGGTGACCGTGCTCGGTACCGGGGACGGGGTGCCGATCGTCGGACGCGGGACGCGGGCCGGTTCGGCCGGGCGGGACGTGCCGTCGCGCACGGTGAAGAACACCAGCGCGGCCACCGCCGCCAGCACCAGCGCGCCCACGACGGCCCGGCGCAGCAGTACCCGGCGGGACCGTGCCGCCGTCGGCGGGCGCAGGGGCCGCAGGTCGGCGGGGCCGACGGAGTGGGCCCGCGCGGCCAGCGCGGACCGCAGCCGCTCCTCGACCGGCGTCCACGCGGTACCGGTACCGGACTCGTTCATCGCAGCACCTCCAGACGCCGGCCGAGAGCGTCCAGGGCCCTGCTGGCCGTGGACTTGACGGCACCCCGCGACAGACCGAGCGTCGCCGCGATCTCGGCCTCGCTCAGGTGCGACCAGTAACGCAGCACCAGTACCTCCCGCTGCCGCCGGGTCAGCGTGCGCAGCGCCGCCAGCACCTCCCGGTGGTCCTCGTGCAGCAGCACGTCCTCCTCCGGGGCGGGCGCGTGCTGTTCGGGGGCGGGGGTGTGCGCCCGTACCGTCCTGCGCCGGCGCAGCACCGAGCGGGCCCCGTTGACCACGCTGGTCCTCAGGTACGCCTCCGGGTCGTCTAGCGAGGCGAGCCGGTGACCGTGCCGGCGGAAGAGCGCGGTGAAGGCGTCCTGGACGACGTCCTCGGCCGTGGGCAGGTCGTCCACCAGCAGCACCGCCAGCCGGACCAGGGAGAGCCGGCGATGGTGGTACAACTCCTCGATCCCGGTCGGCTGTTCGGGGCCAGACATGGCGACCGCGGCGGTGCCGGTGCCCGTACCGGGTCCTGCCGGGCCGGTGGGTGTGTCCGTACGGGCGCGGGCGAGCAGACGCGTCCGCAGCGCCCGTCCGAACCGTCGCCAGGGTGCGGGATGTTCCGGGGCGCCGGCCCGGTCCCAGGGCAGGGCCGCCGGTGCTGTGGCTGTCGTCATGGGGCTCCCGGAACCGGAAGCGGGGCGCCGAGGGACGCCGGCCCGCTTCCGGTACCTGACTCGGTGGTGCTCAGTGGTGCTGCGGAACCGGCGCCGGTGCGGCGGGACCGTGGTGCGGGACGTGCCCGTGCCGCTTCGGTGCGGGCACGTGGCTCGGGGTCGCGTGTGCGGGAGGGGAGGGTAGGGGGCTCGGCTGCGCGTGTGCCGGTGCCGGCACCGGGGTGGGAGTGGCCGGTACGGGGGACGGGGCCGCGGTGCGCACCGGCGAGGGTACGGGGGAGGGGGTGGCCG